>NZ_AP024546.1:327062-654124 GCF_018406645.1 Lysobacter helvus
AACGATCCCAAGCAGCTCGAAGAGCTCACCCAGATCGCCTCGAAGATGGAAGGCATGTACGGCAAGGGCACGTACTGCAAGGGCGAGGGCTCGGCGAAGGTGTGCCGCCAGCTCGGCGACCTGGAAGCCGTGCTGGCCAGCAAGGACCACGACTACGACGCGCAGCTGGACGCCTGGCAAGGCTGGCACGCCACCGCGATCCCGATGCGCAAGGACTACACGCGCTTCGTCGAACTGGTGAACACCGGTGCACGCGACATGGGCTACGCCGACACGGGCGAGCTGTGGCGCGCCGGCTACGACATGACGCCCGCGCAGATCGCCGCGGAAACCGATCGCCTGTGGACGCAGGTCAAGCCGCTGTACGAACAGCTGCACTGCTACGCGCGCACGCAACTGAAGGCGAAATACGGCGAGCGCGGCGAAGTGGCCGGCGGCCTGCTGCCCGCGCACCTGATGGGCAACATGTGGCAGCAGGACTGGAGCAACCTTTGGGACATGCTGCAGCCGTACAAGGACGCCGGCGACCTCGACATCAACCAGAAGCTGGACCAGCTCGCCAAGGCCGACGAAGCCGAAGAGATGTCCAAGCTCTCGGGCCCGGATCTCCCGAACCCCGAACAGCTCGCCGACCTGCACCAGGTCGCCGCGCTGTCCACCGCCAAGCGCATGACCGAACGCGCGCAGGATTTCTACACCTCGCTCGGCATGCCCAAGCTGCCCGCGAGCTACTGGGAGAAGACGCAGTTCATCAAGCCGCGCGACCGCGACGTGGTCTGCCACGCCAGCGCGTGGGACATGAACATGGCCGGCGACGTGCGCACGAAGATGTGCATCAAGCCGACCGAGGAAGACTTCACCACGATCTACCACGAGCTCGGCCACGTCTATTACTACCTGTCGTACAACAACCTGCCGCCGCTGTTCCAGACCGGCGCGCACGATGGCTTCCACGAAGCGATCGGCGACACGATCGTGCTGGCGATGACGCCGAAGTACCTGCAGTCGATCGGCCTGGTCGGCGAACAGCAGCAGGGCGACCAGGCGCTGATCAACGCGCAGATGCGCATGGCGCTGGCGAAGGTGTCGTTCCTGCCGTTCGGGTTGATGATCGATCGCTGGCGCTGGGGCGTGTTCGACGGTTCGATCAAGCCCGACCAGTACAACAAGGCGTGGTGGGACCTGAAGGCGAAGTACCAGGGCGTGGCCCCGGTGACGCCGCGCGGCGAGGAGTTCTTCGATCCGGGCGCGAAGTACCACGTACCGGGCAACACGCCGTACACGCGCTATTTCCTCTCGCACATCCTGCAGTTCCAGTTCTACAAGGCGCTGTGCGACACGGCCGGCTACAAGGGCCCGCTGTACGAATGCAGCTTCTACGGCAACAAGGACGCCGGGAAGAAACTGCAGACGATGCTGTCGCGCGGCGCGAGCCAGCCGTGGCAGGCGACGCTCAAGGAAATGACGGGCAGCGACAAGATGGACGCGAGCGCGGTGCTCGAATACTTCGCCCCGCTGCAGGAATGGCTGAAGAAGCAGAACGAAGGCCAGACCTGCGGCTGGAGTTCGGGCCCGGTGGCCACCGCACCCGCGACGACGACGAAGCGCAACTGACGCGCACCCCTCCCTCCCCGCTCCGCGGGGAGGGCCGGGGAGGGAACGCCCCGATCGCCGCGCAATTCAGTACGCCGCCTCGTCGCCCCACCCGAACACCCCGATCAACGGCACGAACGCCACGTGATCCTTCGCTTCGGTCTCGAAGCGCGCCGCCTCCACGCGCGTCACCCGCACCAGCTGCTGGGCATGCAGCGAAGCGCCCACCGGCATCACCAGCCGCCCGCCGATCGCCAGCTGTCCCTTCAACACGTCCGGCACGCCCGGCCCGCCGGCGGACGCCACGATCGCATCGAACGGCGCCGCCTCCGGCCATCCCTGCGTGCCATCGCCCGTGCGCACGTCGATGTTGTCGTAGCCCAGCGATTCGAAGCGCCCGCGCGCCAGCGCCGCCAGCCGTTCGATGCGGTCGATCGTGAACACGCGCGCCGCGATCGCCGCCATCACCGCCGCGGCGTAGCCCGACCCCGCGCCGATCTCCAGCACCCGGTCGCCCGGCGCGATGCGGGCAAGCTCGACCATGCGCGCGACGATGTAGGGCTGCGAGATCGTCTGCCCGGCATCGATCGGCAACGGCCCGTCGTCGTAGGCGAACGCCTGCATCGACGCGCCGACGAAGGGCTCGCGCGGCACCCGGCCCATCGCGTCGAGCACGCGCGGATCGTGCAGCCCGCGCGCGGCGAGCTGGTGCCGGACCATCGCATCGCGTTGCTGGCTGAAATCCGCCACGGGCGCCCTCCTGCCGGCGACCGTAATCCTGCGAGGGTTGGCCCCGCGTGACCTGCCGGGCATGCGCGGCGCGCGCGCGCGCGGCATACTCGGGCGCATGACGCAGACCGCCACCCGCCCGCAGGTTCCGCCGCCGCCGTCCGACCTGGATCCGCAGCCGCTCGACCACGCCACCGCCCTGCCCGCGCGCTTCTACGCAGATCCTGCGTACGTCGCCGTCGACCGCGCGCTGATCTTCGATCGCGGCTGGCAACTCATCGCGCACGTGTGCCAGTTGCGCAACGCGGGCGACCACGCCATCGCCAATTTCGCCGGCCTGCCGGTGATCGCGGTGCGCGGCGCCGACAACGAAATCCGCGTCTTCCACAACGTGTGCCGCCATCGCGCCGGCCCGATCGCGCAGTGCGATGGCCTGGGCGCCAAGGCGCTGCGCTGCCGCTACCACGGCTGGACCTACACGCTCGAAGGCGTGCTGCGTTCGGCGCCGGAAATGGGCGGCGCGCCGGACTTCGTACCGTCCGACATCCGCCTGCCGCAACTGTCGGTGCGCGTGTGGCAGGGCATGGTATTCGCGTGCGTGGATAGTGCGCATGCGCCGGACTTCGATGCATTCGTCGCCGGAATCGATGCACGCCTGGGCCCCGACCGCGGGCTCGAACACTACGGCCACCACCACCGCGTCGGTTACGAAGTCGCGTGCAACTGGAAGGTGTACGTCGACAACTACCTCGAGGGCTACCACGTCCCGCACATCCATCCCGGCCTGAACAAGCTGCTGGATTACCGCAGCTACATCACCGAGACGGCGGAGTGGTACTCCTACCAGTTCAGCCCGCTGGAAAGCGGCGACGCCCTGTACGGCGCGGGCGATGCGCTCTATTACTGGATGTGGCCGAACACGATGCTCAACATCCTGCCCGGCCGCCTGCAGACCAACCGCATCATCCCGCTGGGCATCGATCGCTGCCGCGTGGAGTTCGATTTCTACTACGCGATGGACGAGTCCGAAGCCGGCGTCGCGCGCCGCGCCGCGGACCTGAGCTTCAGCGACGAGGTGCAGGTGGAAGACCTCACCATCTGCGAAGACGTGCAGCGCGGGTTGTCGTCGGGTTCGTACGTGCCCGGGCGCCTGAATCCGTTGCGCGAGAACGCCGTCCACCATTTCCACGAACTGCTGCGCCGGCTGTACCGGACCGGCGCGTGACGTCGCTCGAAGCGGAACCGCAAACCTCATCGGCCCGGCCGCTCGGCCTGTGGTCGGCGATCGCGCTCGTCGTCGGCAGCATGATCGGCAGCGGCGTGTTCCTGCTGCCTGCGTCGCTCGCGCCGTACGGCGCCGCGAGCCTGCTCGGCTGGGGCATCACCTTGTGCGGCGCGATCCTCCTGGCGCTCACGTTCTGCAAGTTGTCCGCGCGCTGGCCGCAGACCGGCGGGCCGTACGTGTATGCGCGCAACGGGTTCGGTGATGTCGCGGGCTTCGTGATCGCGTGGAGTTACTGGATCTCGGTGTGGTGCGCCAACGCGGCGATCGCGGTCGCCTTCGCCGGCAGCATCGGCGCGGTGTTCCCGCCGCTCACCGCCACGCCGCTGCGTTCGGCGATGTGCGCGCTCGGTGCGTTGTGGATCTGCACCGCGGTCAACCTCGCCGGCGTGCGCGAAGCGGGCCGCGTGCAATTGCTCACCACGGTATTGAAGCTGGTCCCGCTGCTGTTGTTCGCCGTGGTCGCGCTGTGGTTCGTCGACACCACGCACTACGTGCCGTTCAACCGCAGCGGCGAGCCGATGGGCCACGTCGTGCAGGCCACGGTCGCGCTGACGTTGTGGGCGTTCCTCGGCCTGGAAGCGGCGACGATCCCCGCCGGCGCGATCACCGATGCGTCGCGCACCATTCCGCGCGCCACGATCTTCGGCACGCTGCTCGCGGGCGTCGCGACGATCCTCGCGTGCACCGTGGTGTTGGGCCTGTTGCCGGGCGACGTGCTGAAGGATTCGCAGGCGCCGATGGCGGATGCCGCGAGCAGCTTGTGGGGTCCGGGTGCGGGCATCGCGCTCGCGGTGGTCGCCACGATCTCCACGTTCGGCGCGCTCAACGGCTGGGTGCTGGTCTCCGGCCAGGTGCCGCTGGCGGCCGCGCAGGACGGCATGTTGCCGAAACCCTTCGCGCGCCTGCATGCGAACGGCACGCCGGTGTTCGGCGTCGTCGCCAGCAGCGTGCTGGCGTCGTTGCTGGTGATGGCCAACTTCAGCCACTCGCTGGTGGAACTGTTCACGTTCTCCATCCTGCTGTCCACGGCGGCGACGTTGCTGCCCTACGTGGTCAGCAGCGCAGCGTGGCTACGCACCGGCGAGCGCAACGGCCGCATCCTGGCCGCGCTGGCGCTGCTTTACAGCCTGTATGCGCTGGTGGGCACGGGCAGCGAATCCCTGTTGTGGGGCGGCGCCTTGCTGCTGGCGGGCCTGCCGGTATTTGCGTTCATGCGGTACAGGGCCGCGACTGCGTAGAATCGCGCCGCGTCAAAACCGGCGCCGTTCAAAGCCCCCTGGGGATTCCGATGCGCATCACCCTGATCGCCCTCGCCTTCGCGCTCGCCCTTGCACCCGCCGTGCATGCGCAGGAAGCGACGAAGACCTTCACCGCCACCGGCAGCAGCGAAGCGCAGGCCTGCGACGCCGCCAACAAGCAGGCGCGCGACTGGGTCAAGCGCGGCAAGTCCGAAGGCCGCACGCGCACGCTCGTCGAAGCCGGCCAGTGCACCTGCACCGCGCAGGGCGCCACGCAGTCGTGCAAGCTCGATGCGCGCGTGACGGATGCGCAGTACGAAGCCGAAGAAGAAGGTTAAAGCCGCTCCGTCGGTTCCAGCGCCGCCGCTTCCGACGGCGCGCATGCCGCCATCGGCACGTTCGACCGCGATTCCCACTTCCAGAACGCCCAGCCCAGCGTGGTGAAGCACGCCGCGCCGATCGCCAGGCGCAGCGGCGACTGGCTGAGCAGCGGCGACAGCACGCCGGCGATGAACGCATTGCTGACCAGGCCGGTGAAGGCCTGCAGCGACGACGCACTGCCGCGCTGGCGCGGATACATGTCGAGGATCGCGAGCGTCAGGATCGGGAACACCAGCGCGATGCCGAACGAATTCAACATCATCGGCAACACCGCCCAAGGCACCGTCGGCACCGGCACGAACACGTTGTAGGCCAGGTTGGCCACCGCCGCCGCCCCGCAGCACGCAAAGCCCAGGCGCACCTGCTGCGTCGCGGCCACTTTGCCCGCGATGCGGCCCGACGTGAACGCCCCGAGCATCATCCCGCCGATCATCGGCACGAAGAACCACGCGAAGCTGCGCTGGTCGAGCTTCAGCAGGTCCAGCACGAACGCCGGCGCCGATGCGATGTACAGGAACAACGCACCGAAGTTGAACGTGCCCGCCGCCGCGAGCCGCTGGAACCGCGGGTTGAGGAAGATCGCCACGTAGTCGCGCAACAAGGCCTTGCCGCGCAGCTTCAGGCGCGCCTGCGGCGGATGCGTTTCCGGAAGCGCGAGCAGCGTTGCGATCCACAGCAGCGCGGAGAACGCGACGAGGAACCAGAAGATCGTCGGCCACGCGCTCCAGCCCAGCATCCAGCCGCCGATCACCGGCGCGATCGCCGGCGCGATGCCGAAGATCATCGACACCTGGCTCATCAAGCGTTGCGCATCGTGGCCATGCAGCACGTCGCGGATCACCGCGCGTCCCACGATCAGGCCCACGCCCGCACTGAGGCCCTGCAGCGCGCGGAACAGCAGCAGCGTCGTCAGGTCCGTCGACAGCGCGCACCCGGCCGACGCCGCGGCGAAGATCGCCAGCCCGCCGAGGATCACGCGCCGCCGCCCGATCGCATCCGACAGCGGCCCGTGCACCAGGCTCGTGAGCGCATACGCGATCAAGTAGACGCTGATCGTCTGCTGCATCGCCAGCTTGTCCGCACCGAGCTGCGCGCCCATCTGCGGGAAGGCCGGGAAGATCGTGTCGATCGAGAACGGCCCGAACATCGCCAGGCCGCCGAGCAGCACGGCGAGGCGCTTGGTCGACAGGCCGGGCTTGGCGTCCGTTCGGGAGGTGGCGTCCATTGGGGCGATGGTAGCGACGTTGCGGGTGAAAGACGGGAATGGAGCACTCGCTTCGAAAGAAACGATCGCCGCCGGCCGCGCGCTTCGGGGGGAGGGAGCACGCGCGACCGACGACGAACGGGGGGAAGGTCAGGCCGTTTGCGGCAATCCGCGAGGCGCGATGTCGTCGTGCGTCGCCACCGTCGCAGGCGTCGGCACCTGCGCCGGCGTCTCGCGCTTCACGCGATAGGCCCAGGCATACAACGTGGGCAGCACGATCAGCGTCAGCAGCGTGGCGACGGTGAGGCCGCCCATGATCGCCCACGCCATCGGGCCCCAGAACGTGGAGCGCGTGAGCGGGATCATCGCCAGGATCGCGGCGAGCGCGGTCAGCACGATCGGGCGGAAGCGACGCAGCGTGGCGCCGACGATCGCATCCCACGGCGTCGCGCCCTGCGCGAGGTCCTGGTCGATCTGGTCGATCAGGATCACCGAGTTGCGCATGATCATGCCCGCCAGCGCGATCGTTCCCAGCATCGCCACGAACCCGAACGGCACGCGGAACACCGCGAGCACCAGCGACACGCCGATCATCCCGAGCGGCGCGGTGCCCAGCACCAGCAGCATCTTCTTCATGTCCTGCAACTGCACCATCAGCAGCACCAGGATCACGGCGACGGCGAACGGCACGACGGCGGCGATGGAATCCTGGCTGGTCTTGCTCGATTCCGCCGCGCCACCGACCTCGATGCGATAGCCGAGCGGCAGCTTCGCCGCGATCGCCTGGATCGCCGGCCACGTGCGCTGCGTGACATCCACCGCTTCGGCGCCCGACACGTCCGCCCGCACCGTGACGGTGGGCATGCGATTGCGACGCCACACGATGCTCTGCTCGCTGCCCAGTTCGATGTGCGCGACCTGCGACAGCGCGACATATTGGCCATCGCGCACGTACAGCTTCACGTCCTTGAGGTTGTCGAGGTCGGTGCGCTCCTGCCCTTCCAGGCGCGTGACCACGTCGATCAGCTGGTCGTTCTCGCGGAACTGGGTGATGCCCACGCCCGAGAGCGAGTTCTGCGTCGTGTCGGCGATCTGCTGCGACGTCACGCCCAGCGCGCGCGCCTTGTCCTGGTCGATCACCAGCCGCATCGTCTGCAGGCGCTCGCCCATGTCGGAGTTGACATCGCGGATCGCCGGATCGGCGCGCAGCACGCCCTGCACCTGGTCGACGATCGCCGGCAGCTTCAGCGGATCGGGGCCGGACACGCGCAGCTTGATCGGATACCCCACCGGCGGGCCGTTCTCCAGGCGCTGCACGCGGCCGCGCACGTTCGGGAAATCCTTCGCGAACATCGCTTCGATGCGCTTCAACACTTTTTCGCGCTCGTGCTCGCCCTTGGTCATCACCATGACCTGGCCGAAGTTGGTGTTGGGCAACTGCACGTCGAGCGGCAGGTAGAAGCGCGGGCTGCCCATGCCGATGTAGCCGGTGACGGCGACGACGTCGGGGTCACGCTGGACCTGCTTTTCGAAGCGCGACACGGCGTCGTCGGTCGCGGCGATGCTCGCGGCTTCCGGCAACCACAGATCGACCATCAGCTCGGGACGGCTCGACGCCGGGAAGAACTGCTGCGGCACCGCCTGGAACAGCGCGAGCGCACCGATGAACACCGCGACCGTCCAGCCCAGCACCAGGCCGCGACGACGCAGGCACCACTCCAGCAGGCGGCGGAAGATCCCGTAGAAGCCGCGCGTGCCGTCCACCGCGTGCGCATCGTGCGCATGCCCGCCCTTCGATTCGGGCAGCAGCTTGTAACCGAGGTACGGCGTGAACAGCACCGCCACCAGCCACGACAGCATCAGCGCGATGCCGACGACCTGGAAGATCGAGATCGTGTATTCGCCCGCGCCCGACTTCGCCAGGCCCACCGGCAGGAAGCCCGCCGCGGTGATCAGCGTGCCGGTGAGCATCGGGAACGCGGTGGCGGTGTACGCGAAGCTGGCGGCGCGCGCGCGATCCCAGCCTTGTTCCAGCTTCAGCGCCATCATTTCCACCGCGATGATCGCGTCGTCGACCAGCAGGCCGAGCGCGATGATCAGCGCGCCGAGCGAAATGCGCTGCAGGTCGATGCCGAAGGCGTACATCACGAGGAACGTCATCGCGAGCACGAGCGGGATCGACAGCGCGACCACGATGCCCGTACGCCAGCCCAGCGACAGGAAACTCACGGCCAGCACGATGATGATCGCCTCGCCCAGGCTCTTGGTGAACTCGTGCACCGATTCGTGCACGACCTCGGGCTGGTTGGAAACGGCGTGGATTTCCACGCCCACCGGCATCGCCGCCTGCACGCGCGCCACCGCCGCGTCGAGGTCGTGGCCCATGCGGATCACGTCGCCGCCGTCGCGCATCGCGATCGCCAGGCCAATCGCATCGTGCCCGTCGAAGTGCATCTTGCTTTCGACCGGATCGGTGTAGCCGCGGTACACGCGCGCGATGTCGCCCAGGCGCAGCGTGCGGCCGTTCGCGTCCACGCCGATGTTGGCGATCGACGCCACCGAATCGAACTCGCCGGTGGCCTTGATCGCCACGCGCTGCGCGCCGGCCTGCACCACGCCGGCGGGCACGAGCGCGTTGGTCTTCTGCAGCGCGTCGGCGATCAGGCGCGGATCCAGGCCAATCGAGGCGAGCTTGGCCGAAGAGGCTTCGACGAAGATCTTCTCGTCCTGCACGCCGATGTATTGCACCTTGCTGACGTCGGGCACGCGCAGGAATTCGTCGCGCGCCTGGTCCACGAACTTGCGCAGCTCGGCGTAGGTGAACCCGTCGGCGGTGAATGCGTAAAGGTTGCCGAACGTATCGCCGAATTCATCGTTGAACGCCGGGCCGCGCACGCCTTCGGGCAGCGTGCCCTGGATGTCGGCGATCTTCTTGCGCACCTGGTACCAGACGTCCGGCACCTTCTTCGCGGGCACGGACTCGCGCAGCACCACGGTGATCTGCGACACGCCGGGCTTGGAGAAGCTGCTGAGGTAGTCGACTTCGGCCACTTCCTGCAGCTTGCGTTCGATGCGGTCGGTGACCTGCTGCGCCACCTGGTCGGCGGTGGCGCCGGGCCACTGCGCCTGCACGACCATCGCCTTGACGGTGAAGGCCGGGTCTTCCATCTGCCCGAGGTGCCGCCACGAATACACGCCGCCCAGCGCGAACAGCAGCATCAGGAACAGCACGAACTGCGGATGCGCGATGGCCCAGCGCGAGAGGTTGAACTTCGTCTCGTGGTCCTTCACAGCTGCACCTTCTGGCCGGCATGCAGCAGGTTGACGCCAGCGGTGACGACGACCTGCCCGTCGCGCAGGCCGCTGCGCACCAGCACGCCATCGTTCTGCGCTTGCGCCAGGTCCACCGGCTGCAGGCGCACGCGCGAGGTCTTCTCGTCGACGATCCACACGTGCGGCTTGCCGCGCGGGTCGTAGATCGCCGTCAGCGGCACGCGGCGCAGCGTGCCGTTGACCGGCAGCGCGACGTGCAGCTTCGCGGTCATGCCCAGGCGCAGCGCGTCGTCGGCGCCGAGCACGGAGATCTTCGCGGTGTAGGTGCGCGTCACCGCATCGGCGTCGGGCGCGAGTTCGCGCAGGCGGCCGGTGTAGCGATGGCGCGGGTCGGCCCACAGGTCGACGGTGAGCGCGCGCGCGTTGCGCAGTTCATCGACGCGCGACTCGGGCACGCTGACGACGAGTTCGCGTTCGCCGCGTTCGGCGATGCGCACGACCACCTGGCCCGCCGACACCACTTGGCCCGCTTCCGCTTCGAGGCTGGTGACCACGCCCGCGGTGGTGGCGCGCAACGTCGTGTACGTCGCCTGGTTGGCGACCACGCCGTAGCTGGCCTGCGCCGCGCGCAGCGCTTCCTGCGCGGTCTGCAAACTCATGCGCGCCTTGTCGAGTTCGGAACGCGACACGTATTGCGCGCCGGCGAGCTGCGAATAGCGCGCGTAGTCGGCCTTCGCCTGTTCGTACTGGCTGCGCGCGGAGGCCACCTGGCTGCGCGAGGCGTTGGCGTTGAGCGTGGCGTCGGTGGGATCCAGCCGGAACAGCGGCGTGCCGGCGGCGACCGTATCGCCGACTTCGACGAGCCGCTGCTGGATGCGGCCGCCGACGAGGAAACCGAGCGCGGCGTCGCGGCGCGCGCTGATTTCGCCCGAGTACGTGGCGCCCACGGCATCGGCCTGGGCGCCGACGCGCAGGACGCGCACGGGCCGCGCGGCTTCGGCGGTTTGCGGTGCGTCGTTGCAGGCGCCCAGGAGGCACACGGCCAAAGCGGCGGGGACGAGCAAGGCGGAACGGGACATGGCGGGATCCGAGGGGGCGTGGGGGCGGTGGGGGACGTCAGTCTTCGAGGGGTGGCGCGGGGGGCGGTGCGTCCTTGCGCGCGCCGCCACGCCGTGTCGTGCGCAGCGCATCCCACAGCTCGACGATGGAGTGGAACGGCCGCGCACGGCCGGTCTTCACGTCCTCGACGACGCCGTCGATGCCGGTGCGTTCCTGCCGGTAGATGCGCACGACGTAGGCGCGGATGGGGGTCACGGGGGCCTCTCCGATCTGATGCGGAGAGCCTCGCCGGAGGGGGGCTACTTATTGGGTACGGATTGCCGAAGGTCGGGACCACGTGCCCCACGGCTGAGCTACTCCCCGTCGCCTGCATGAATGCGCACGCTGGTTGCGCGTCGGTCGCGCTTGACCGGTTCTTCGCATGCGCGCGCGTAGTGGCAGTACGCGCCCCACGAATGCGCGCCCAAGGAGGAACCCATGTCCATGTCGATCGCGTGCGGCGGCATTCGTCGCACCTCCCTCGTCGCAGCGCTGGCTTTGTGCGGTGCGGCCGCCCTGCCCGTCGGTGATGTCCATGCGGCGACGCGCGTCGTGACCAACTGCAACAACAGCGGCGCCGGCAGCTTGCGCGCCGTGGCATCGACCGCGGCCAGCGGCGACACCCTCGACCTTTCGGGGCTGTCCTGCACGCGCATCACGCTCGCAAGCGAGATCCTGCTGCCGCAAACCAACCTCCGGCTGCTGGGACGCGATCGCCTCGCGATGACGCTGCACGGAAACCGCGTGACGCGCGTGCTGCACCACACGGGCACCGGCACGCTGACTGTCGAACGATTGAGCGTGTCGTATGGCTTCGTCCACGGCGCCACCGCGTTCGGCGGCTGCATCGAATCCACCGGCAACGTCACGCTGCGGCAATCGCGTGCGCACCATTGCCTTGCCGACGCGGACAGCGGCGACCAGGCCATCGCGCGCGGTGGTGCGATCCACGCCGACGGCGCCGTGCTGCTCGATCGCAGCAGCGTGTTCGAGAGCCACGCGATGGCGCTCGTGGAATCGCTGGGCGGCGGTGTGTCGTCGCTGGGCAAGACGACGATGCTGCAGAGCCAGGTCTACGACAACAGCGCGGACTGGGGCGGCGGCGTCGCCCCCGAGGACGGCTTCCGCATGACGTATTCGCTCCTGCAGGACAATCTCGCGAACGAATTCGGAGGCGGCGCCAACGTGACAGGCAATGCGGAGATCAACAAGTCGACGGTTTCCGGCAACCATTCGAACGAGGCGGCCGGTGGCTTGCAGTTCAACGCCGGTCCCGCCAATACAGAGGCGGTGATCGCCGAGAGCACCATCTCCGGCAACAGCGCGGACGACCGCGTCAGTGCGATTGCGTTCGTGTCCGCAGAGGGCAGGATCTTCAACAGCACGATCGTGGACAACCATGAAGCGACCACCGACGAATGCTGGGGCGCGGTGTTCACCTTCGGCATGTCCATGGAAAGCACGGTGGTGACCGGCAACACGTGCGATGCCGGCTTCACGCGGGACATCGGCGACCTCCCGGCACAGAATGCCCAAGTGACCGGCAGCCACAACCTGGTCGGCAGTGCCTCCGTGTCGTTGCCTCCGGACACGATCTTTTCCGCCACCCATGGTCTCGGACCGCTCGCCTCGAACGGCGGACCGACGCGCACGCACGCAGTGCTGGCGGGCAGCCCGTTGATCGATCGCGGCAACAATCTGCTGCTGCGCAGCTTCGACCAGCGCGGCACGCCGTTCGCGCGGGTGCGCGGCGCGGCGCCGGATATCGGGGCGTTCGAACGCTGAGCGCCTACTGCCGCAACTGCTGGTACATCCGCTCGCTGCCCGCCGAGGGCTGCAGGCCCAGCGTGATCGACAGGATCTGCCGCATCCGCTGGTAGGCCGCGATCGCCTCCCCGCGGCGCCCCAGGCGGTCGTAGCACCGCATCAGGCCCTGGTAGAACGACTCGATCGCCGGATCCGCATCGATGCCGCGCAGGTAGGCGGCGATCGCGCGATCGTCGTCGCCGGCCGCTTCGAAGGCTTCGGCCTGGCGTGCGAGGGCGTGGATGAAGCGGCCGCGCAGGCGTTCGCGCGCGGCGACGGGCCAGGCTTCGCCTTCGTCCTCGGCCAGGAACGCGCCGCCGTACAGCTCGAGCGCGCGCTGCAGGGCAGGCCCGCTGCCCTGCCCGTCCGATGCCAGCGCCTGCTCGAACGCGAATACATCCACCCACACGCGTTCGGCATCGATCGCCACGCGCCCGCCGCGTTGCGCGATCGCGCGCGGATCACCGAGCAACGTTCGCAGGCGCAACACCGTGGCGTCGAGCGCGCGCGCCGCGGCGTCGCCTTCTTCGTCCGGCCACAGCGCATCGATCAGGCGCTGCTCCGACACGCTGCGCCCGCCCAGCGCGACGACGGCCTTCAACAGGGCGAGCGTCTTCTTCGGCACCTTGCGCGAGAACGCGAGCGGCTGGCCATCGCGCAGCACTTCGAAGCGGCCGAGCATCCGTACTTCGAACGGCCACGGCCAACCGGGCGGATCGGCTTCCGGCGCGCGCATGTGGTACTGGCGGATCGCATCGCGCACGTCGCCGCCGCCGATGCCCAGTCGCAACGCCGCCGCATGCATCTCCGGCAGGACGCGCGGATGCAGGCGCAGCAGGCATTGGCCGTGCCGCGATTCGCGCCCGGCCACGCACCGTTCGATCGCCGCGCGCGCCGCCTCCGCGCCCTGCGTGCGCAGTTGCATCCAGGCTTCCACCGTGTCGATCGCCGGGGCATGGCGCGTCAGGCACGAACCTGCGAGCAGCGCGCGCGCCTGCGCCAGCAACGGCGCGACATCGGCGTGGGGGTCGACCTCGAATTCCGCCAGCGCCAACTGCATGCGTGCCGCAAGCCGCAGCCACACCGGCCCGTAGTCGTCCATCTGCGAAATCATCGCGCGGTAGCAGCCCACCGCTTCGGCGAGCGCGCCGCGATGCACCGCGATCGAGCCGCGCACGCTGGTATCGATCGCGCGATCCAGCTTGCGCCCGAAATTCCAGTACGCCGCGCCGAGGGCGCGCTCGCGCTCGGCCTCTTCGGGATCGCCCAGGCACAGCGCCACGCTCGCGCGCCCGAGATGGCCGTACACGCGCAACGGCGGCAGCACCAGCGCGTTCTCGTCGGCAACGCGGCGTGCGATGTCGTAGGCCTTCAGCGCTTCCTCGTCGCGGCCCATCTTGTTGAGTGCGTGCGCGTACTGCAGCGTCCACATCGCGCGGTAGTTGGCCGTGAGTTCCGGATCCGCGAGCCACGGCGCGACCATCGCGGCGATGCGGTCGGCTTCGTCGAAATCCGCGACGACCTGCGCGTGCGCCAGCATCAGCGTCGCGGCGTCCACGCGCGGATTGACCGGCACGCCCGGCGTCTGCAGCAGCACGCGCATCCGCGCCAGGCACGCTTCCACCAGGTCCGCGCGCGGGCGCTGGTAACTCAGGGCGAACAACAACGCGGCATGCACGCGCAGCTCCGCCGCAAGCGCCGGGAACGCGGGCGCCTCGGCGAGGTGCGAAAGCAACGCATCGATCCAGTGGTCGACCTGCCCGTGGTCGAACTCCAGGTAATGCGTGGCGAGGATCGCCGCGCAACTCAGCACGCGCCCCAGCGTGTCGTCGCCGAAGCCGGCGTACGCGGCCTCGAAGATCGCACGCGACTCCAGCGGCGCGAACGCCGACAGCGAGATGCCTTTCCACAAGCCCAGCCACGGCGACGCAGCCAGCACGCGCTCGGGCAACGCCTCGCACCACGCGCGCAAGGTGGCCAGGCGCCCGAGCTCGAGCAGCTTCGGCGCGAAGCGCACGACGATCGAGGCCGCGACCGCCCAGTCCTGCGCGGCAGCGGCGCAATCGAAGGCCGCTTCCAGTTGTTCGGATTGCAGCAGCAACTCGACGGCCGTGCGGCGTGCGGACGCCACCGTCTCCGCATCCAGCGTGCGTTCGAGTTCCTGCACCAGGTAGGCGCGGAACAGGTCATGGAACTGGTACGCATCGCCACGCCGCTCGACGAACAGGCGCTTGCGATACAACTGGTCGAGCACCGCACCCGCGTGCGCATCACCGGCGATCGCCGCCGCCTGGTCGGGCGTGGCGCGCGGCAGCAGCGCGATGCGCATCAGGTGTCCGCGCACGCGCTCCGGCAACGCACCGACGATCTGCGCGGCGAAATACGCGAACAACACCTCGCGTCCCTGCGTATCCGGCATCGCGGCATCGGCGCCGCGGCGCTTCACCTGTTCCAGCGTGAGCACCAGGCCCACCGGCCAGCCGTCGGCCTGCGCGTGCACGCTGCGCAACGTGGATTCGTCGAGGTGCTGGCGCAGGTTGGCGATGCCGCAGGTTTCGTCGAAGGTGAGGCGCAGTTCGTCCCAGTCCAGCAGCGCGATGCGGTCGGTCGCGCGCAACGCGGCGCACTCCGGTGGGGGTTCGCCGCGGCTGGTCGCGACGATGACGAGGCGTTCGGGTACTTCTCGCGCGATCGCCTCCAGCATCGCGTGCAGCGGCGCGCCGGCGGGCAGCTCGTGATAGTTGTCGAGCACGATCGCCGCGGGCGGCTTCATGCGTTCGAACAGCGCGCGGAAATACAGGCGCGCGAAGCCCGCGGGATCGGCGGCGTGTTCGGCGGTGAACGTGGGCAGCGGCGCATCGCGCTTGCGCGGCGCGGGCGCGGCGCGTCCGAGGTAATGGAAGAACGTGGCGAGGTCGCGATCGCCCGGGTCCACCTGGTACCACAGGCCGCCGACGCGGTGCGCATCGAGCCAGCTTGCGACCAGCGCGGTCTTGCCTGCGCCGGGCGGACCGACCACCCACACCAGCGGGCGACTGCGACATTCGTCGAGCCGCGCGAACAGGCGCTCGCGCGGGAGGACCTGGTGCAGTTTCGGCCGCGTGAGTTTCGCGTGCGCCACGACACGCCCTCTCGTCAGGACGCCGCGATCATACCCCCGCGATCCGGCGGTGTTCCCGTGCTTCAAGCCACCGTGCGGGGCGGCGGCGCCAAGCGGATGCCGGCATCCTCGAACGCCCCCAGCACCATCAGCCGCAGGTCGCTGGCGATGCGGCGGCGGTCGACGGCGGGCACCAGGTCGATCCAGTAATGCAACGCGAAACGCAGGCCGTTGTCGGCGAAGTCTTCCAGCAGGACCACCGGTTCCGGATCGTCCGCCAGCTGGCCGTGGCGCGAGGCCGCCGCGCGCATCGCATCGGCGACCGCGCGCGGATCGGAATCGCCATCCACGACGACTGCAAGAGATTGCCGATGGCGACGGGTCCGGAACGTCACGTTCTTGACGTTCTCCTCCATCAGCACCGAATTCGGGATCAGCGTTTCCGCGCCATCGCCGTCGCGCACCACGGACGTGCGCAGGTCGATGTCGACCACGGTGCCCTGCAAGCCGCCGACTTCGATGACATCGCCGAGGCGGAACGGCCGCTCCACCAGCACCAGCACGCCGCTGATCAGGTTCTTGAAGAGCGACTGCATCCCGAAGCCGATGCCGATCGCCACCGCACCGCCGATGAACGCGAACGCCGCGAACGGAATACCCGCGATCGCCAGGCTCGCCAGCACGCACGCCGCGATCAGGATCGCCAAGGCCCAGCGCCGCATCAGGCGCGCGCGGCCTTCATCGACGTGGCGACGACGATGCAGCCAGCGTTCGGCCCAGCCGGTGGAGATCGTCGCCAGCCAGATGCCGAGCACCAACAGCAATGGCGCCTTGATCACCTTGCCGACGGTGACGCCGCGTGGCACGACGGTCTTGCGGCCCTCGACTTCGATGGTCTGGTCGACGCTGAACAATTCGAAGTTCCAGGCGCGCGCGATGCCGTCGCGCACGATCGCCCAACCGATGCGCACGCGTTCGCGCCAGTCGGTCTGGCCGGCGCGCGCGTCGAAGTCGGTGCGCAGGCGATCGATCAATTGCCCGAGCTGGCGTTCGTCGAAGATCGCGCGATCCACCATCTGCAGGCGCGCATCGAACACATCGCGCAATGCGTGCTTGTCGGCCGCGTCGGGCGCGCCGGGGGCCTGCGCAAGCTCGTTGCCCAGCGCGCCGCTGCGCGCGAGGATCTGGTCGCGGAAGGCCTGCAGGAAATCATGGCGCCGTTGCAGGCGCGCGAGCAGCACCGGCCCGTTGCGGCGCGCTTCGATCAGCGCGGCCGCATCGTGGTCGCGGTAGAAGCGCAGCGCGAATTGCCAGGCCAGTTGTTCGGTGGCGAGGTTGGTGAGCGCTTCGCGCGCGAGCTCCAGGTCGATGTCGGCGTTGGCGATACGCTCCTTCGCGGCCTCCGCCTGCAGCGGCGTGGCGGTGCTGGCGATCGCGAGCCAGTCGGCGCGCGTGCGCTCGCGCGCTTTCGCGGCGGCCGACATGCGCTGGCGCAAGGCATCGCCGCGGGCGCCCAGGCGCGCATCGATGGTGGCCGCATCGCGCGCACTCGCGGGCAGCGTGCGCGTGCTCGTCTCGCGCAATCGTGCGGCATACGCATCCCGCTGGCGGCGCGCGAGCGATTGCTGCACGTCGAGCAGGCGCAGCATCAGGTCGGTCTCGGCGGTCGCCGATTCGTTCAATTGCGCTTCGAGCGCGGCGATGGTGCGCGACTGCGCATCCGCCCCCGTTTCGGTGAGCGTGCGCAGCCGCGCGACGCGATCGGCGAGTTGCGTGGCGAGCGCGGCGCGCTCTTCGACCAGGATGGCGCGACGCCGCGTGTTGCCGGCGATGTCGGCGTCGAGGCGTTGCAGTTCGCGGCGCAGGTCGTCGAGCGCGAGCACGCCGTCGGGCACCGGCACGGTGATCGGCGCCGCGCCCAGGCGCGCGACATCCTTGATCGCGCCCTGCACGTCGCGGCGACGTTCGAGCGAGGCCAGCAGCAGGCGGCGCAGAAATTCGGGGCGATCCTCGGTGAGCGAATCGGAGGGCGGCCCGAGTTCGGCGCGCAACGTTTCCACCCGCTTGTCGAGATCGCCCTTGCTGGCCTCCTGCGCGATCGCCGCGCCCGCGCACGCGAGGCACAACGCGACCGCCGCGACCGCAAGCCATCGGCGTGGGCGGTCGGCGGGCGCGGCGGGAGGGCGGGCGTGGTCGCGCATGGGCATGGCGTGGAGGGGCAATGGAGGAACGGGAGCGGTGGCCGGGGGGCGGCCATGGGCGTTGGCGGAAGTCTCGGCGGGCGTGGGTACGGATGGACTATTTTTTGGCCGCGCAACGAAAAACGCCGGGCAACTGCCCGGCGTTTCGCGTCTTCAACGACGGGCGGAATCAGCTCCCGTGCTTGCCCAGCCACGCGCCGATCGCGGGCAGGCGTTCCTTCTTCACCTTCGAGCGGTACGTGATGTTGGCGACCGCGGTATCGGTCTCGCGGCGCGACGAGGCCACGATGTTCTTGTCCGCGTACGCCTTCAGCTTGCCGATCATCGCCGGATCCAGCGAGTTGCGTGCCAGGCCCGGGTAGTAGCGGCTGCGGGAGGTCGAGTCGATCTTCGATTCCAGCTGCTTCTGGTGCGCCACCGCGTAGTCGAACGCCAGGTCCGGATGCTGCCCGGACACCACCGAGATCATGCTCGCGCTGTTGGTCTCGCCCGGTTCGTCCGTCAGCGCAAGGTCGAGCGCCTTCTGCGCCAGCGCCTTGTCTTCCGGGATCGACAGCATCGTGTAGTACTGGTCCTTCACCAGCGCGGTCTTCTCCGCCTTTGCCATCTCGTGCAGCTTGTCCCACGTGGCGGCGTCGGCATGCTGCGCGACCACGCCCAGGATCGTGCGGCGCAGCGCGGTCGGCATCGCCTTCTCGTCGGTGGCCGAGGCGTCGAAGCGGCGACGCGCTTCGGCGATCACCTGCGCATCGCCGAGATCCGACAACGCACCGATCAGCTGCGTGCGCAGGATCGCGACCGGATCGCTTTCGTTCGCCTTCGCTTCCCAGCCGATGCGCGCGAACGCCGGCTGCAGCGTCTTGATCGCGAACTTGCGGAAGCGCGCCTGGCCCTGCGCATCGCCGTCGTAATAACGATCGATGCTGGTGAAGCTGTCGGCGATGTCCGCCCAGATCGCCGGATCGGCGTCGGGCTTGGCACGCATCGCCAGGTCCAGGTAATCCGACGAAGGCTGCAGGCCCGCCATGCCCAGCGACCAGATGTCGTTCATCAGGCCCAGCTGGTCGATCGGCGCGAGGTTGCCGAACTGGTCGCGGATCGCGGCGAACTGCGTCGGCGCGTACAGCGTGCGGTAGTAGCCGCTCTGGCCCGCGTTGAGGATCACCGGCGCGCAACCCGGGACTTCGATGGAGCCCGATCCGTTTTCGACCAGCGTGCGCACCGGCTTGCCGCCGACGCCCTGCGCGATCACCGGCACGCGCCAGGTGAGCGACTGCTTGTCGGGACGATCGCGCGTGAACTCGCCCTGCTTCAGCTGCAGCGTGGTCTTGCCGCCGGTGCAGGTGGACGAGGTGACGGTGATCAGCGGGATGCCCGGCTGCAGCGTGAAGTCATGCGCGATGTCGACGATCGGCTTCCCCGCCGCTTCCTGCACGGCCATCCACAAGTCGTCGGACACCGTGTTGCCGTACGCGTGCTTCTTGATGTAACGGCGCACGCCTTCGCGCCACGCATCGGCGCCGACGTAGCCTTCGAGCATCGAGATGACCGCACCGCCCTTCTGGTAGGTGATCGCATCGAACGCCTGGCTCGCCTGCTCCACCGTCTCGACGTGCTGCACCACCGGGTGCGTCGTCGCCACGGCGTCGCGGTTCATCGCCTGCTCGCGCGACCCCACGGCGTACAGGCCGGTGTTCCATTCCGGGTGCAGCTTCTGCGTGGTGCGCGCGGCCATCCACGTGGCGAAGCCTTCGTTGAGCCACAGGTCGTCCCACCAGCTCATCGTGACGAGGTCGCCGAACCACTGGTGCGCGATCTCGTGCGCGGCGATGGAGAACACGCCCTGCTTGTCGGACTGCGTGGAAATCGTGGGATCGAGCAGCAGCGCGTACTCGAACGTGTAGATCGCGCCCCAGTTCTCCATCGCGCCGAAGAACTGGCTGCGGCCCGGCGAGGCCACGTTGTCGAGCTTGGGCAGCGGGTACGGCGTGCCGAAGTAATCGTTGTATTCGCGCAGCACATCGGCCGACGACTGCAGCGCGAACTTGGCCTGGTCGACCGAACCGGTCTGCGCGACCACGCCCACTTCGGTGGCGCCGGCCTGCATCGTCGCGCGCTCGAAATCTCCGAGGCCGAAGAACAGCAGGTAGGTGGACATCTTCGGCGAGGTCTGGAAGCGCACGCGCTTCATGCCGTTGCCCAGGTCCTTCGTGTCGGCGGCCGGCATGTTGCTCACGGCCATCTGCTTGGCCGGCACGTCGGCGGACAGGTCGAAGATCGCCTTGTAGTTCGGTTCGTCCCACGACGGCACGAACTTGCGCGCGTCGGAGTTTTCGAACTGCGTGTACAGCGCGCGCTTCTTGCCGGCCTTGGTGTCGTAGTCGATCGCGAACAGGCCGTTGGCCTGCGTGCCGATCTTGCCGGTGTAGTCCATCGAGAGCAGGTACTTGCCGGCGGGCAGCGGCTTGTCGACGGTGAACGTGGCGGTCTGCGCCTCGGCATCGACGGCCACCTTCGGCTTCTGCACGCGGCCGTTCGCCGGGTTCAGCACCACGTTGGCGAACGTCATGTCCACGGCGTTGAGCACGATCTTGTCGGTCGGCTCCAGCACGTCGATGGCGATGGAGACCTTGCCGTCGAACGTCATCTTGTCGGCGTGCGGCGTGACGGCGATCGTGTAGTTCGTCGGGCGCACGGTGCGCGGCAACTGCGTGGTGGCGTTGGTGACCGCCGGTGCGGAATTCATGTCGGGCGCCTGGGCGGCCGCATCGAACGCAGCAACATCGAGGGCGGCGCCGGCCAGGGCGAGCGTGATGGCGGTGACCAGGGTGCGACGCATGTGGGAGTCCTATGGAGGAAAAATCCGCCCCGTTGGGCGGAACTGGCCGATGGTGAGGGGTGGCGCCCGCCAGCCCCACCGCCGGAAGTCATGGCATCGCCTGAAGGGAACCGTGACGCGTGACGGCCCGTGCACGTGGCGTTGACACCGCGTTTACGGAAAATCCGTCCATGCCCTCCCAATCCCTCGCGCTCCCCGCGCCGATCCGTACCGGCGTGGAAGGCCTCGATGTTGTCCTCGATGGCGGCCTGACCCCGCACCGGCTCTACCTCATCGAGGGAGTCCCGGGCTCGGGCAAGACCACCATGGCCCTGCAGTTCCTGCGCGCGGGCGTGGAAGCGGGCGAGCGCGTCCTGTACGTGACCCTGTCCGAATCCGAGCGCGAACTGCGCGAGGTGGCCCACGCGCACGGCTGGACGCTCGACGGGATCCACGTGCATGAGCTGTTCCCCACCGGCGACCAGCTGGACCCGGAATCGCAGTACACGATGTTCCACCCCTCCGAGGTGGAGCTGGCCGAGACCACCCGCCGCGTACTGGACGAGGTGGAACGGCTGAAGCCCGATCGCGTGGTCTTCGACTCGCTGGCCGAGCTCCGGCTGCTGGCCGGCTCGATGCTGCGCTTCCGCCGGCAGGTCCTGGCGCTGAAGCAGTACTTCGGCGGCAAGGGCACGACCGTGCTGATGATCGACCAGAGCCAGGTGGCCGACCAGGGCCTGCACGTGCACACGATCGTGCACGGCGCGATCCAGCTGGACCACCTGTTGCCGGACTTCGGCGGCGATCGCCGGCGCCTGCGCGTGAGCAAGATGCGCGGGCGCGCGTTCCGGTCCGGCTTCCACGACTACAAGATCGAGACCGGCGGCGTGCGCGTGTATCCGCGCCTGATCGCGGCGCACTTCCGCCGCAGCGGCGCCAATGCGCCCGTGGCCAGCGACCTGCCCGCGCTCGATGACCTGCTGGGCGGCGGCCTGGACCGCGGCACCAGCACGCTGCTGATCGGCGCCGCGGGCGCGGGCAAGTCGTCGCTGGCCTCGCACTTCGTGCGCGCGGCGTGCGCCCGCGGCGAACATTCGGCGATGTTCCTCTTCGACGAAAGCATGCGGGCCCTGACCACGCGATCGAAGGGCATCGGCTTCGATATCGAAGCGCGCATGGCGGATGGGTCGGTGGACGTGCAACCGATCGATCCGGCGGAACTGTCGCCCGGCGAATTCATCCAGCGCATCCGCCACGCGGTGGAAGTCGACGAAGCGCGCGTCGTGGTGATCGACAGCCTCAACGGCTTCCTCAACGCGATGGCCGAAGAACACCACGTGCTGATCCAGCTGCACGAACTGCTGTCGTACCTCGCGGCGCTGGACGTCACCACCATCCTCATCGCCTCGCAGGCGGGCCTGATCGGGCACATGCACACCACGCTGGATGTCAGCTACCTCGCCGACACCGTGGTGCTGCTGCGCTACTTCGAGAGCCGCGGCGAGGTGAAGCAGGCGATCTCGGTGCTCAAGAAGCGCACCGGGCCGCACGAACGCACCATCCGCGAACTGCGCATTTCGTCCGACGGCCTGCACATCGGCGAACCGCTGCGCAACTTCCGCGGCGTGCTGACCGGCGTGCCGCAGGAAGACGACGGCCACCGGGAAGTCAGCATGCGCGTGGGCATGGCGCCCGGGGTGTCGTGAACCATCCCCTGCCCGGACCGGGCCTGCGCGCCCGCGTCCTGCTGTTGCTTCCGACCGCGCGCGACGCCGACATCACCCGCACGATCCTGGAAGACAACGGGCTGGTGGGCCACGTGTGCCGCGACGCGGGCGAACTGCGCGCCGAACTGGCGCTCGGCGCCGGCGCGGTCCTGGTCGGCGAAGAACTCCTGCAGGGCGAAGGCGTGCATGCGGCGGTGGCCGAAGCGCTGGATTCGCAGGGGGCGTGGTCGGACCTGCCCGTGCTGATCCTCACCGGGCGCGGCGCGGATTCGCTCGCGGTCGGCGACGCGGTGGCGATGCTCGGCAACGTCACGTTGCTGGAGCGGCCGATGCGCGTGACCGCGCTGCTGAGTGCGCTGCGCACGGCATTGCGCGCGCGGGCGCGGCAATACGAGATCCGCGATCACTTGATGGCGCTGGAACGCGCGCGCGACGCCGAAGCGCAGGCCGTGCGCCGCAAGGATGAATTCCTCGCGATGCTCGCGCACGAACTGCGCAATCCGCTCGCCCCGATCCGCAACGCGCTGCACGTGCTCTCGATGGACGATGCCGATCCCGAACGCCGCGCCGCGTTGCGCGCCACGATGGGCCGCCAAGTGGACCACATGGTGCGCCTGGTCGACGACCTGCTCGAAGCCTCGCGCGTCTCGCACGGGCGCATCGACCTGCGCCGCGCCGTGATCGACCTGCGCGAGGTCTTGCGCAACGCGGTGGAGCTGAGCAAACCCCTGGTCGACGCGGGCTGCTACACGCTGCGCGTGGACATGCCCGACGTGCCGCTGAGCGTGCACGCCGACCCGGTGCGCCTGTCGCAGGTGTTCGGCAACCTGTTGAACAACGCCGCGAAGTACGGACGTCCGGGCGGTCGCATCTGGGTGCGCGCGTCGGCGGTGGGCGATGCGGTCGTGGTCGAAGTGGCCGACGACGGCATCGGCATCGAATCCAGCGTGTTGCCGCACGTGTTCGAGTTGTTCACGCAGGGCCGCCGAGACCGCCATCGGCTGCAGGACGGCCTGGGCATCGGCCTGGCGCTGGTGAAGCAGCTGGTCGAACAGCACGACGGGCGCGTGGAAGTGAACAGCGACGGCCTGGACCAGGGCACGCGCGTGCTGGTGCGCCTGCCGCGCCTCGTGCAGGCCACGCCCGAGGCGGAAGAAGCGCAGGACCTCGCCCCGGTGTCGCGCCCGCTCGAAAGCGAAGCGCTGCGCGTGCTGATCGTCGATGACAACGAAGACGCCGCCCGCACGCTGGCCCTGATGGTCGAACTGCTCGGCATGGAATACCGCATCGCGTGCGACGGCGAGACCGCGCTGGAGGAAGCCGCGCGCTTCTCCCCGCAGGTCGGCTTGCTGGACATCGGCTTGCCGGGCATGGATGGCTACGAACTCGCGCGCCGCCTGCGCAACGATCCGCGCCACGCCGGCACGGTGCTGATCGCGATCACCGGCTGGGCCGGCGCGCAGGACCAGCAGAAGACGCGTGCGCTGGGCTTCGCGGACCACTTCCGCAAGCCGGCGGACATCACGCGGTTGTCGGCGTTGCTGGAAGCGACGCGGTCCAATCTCCAGCGGCGGGCCGGCGCGGAGAGTTCCGCCGCCTGACGCGTCAGGCGCGTGCGTCCATCGTCTTGCGCAGATAGGACGAAGTCCGGCTGCCCTTGGTCCTGGCCACTTGCTCCGGCGTGCCCGCCGCGACGATCTTCCCGCCCGCATCCCCTGCCCCGGGCCCCACGTCGATGACCCAATCGGCATCGGCGACGACGCGCATTTCGTGTTCGACGACGATGACGGTGTTGCCGGCGTCGACCAGTTCGTGCAGCTGCACCATCAGGCGATCGACGTCGGCCGGATGCAATCCCGTGGTCGGTTCGTCGAGCACGTACAGCGTGTCGCCGCGATGGCTGCGCTGCAGTTCGGTGGCGAGCTTGATGCGTTGCGCTTCGCCGCCGGAGAGTTCGGTGGCGGGCTGGCCGAGGCGCAGGTAGCCCAGGCCGATCGCGTGCAACAGGTGCAGCGGGCGTTGCAGCGCGGCTTCGTCGGCGAAGAACGCGAGCGCTTCCTCGACCGTCATGCCGAGCACGTCCGCGATGTTCTTCCCCTGCCATTGGATCTCGAGCGTCTTCGCGTTGTAGCGCGCGCCGTGGCACGTGGGGCACGGGGTGAACACGCTGGGCAGGAACAACAGTTCGACCATGACGAAGCCTTCGCCTTCGCAGGTTTCGCAGCGGCCCTTGGCGACATTGAAGGAGAAGCGGCCCGCGTCGTAGTGGCGCGCCTTCGCGGCCTTCGTCGCGGCGAAGAGCTTGCGCACGTGGTCGAACAGGCCGGTGTAGGTGGCGAGGTTGGAACGCGGGGTGCGGCCGATGGGTTTCTGGTCGACGTTCACCAGGCGACGGATCGCGTCGGCGCCGGAGGCGATGCGTCCCGAGGTCTGCACGACGACGGTGGGAACGTCGCTTTCCTGTTCGTCGGCTTCCGGTGCGGTGCCGAGGTGTGCGCACACCAGGTCGACGAGCGCCTGGCTGACGAGGCTCGACTTCCCGGAGCCGGACACGCCGGTGACGGCGGTGAACGCGCCGAGCGGGAAGCGTGCATCGAGCGCGTGCAGGTTGTTGCGCGAGACGTGTTCGAGGGCGAGCCACTGCGTCGGCTTGCGGCGCGTGCGCGGTGCCTGCGTTTCCCGATCGAAGAGATAGCGCGCGGTGCGCGATTGCGTCACCTCGCGCAATCCCGCCGGGGGTCCGCTGTAGAGCACGCGGCCGCCGTGCTGCCCCGCATCCGGGCCGACGTCCACCAGCCAATCGGCGCGGCGCATCATCTCGAGATCGTGTTCGACGACGAAGATCGAATTGCCCGCCGCGCGCAATTGATCGAGCGCGTGGTGCAAGGCTTCGCTGTCGGCCGGATGCAGGCCGGCGGTGGGTTCGTCCAGCACGTAGATCACGCCGAACAGGTGCGAACGGAGTTGCGTGGCCAGCCGCAGCCGTTGCAACTCACCGGGCGACAGCGTCGGCGTCGCGCGATCCATCGCGAGGTACCCGAGCCCGAGCGCCTGCAACGTGCCGATGCGTTCGACGAGATCCTGCGCGAGGCGTTGCGCGGCGAGGCGCTTGTCGTCCGACAACTTGCGCGATCGGCCATCGACCGCAGGCTGCAGCGTCTCCGCCATGCGATCCAGCGACAACGCGGTGAGTTCGGCGATGTCCAGGCCCGCGAACGTCACCGACAGGGCCTCGCGCTTCAGGCGCTTGCCCTCGCACACCGGGCACACGCTGCCCACCATGTAGCGCGCGACGCGCTTCTTCATCGTCGCGCTCTGCGTGGTGGCGAAGGTGTGCAGCACGTATTTGCGCGCCCCCATGAAAGTGCCCATGTACGCGGGCTCCTCCTTGCGGCGCAGCGCGGCGCGCGTTTCCTTCGGCGTGAAGCCGGGATAGACCGGCGCGACGGGTTGTTCGTCGGTGAACAGGATCCAGTCGCGGTCCTTTTTCGGCAGGTCGCGCCAGGGCACGTCGACGTCGTAGCCGAGCGTCACCAGGATGTCGCGCAGGTTCTGCCCGTGCCACGCCGGCGGCCACGCCGCGATCGCCTTGCCGCGGATGCTCAGCGACGGGTCGGGCACCATCGAGGCTTCGGTGACTTCGAACACGTGGCCGAGGCCGTGGCAGTGCGTGCACGCGCCCTGCGCGGTGTTCGGCGAGAAGTCCTCCGCGTACAGCATCGGCTGCTTCGCCGGATACGTGCCGGCGCGCGAATACAGCATGCGCACGAGGCTCGACAGCGTGGTGACGCTGCCCACCGACGAGCGCACGCTCGGCGTGCCGCGTTGTTGCTGCAGGGCGACCGCGGGCGGCAGGCCTTCGATCGAATCGACATCGGGCACGCCGGCCTGGTCGATCAGGCGGCGCGCGTAGGGCGCGACGGATTCGAGGTAACGGCGTTGTGCTTCCGCGTAGATCGTGCCGAAGGCGAGCGACGATTTGCCGGAGCCCGAGACGCCCGAGAACACGACGAGCGCGTCGCGCGGGATGTCGAGGTCCACGTCCTTGAGGTTGTGTTCGCGCGCGCCGCGGACGCGGACGTGGGTGTCGGGCGTGGCGGTGGGGCGTTGCGCGCGCATTCGGTGCACTCTATCCGAGGCGTGCGAAGCCGAACAGCTTCGCCAAGGGATGCGCGCGCCGCTCGATCTGCGCACGCAACAAACCTGCCCCCAGCATCGAGTACGTGATGCCGTTGCCGCCGTACGCCATCGCGTAGTGCACGCGCGGCCCGCGCTGCGCATGCGCGCCGAAGAACGGCAATCCATCCGCGGTTTCGGCGAACGTGCCCGCCCAGGAGAAGCCCGGCGCCAGCGTCGGCAAGCGCGGCAGCAGCGCCTGCGCGCGATCGCGCAGCTTCGTCGCTTTCTTCTCGACGCGCGCATCGCGACGCGCCGGCACATCGATGCGATCGTCGTCGCCGCCGACGAGCAGGCGCTGGTCCGGCGTCGTGCGCAGGTAGAGATAGGGGCGCGCGGTTTCCCACGCGCAGGTGTTTTCGATCGCGCCCAGCGCGCCGGCTTCGAGCGGATCGCTGATGAAGGCGTAGCTGCTGCGGTTGCGCGCGACGCGCTGGTCGAGCCACTGCTGCGTGGCGTAACCGGCGGCGAGGATGGCGTGCGAGGCGGTGATCGACGGGCCGGCCTCGGTGCGCAGGACCACGCGGCGCGACGTGGACGCGATGTCCGTCACCGTCGTGCGGTCGTGGACGGCCACGCCTTGTTTCTCGAGTTGCTGGAAGATGCGCGAGGCCAGGCGGTACGGATCCACCGACGCAGCCTGCGACGTCAACAACGCGGCCGGGGCTTCGATGCCGTAGCGGTCGCGGATGTCGTCCGCTTCCAACCAGCGCGAATCCAGCCCGATGCGCCGGCGCGCCTCGCCTTCCGCGCGCAAGCGCCGCACGTGCCAGGGCCGGCTCGCGTAATACAGGCTGTCGCAGCGCGCGAATCCGACGTCGCGCACCGCGCGTGAGACGTCCTGCAATTGATCGATCGCCGAGGCGCACGCGCGATACGCGAGCGCGCCGTTGTCGTCGCCGTACTGTTTCGAGATGTCGACCAGGTGCTCGTCGATCTCGTACTGCAGCAACGCCGTGCTGGCCGCGGTGCTGCCCCACGCGATGTCGCGTTGTTCGACCACGCACACCTCGTGCCCGTGCGCGGCCAGTTCACGCGCGATCAGCGCGGACGTGATGCCGCCGCCCACGATGGCGACGTCGCAACGCACGTCCCCGCGCAACGGCGGGAACGCGGTCATGAGGCCGTTCTTGACGGCCCAGAAGGGATAACCGGATTTGAGGTCCACGGCCGAGCTTGGCCGCGGACCCGGTGCAGGCGACGTGAGTCGTTACGCGAAGGGATCGCGCAGCACGATATTGGCGTCGCGGTCGGGGCCCGTGGAGACGATCGCCAGCGGGCAGCCCGCCAGTTCTTCCAGCGCGCGCAGGTAGGCGCGCGCGGCGGCCGGCAGCTTGTCCCATTCGGTGATGCCGTGGGTGCTGTCGTCCCAGCCCGGGAATTCGAGGTACACGGGCGTGCACTCTTCCCAGCCGGCGGCGTCCAGCGGCGCGTATTCGGTGCGCTTGCCGCGGTATTCGTAGGCAATGCAGATCTTCAGCGTCTTCATCCCGTCGAGGATGTCGAGCTTGGTGATGCACAGGCCGGTGATGCCGTTGATGGCGACCGCGCGCTTGAGCGCCACGATGTCCATCCAGCCGCAGCGGCGCGGGCGGCCCGTGGTGGCGCCGTATTCCTGGCCGCGGTCGCGGATGCCCTGGCCGACGTCGTCGTCGAGTTCGGTCGGGAACGGGCCACCGCCGACGCGCGTGGCGTAGGCCTTCGCGATGCCGAGCACGTAGTCGATCGCATCGGCGCCGACGCCGGTGCCGGCGAGCGCGCCGCCCACCGTGGTGTTGGACGAGGTGACGTACGGATACGTGCCGTGGTCGATGTCGAGCAGCGAGCCCTGCGCGCCTTCGTACAGGACCTTCTTCCCCTGCTTGCGCAGCTCGTGGAGGATGCCGGCAACGTCGGACTTCATCGGTTCGATGTACTGGCCGAACTCCAGCGCTTCATCGAGCGTCTTCTGGAAATCGACGGCGTCGGTCTTCAGGTACTGCGTGAGCACGAAGTTGTGGTAATCCAGCGTCTCGCGCAGTTTTTCGGCGAGTTCCTTCGGATAGCTCAGGTCGGCGACACGAATGCCACGACGGGCGACTTTGTCTTCGTACGCCGGGCCGATGCCGCGCCCGGTGGTGCCGATGGCCTTGCCGCCGGCGGCCTTCTCGCGCGCCTGATCCAGCGCGATGTGGTACGGCATGATGATCGGCGTGGCCGGGCTGATCTTCAGGCGCGAGCGCACGTCGACGCCGGTGGCTTCGAGTTCGCCGATTTCCTTGCGCAGCGCGCCCGGGTGCAGCACCACGCCGTTGCCGATCAGGCACAGCGCATCGGGGCGCAGGATGCCGGACGGGATGAGGTGCAGCACGGTCTTCTTGCCGTTGATGACCAGCGTGTGGCCGGCGTTGTGGCCGCCCTGGAAACGCACGACCGCCCCGATTTCCTCGGTGAGCAGGTCGACGATCTTGCCCTTGCCTTCATCGCCCCACTGGGCACCGAGAACGACGACTGACTGGCCCATGGCTGGCTCCTGCTGCGCGCAAAGGAAAAGCCGGAGGGCGAAGGGCCCGTCCGGCTTTTGCGGATTATCCGGGTTTCCGGCCCCCGCCGGAACCCCGCGCGCGTGAAGGCGCGGGGTTTTTTGCTCAGCGGTCGCTCTTCATGTACTGCAGGAACGGGTCGTCCTTGTCGAGCACGATGGTCGTGCCGCCGTCGGCGAAGGACTGGCTGTAGGCCTCCAGGCTGCGCTGGAAGGCATAGAAGGCCGGATCCCGGCTGGCCGCCGTGCCGTAGATGCGCGCGGCTTCGGCGTCGCCTTCACCGCGCAGCTTCTGTGCGTCGCGCTCGGCGTCGGCCACGATGACGACCTTGTCGCGGTCGGCATTGGCGCGGATCTGCGCGGCCTTCTCCTTGCCCTCGGCGCGCAGGCGGCTGGCCACCTGCTGGCGCTGGGCGCGCATGCGGCTGTAGACGTCGGCGATGACCTTGCTGTCGGTGGGCAGGTCGATCTGCTTGATGCGCAGGTCGACGATGCGCACGCCGAGCGTGGCCGCACCCTTGTTGATCGCGGCGAGCTGCTTGTTGACGATCAGCGCGCGATCGCCCGAGACCACCTGCGACAACGTGCGCGAGTTGATCTCGTTGCGCAGCGAGTCCTTGATGATCGGGGCCAGGCGCGCCTCGGCGGTTTCTTCGCTGCCGCCGGTGGCCAGGTAGAACGCGCGCAGGTCTTCGATGCGCCCGATGGCGAAGAAGTCGACGCTGACGTCCTTGCGCTCGGAGGTGAGGTAGCGCTCCGGGTCGGTGCTGATGACTTTGAGGCGGCGGTCGTAGATCAACGCGCTTTCGACCAGCGGCCACTTGAAGTGCAGGCCGGGGCCGCTGTCGGTGCGCACCACGCGCCCGAGGTTGAGGACGATGGCGCCCTCGCCTTCCTTGACGGTGTAGACCGAACCGAGCAGCAACAGCAGCGCCGTGACGGCGGTGGCGATCCAGGCGGAAACTCTCATCGGCTGTCCTCCGCGCGACCGGCGCGATCACCGCGATCCGGGCGCGTGTCGCTGCTGGGGGTGGCTTCGACGGCCGGCGAGGCCATCTCGATCGGGACGACCGGCGGGGTCGTCTGCGCGGGCGCGCCCGGCAGCGGGACGTACAGCAACTGGCGGCTGTCGCCGCCGACGATCTTGCGGTTGCGGCGCAGCACGTCCTGCACGGTTTCCAGCCACAGGCGCTTGCGCGTGACTTCCGGCGCGCCGTGGTACTGGTCGAGCAGCAGCGTGAATCGGTCCGCGTCACCGGTCGCCTTCGCGATGTTGGACGTCTTGTAACCCGAGGCCTCGGTGCGGATCTGCGCGGCCTGGCCGCGCGCCACCGGCACGACTTCCGCCGCGTATGCCTGCGATTCGCTGATCAGGCGGTCCTTGTCCTGCTGCGCGCTGTTGACGTCGTCGAAGGCGGGCTTCACTTCTTCCGGCGGACGGGCGTTGGGCAGGTTGAGTTCGGTGACGATCAGGCCGGTGCGATAGGCATCGAGCGAGGCCTGCAGGCGCTGGCGCGCGGTGACCGACAACGCACTGCGTGCGCCGAGCACGGTGTCGAGCGTGGAGCGGCCCACCTGTTCGCGCACGGTGCTCAGCGCCGCCTGCTGCAGCACGGCATCGGCGTCGCGGCTGCTGAAGAGGTATTGCTTCGCATCGCCCACGCGGTACTGCACGTTGATCTCCACGCGCACGATGTTCTCGTCGCGCGTGAGGACCGGCACGGAGTCGGAGAACGTCTTGATCTGCGTGGTCTCGACCTTGGCGACGGTCTCGATGGGCCAGGGCAGCTTGAAGTGCGGGCCGGGCTGCAGCACGCGGTCGAAGTGGCCGAAGCGCAGGACCACGCCGCGCTGCTGCGCGGTGATCAGCACGAAGGTATTGAAGGCAAGCCACAGCACGGCCAGCACGGCGATCCAGCGGCCGATGCCGCCGCCGCCATTGCCGAACAGGCCGCGCAACGGGTCGAGGAACCGGTCGAGGCCTCCGCCACCGCCACGCTTCTGCCACGGGTTGCGGCCATCCTTGTTGGAGGAACCGCCGGGGGTGTTCCAGGCCATGCCTGCTCCTGTGCGCCGCGGGCGAAGTCCCGACGGCTTTGCGCCACCGCCAGCGGCGGGACGACGAGCGATTCTAGGTGGGGGTGCCCGCCGCCTCAACCAAGAGCGGCCGGAGCGGTTCACCGTAGGCATGGGCGACGATGCGCTCGGCGTCGGCCTCGGCGAGGTCCAGGCTGAGGGTCCAGCCGTGTTCGTCGTGGTGTTCGGCCAGCACGGCGCCGAGTTCGTGCAGGCGGGCGCGTAGGCGGCCCGCGCCCGGCGGCAGGCTCACTTCGCCGGCCACGCGGCGCAGGCCCAGGCGTGCGCCGAGGGCGTCGCGCAGCAGGTCCAGGCCGTTGCCGTCGCGCGCGGAGAGCCAGACGCGTTCACGCGCGGCGCGCGCATGCACCGGGTCGTGCGCATCGCCGGTGGCATCGTGGCGCGCTTGCGCCCCTTCGATGCGATCGATCTTGTTGTAGACGAGCAGTTGCGGGATCTGTCCCGCACCGATTTCTTCGAGCACGGCGTCCACTTGCGCGATGCGTTCTTCGCGCAGCGGATCGGCGGCGTCGATGATGTGCAGCAGCAGGTCGGCTTCGCGCGCTTCGGCGAGGGTGGAACGGAACGCCGCGACGAGTTCGTGCGGCAGGTCGCGCACGAAGCCGACGGTGTCGGCCAGCACCACGCTGCCGCCCGGCAACGCGATGCGGCGCACGGTGGGATCGAGCGTGGCGAACAGCAGGTCGGCGGCGTACGCATCCGCCCCGGTCAATGCGTTGAACAGCGTGGACTTGCCGGCGTTGGTGTAGCCGACGAGGGCGACGCGCGGCAGTTCGCTGCGCACGCGCGCGCGGCGCATCTGCGTGCGCTGCACTTCCACTTTTTCGAGGCGGCGCTGCAATTGTTCGACGCGCTTCTGCAGCAGGCGACGGTCGGTTTCCAGCTGCGTTTCACCCGGGCCGCGCAGGCCGATGGAACCACCGCGCTGGCGCTCCAGGTGCGTCCACCCGCGCACGAGGCGCGTGGCCATGTGCCGCAGCTGCGCCAGTTCGACCTGCAGCTTGCCTTCGTGGCTGCGCGCGCGCTGCGCGAAGATGTCGAGGATCAGGCCCGTGCGATCGACCACGCGGCGCTCGAGCAGTTTCTCGAGGTTGCGTTCCTGGCCGGGCGAGAGCGGATGGTTGACCAGGATCAGGTCCGCGCCGCTGGCGTCGGCCGCGGCCTTCACTTCCTCCAGCTTGCCGGTGCCGATGAGCGTGGCCGGATTGGGCTTGTCGATGCGCGCGGTGAGCATGTGCGCGACGCGCGCGCCCGCGGAACGGGCGAGGTCGGCGAACTCCTCCACCGCGCCGTCATCCGGCGGACCGCCGGCGTGGGGCTGGATGAGGAGGGCGATTTCGCCCTTCTTGCTGCGTTCGAACATCGAGGAAGTCAATTCGGGACCGGGGACCAGGGACTGGGGACAAGGGAGATGGGGCGTGCGATCAGCAATCGCAATGCACGCGCACGATTGCAGAAGGACCGTTCAAGCAATGCGACGCAAATGGGACCGACGAGACCCCGGTCCCTGGTCCCCGGTCCCTCGTCCCGGCCGTTACTCGACCTCGTCGCCCTCGTCGCCCGGCCCGCTCTCCGACCCGTCGGCGGCCTGCACGTAGCCGCCGCCCGGGCCCACGCGCACGTTGCGCGCCGGCACCACGGTGGAGATCGCGTGCTTGTAGACCATCTGGCTGACGGTGTTGCGGAGCAGGACGACGAACTGGTCGAACGATTCGATCGTGCCCTGGAGCTTGATGCCGTTGACGAGGTAGATCGAGACCGGCACGCGTTCGCGGCGCAGCGCGTTCAGGAACGGGTCCTGCAAGGATTGGCCCTTCGACATGGGTGTTTCCCCAAGTTGTTGTTCGATGTTGGGACACGGAGCGCGCTCCGCCATCGCCCGACCCGCACTCCCCGCGGCGGCGACCGGCCGATGGTACACGGCCCGCCCTGCCCCGGGCGCGTGCACGCCGGCAGGGTCCGGCGGTACCACCGGAGGCTAGTCGAGGAAGGCGGCGACCGTCGACGCCAGCCTGCGATCGTCGCGGCCCGGCTCGCACCAGACCGCGTCGCGCTCGCCGCGCAGCCACGTCCATTGTCGTTTCGCGAGCTGGCGGGTGGCCGCGATGGCGCGTTCGCGGAACGCGGCCGCGTCGCCTTCGCCATCGAGGAATTCCCACGCCTGCCGGTAACCGACCGCGCGGATCGCCGGCAGGTCGCGCGGCGCGGGGTGCGCCTGCAGGGCGGGCAAGATCCGCAACGCGCGCACTTCGTCGAGGAAACCGGCCGCGAGCATCGCGTCGAAGCGCGCCTCGATGCGCGCATGCAGCACGCTGCGCTCGCGCGGGGCGAGGACGAGTTTCAGCACGCGCACCGGCAATCGCTGCGCGGCATGCGCGCGTTGCCAGTCGGAAATCGGGCGCCCGCTCGCGCGATACACCTCCAGCGCGCGCTGGATGCGTTGCGGATCGGTCGCGTGGATGCGGCGGGCGGCGTCGGGATCCACGCGCGCCAATTCGGCATGCAACGCGGGCCAGCCGAGGCGCGTGGCTTCGTCGGCAAGTTGCGCGCGCAGGGACGGATCGGCTTCGGGCATCGGCGCCAGGCCCTGCAGCAACGCCTGGAAATACAGACCGGTGCCGCCGGCGAGGATCGGCAGCTTGCCGCGCGCGACGATGTCGTCCAGCGCCGCGCGCGCATCGCGCGCGAAGTCCGCGGCCGAGTACGGTTCCCACGACTCGCGCACGTCGATCAGGTGATGCGGGATGCCCGCGCGTTCTTCCCGCGTCGGCTTGGCCGCGCCGATGTCGAGTCCGCGATACACCAGCGCCGAATCGACGCTGATGATTTCCCCGTCGTACTGCCGTGCGCACGCGAGCGCGAAGGCGGTCTTGCCGGATGCGGTGGGCCCCGCGATGGCGAGCGCGCGCGGGCGTTGGTCCTCGCGCGGATCCATCGTGGCCTCAGTACCCGTTCTCGGCGAGCGCGGCGTGCACCTGCGCGTGCGTTTCGCGCACCTGCGCCACCGGCACGCGATCAAGCACGCTGCCCAGCACGATCGCGACCGACGCAGCGATGAAGCCCGGCACCATTTCGTACAGCGGGCTGCCGGTCTGCTTCCACAGGATCACCGTGACGGCGCCGACCACCATGCCGGCCAGCGCGCCGTTGCGCGTCATGCGCGACCAGAACAGCGAGAACAGCACCACCGGGCCGAACGCCGCACCGAAGCCCGCCCATGCGTAGCTCACCAGTCCCAGCACGCGGCTGTCGGGATCGCGCGCGATCCACATCGCGAGCAACGCCACCGACAGCACCATCGCGCGGCCGAACCACACCAGTTCGCGCTGCCCTGCGCGCGGGCGCAGGAAGCCCTTGTAGAAGTCTTCCGTCAGCGCGCTGGAACACACCAGCAACTGGCACGACAGCGTGCTCATGATCGCGGCGAGGATCGCCGACAACAGCACGCCCGCGATCCACGGATTGAACAGCAGTTCGGCGAGCGCGATGAACACGCGTTCCGGGTTGTCGCGCACCATGCCGGACTGGCCCGGGTGCTCGCCGAAGTACGCGATGCCGAAGAACCCCACCGCCATCGCGCCGAACAGGCACAGCACCATCCACGTCATGCCGATGCGGCGCGCCTTGGGAATGGTGGCCAGGTCGTCGGCGGCCATGAAGCGCGCCAGGATGTGCGGCTGCCCGAAATACCCGAGCCCCCAGGCGAGCAGCGACACGATGCCGACGACGCCGAGCGTGCCGCCCTTGAACGGATCCAGCCGCGCCGGATCCACCGCGCGGATCGCCGCCATGCTGGTGTCGAACCCGCCCGAGCCCACGATCACGATCACCGGCGTGAGCACCAGCGCGAACAGCATCAGCGAGGCCTGCACCGTGTCGGTCCAGCTCACCGCGAGGAACCCGCCGATCAGCGTGTAGAGGATCGTCGCCGCCGCGCCCCACCACAGCGCCTGCGCGTACGGCACGCCGAACACGCTCTCGAACAGGCGCGCGCCCGCGACGATGCCGCTCGCGCAATACACGGCGAAGAACACCAGGATCACCAGCGCCGACAACACGCGCAGCACGCGGCTGCGATCGTCGAAGCGATGCGTGAAGTAGTCGGGCAACGTGAGCGCGTTGCGTGTCTTCTCGGTGTAGACGCGCAAGGGGCCCGCGACGAATTTCCAGTTGCACCACGCACCGAGGATCAGGCCGATCGCGATCCATGCTTCCGACAAGCCGCCGAGGTACAGCGCGCCGGGCAAGCCGAGGAGCAGCCAGCCGCTCATGTCGGAGGCACCGGCGGACAGCGCGGTGACGTAGCTCCCGAGCGATCGCCCGCCGAGGATGTAGTCGTCGAAGCTGTTCGTCGACCGGTACGCCGCGATGCCGATGCCCACCATGGCGAGCAGGTAGATGGCGAAGGTGATCAGGAGCGGCGTGCTGGCGGTCATGGGCGGGTTCCGTGCGCGATGGGCGAGTGTAGCCGCAGAGCCGGGCCGCAAAAAAAGGGCCGGCTTGCGCCGGCCCTTCGATCCACGTCGCTTATCGCATCAGAAATCGCGCGACCACCGCACCCCGAAGGTGCGCGGCGGGGTGCTCACCGTGTACGGCTGGTTGCCGCAGGTCAGCACCGCGCATTCGGCGAACTTGGAGAGCTCCGTCGTTTCGTTCGTCGCGTTCTTGATGAAGATGTCCATCGACCAGGCGCCGCGGCGCCAGCCCGCGGACAGATCCAGCGTGGTGTACGCGTCGAGCGTGCCGAGCAATGCCGATTCCGCATCGCGCAGGTCGGTGCGACGGTCGCCCTGGTGGAAGACCGCCCCCTGCACGTGCGCTTCGTACTCGCCGATGTCCCAGGTGTAGCGGCCCGTCAGGTTGCCCTTGAAGCGCGCGGTGATCGGCAGGCGTGCGCCGCTCAGCGCCTGCGGGCCGTCCACCGCCTCGCCGGTCTGCGGATTGATCGTGCCCGCCGGGCACACCGTGACCGGGTTGCCGAGCAGGTCGGTGAAGCCGCAGTAGGTTTCCGTGAGCTTGGCGTCGTAGTACGCAAAGCCGCCGGTCAGCAGGAAGTTGTAGTTCACCGCCCACTGCAGTTCGGCTTCCAGGCCGTCGATGCGCGCCTTGGCGGCGTTGCGGATTTCCGTCAGGCCGTTCTGGCCCAGGTACGAATACTGGAAGTCGTCCCAGTCCTGGCGGAACACGGCACCGTTGAACGTCAGGCGCTTGTCGAGCCACGAGGTCTTCCAGCCCATCTCGTAGTTCTTCAGGTAATCCGACAGGTATGGCGGCAGCGTGCCGCGGCGGTTGATGCCGCCCGGGCGATAGCCTTCCGAATACGTGGCGTACAGCAGCGCGTCGTCGGTCAGCTTCCAGTTGACGTTGAAGCGGCCCAGCGAGCCGCTTTCCTTGACACGCTTGTTGAACACCGAGCACGGCGCGCCTTCGTAACCGGGCCAGTTGGCGCGGTTGTCGCCGAACTGCAGGCGGCACGCGGCTTCGCCGTACGGCGGCACGCCGTTGGACTGCGCGCTTTCGAGCGAGGAATAGCCGTCGGCGAAACCGAAGTAGCCCTGCAGCCCGTTGGTCGAACGGAACCAGCGACCACCGGCCGTGACGCTCCACGCATCGTTGATGTCGAAGGTGAGTTCGCCGAACACCGCTTCGTCCTTGTCGTTGCGGTCCTGCTCGGTCAGCCAGATGGTGTCGGGCCAGCCCTGCACGCTCAGCGAATCGGCCAGGCCGTCGACGCGGTAGCGCTGCTCGATGTCGTGCTTGTGTTCCTGCCAGAACACGCCGCCGACGAAGCGCAGGCGATCTTCCGCCGGCGAGGCGATGCGCAGCTCGTGGCTGGTCATCGTGTACGCATCCTTCGCCTGGATGTACTGCGAAGGATTCACCAGGTTGAAGTCGTCGTCGTAGAAGTACGCGCCGTAGCCGGAGATCGTGTCGTACCAGAAGCCGTAGTCGCTGTAGTCGGCTTCGGAGTCCACGTCGCGCTTGAGGTGACCGAAGGCGTACGTGAGGTCGAAGTTGCCGATCTTGCCCTGGATGGTCAGCGCGGCCTGCGTCCAGGTGTCCTTCGAGGATTCCGGGTACGCGTGGTTGACCTTGAACTCGCCGACGCTCGGATCCCAGCCGGTGCTGCCGGTGGCCGTCTGCTTCTGGCCCATGATCATCGGCGTGATCGACCAGGCGTCGTTGAGGTCGAACTTCAACGCAACGCGCGCGCCCGTGGCGTTGGCTTCGTTGTAGTTGCCCTTCGCCAGGAGGTCGTTGTTCTGCACGATGCCCGAGGTCGGGAACACGCGCGTGCCCGCCACGTTGTCCACGTAGCCGGCGTCGTGCTTGTTCCAGCCCACGATGCGCACCGCGGTGCGATCGTTGATCGGCACGTTGACCATGCCTTCGAAGACGTGGCCGATGCCGCCGTTCTCGATCACGTTGACTTCCGCCGCGGCACTCGCGGCGAACGCCGACGCATCCGGCTTGTTGGTGATGATGCGCAGCGTGCCCGCCTGCGAGCTGGCGCCGTACAGCGTGCCCTGCGGGCCCGGCAGCGCTTCGACGCGGTTGATGTCGTACATGTGGACATCGAGCGCGCCGGTGATCGTGGTGATCGGCTGTTCGTCCAGGTACACGCCCACGCTGGGCTGCGAACCGGAATGGTTGCCGTCGCCGCCGCTGGCCACGCCGCGCATGTAGACCTGCAGGAAGCCCGGGCCGGAGAACACGCCGCCGCCGGCGGTGCCGAAGGAGACGCTGGGGATCAGCTTGGCGTAGTCCTGGAAGGACGCAACGTCATGGCGTTCGAGTTCCTGTTCGCCGACGGCCTGCACGCTGATCGGCACCTTCTGCAGGTCCTGCTCGCGCTTCAACGCGGTCACGGTGACCGTGTCGAGCGTGGCCTGGCGCTGCTGCGTGGTGGGCGCCGGTGCCGGCTGCTGCTGCGCCGGGTCCTGTGGCGCGGCTTGCGCGAACGCCATCGACTGGAACGCGACGTAGATGGCCGCGGCGAGCGTCCCCTTCGACAACGGTCGCAACGCTGCGTGGCGCGCGGGGGCGCGCCGCTGGTGTTTCGAGGTCCCCATTCCCGACTCCTTCCCTTGGTTGGTGAGCGAACGTCAGTGCAACGACGGGTCGGCGGGCACGGCGGGATACGCCGTGAGCACCGGACCCAGGTGTTCCTCCAGCGGCCCGAGCCACGGCGCGTAGTTGCGCCACTGGTCCAGGCCGTCGCGGTAGATCGGTTGGCGCACCTGTTCGGAACTCGCGGTCCGCACGGGGCGCGTGTTCTCGAAGAAGCGCAGGCATTGCGGGTCGAAATCCAGGCCGCAGAACGCCAGCAGGCGGCGCGTTTCGGCTTCGGTGTCATCGACCATCGATTCGTAGACCACGCGATGCACGCGGCCGGGCTGCACGCGGTCGAAGTGCGCCATCAGCGCGACGTAATCGCGGTAGTAGCGGCCGATGTCCTCCAGCCGGTAGCTGAAGTTCTGCCCGCGCGCGAACTGCTGCTTGAACAGCGAGAAGCCGCACGCGAGCGGATGCCGGCGCGCGTCGATGATCTTCGCGTTGGGCAGCGCGAGCATGATCAGGCCGACGTGCAGCCAGTTGTTCGGCATCTTGTCGATGAACAGCGGCGCGTCGGACTTGCGGTGGATGCGCGTGTGTTCGAGGTATTGCGCGCCGAGGTCGGCGATGGCACCGGCGTCGAGCGACGCGAGCACATCGTGGTAGTGCGTGCCGCCCTCGCCTTCCGCGCGGCGGCGCAGGTCGCGCGTGAGCGACAGCAGCTCCGGCAATTCCATCGTCCCTTCGACGGACGGATGGCTGGAGAGGATCTGCTCGATGAGCGTGGAGCCCGCGCGCGGCATGCCGACGATGAAGATCGGATCGCGCGCGTCGCAGCCCATGCCGGCGCGTTCGCGGAAGAAGTCCTGCGTGTACAGCGCCATCGCCTTGCGCACGCGCAGCGTGGTGTCGCGCGCTTCGTAGGGCACCAGCGCGACGCGCTGCGCGTTGCCGCGGCGGTAGTGTTCGAACGACGCGGCGAATTCCTCTGCGTCTTCCAGCGCCTTGCCCAGCGCGAAATCCAGGTGCAGGCGGTCTTCCGGCGAGAGGTTGGTGCGCGCGAACTGCGCGCGCAGCGTGGCGATGTCCTCGGCGGTGAAGCGGAACGTCTTGAGGTTAGCCAGGCTCCACCACGCATCGCCGAACCAGGGCTCGAGCGCGGCGGCGCGCCGGTAGGCGTCGATGGCGTCGGTGGTACGGCCCGCGGTCTTCAGCGCATGGCCGTAGCTGAGCCACAGGCGCGCGTGGCGCGGATATTCCTTCGACAGGCCTTCGTACAGCGCGATCGCAGAGTCGTAGTCGCCCGTGCGGCACTGCACGACCGCTTTCAGCGTGCGATAGCCGGCGTTGCCCGGATCCTTCGCGAGCAGCGTTTCGATTTCGGCCAGCGCTTCGGCGGGCTTGTTGGCGCGATGCAGGACCATCGCGTAGTGGTGGCGCGCGGCTTCGAACTGCGGCGCCAGCTCCACGCAGCGCGCGAGCAGCGACTCGGCGTCTTCGATGCGGCCCATGCGCGCCTGCGTCTCGGCCAGCATGCGCAGCGCGGCGGTGTCGGTGGGCGAGCGGCGCAGGTGGGTGCGCAGCGTGGCTTCGGCTTCCGGGATGCGGTTGGCCTGCAAGGCGCTGGCGGCCTGCAGCAGCGCCGGTTCGCGCACGGAGTGCACCAGGTGGGCGGCGTAGGCGGCGTCGGCGGCGGCCTGGTCGCCGACGGCGGAGAAGTGGTCGGCCAGCGCGAGCCAGGCGCGCGGGAGTTCGGGTTTCAGCGCGACGGCGCGCTGGAGCGCGGCCACTGCATCGTCGCCGCGGCCGCTGCGGCCCAGCGCGATGCCCAGTTCCAGCTGGACGGCCGGCGACCGGGGTTGCTCGAGCGCGAGGGGAACGAGGATGTCGGTGGCGCTGCGCGGATCGCCGCACGCGGTGTGCGAGGCGGCCAGCAGCAGGCGGGCGACGGGGTGGCCGTGGACGACGCGGAGGACTTCCTCGGCCTGGCGGCCGGCGAGCGCGGGGTCCGTGGACAGCAGCTGCGACGCGTGCGCCAGCGCGCTTTCGACGGAGGCCGTGGGCTCGGGTGCGTGGGTCATTCGGCCACCAGGACTGCACCGGCTCGGGACGTGGGCCGAGACTAGGCTGCGCAAGGCGCGCGGTGCAAGGGTCGGAAGCGGTTACACGCGGCTTTTGCACGCATCGGATGCGCAAGTTGCCGGGCACGCCGGCAGGTCAGTCGTCGTCGGGCCAGCGGATCGCAGGGGCTGCGTCACGGGCGCGGGGCGCGGGCACCGCATCCACGGCGGCCCAGATCTTCAAGGCATCGACCGTGGCCGCGACGTCGTGGACGCGCAGCAGCTTCGCCCCGCGCTGGGCCGCGATCAGGTGCGCGGCCACCGAGCCGTGCACGCGCGCGTGCGGATCGTCGCGCCCGGTGAGCTGGCCGATCGTGCGCTTGCGCGACAGGCCGGCGAGCACGGGCACGCCGAGGTCGGCGATCGTGTCCAGGCGCGCGAGCAGCGCGATGTTGTGCGCGGTGGTCTTGCCGAAGCCGAAGCCGGGATCGACCACGATGCGCGCCTTCGGGATGCCCGCCATCTCCGCGGCGAAGATGCGTTCGGCGAGGAAGCGGTGCACGTCGCCGACCACATCGTCGTACTGCGGCGCGTCCTGCATCGACCGCGGCTCGCCGAGCATGTGCATCAGGATCACGGGGACGTTGAGCGAAGCGGCCGCATCGAGCGCGCCTTCGCGACGGAGTGCGTAGACATCGTTGATCATGCCGGCACCGGCGGCGATGGCGGCGCGCATGACCTCGGGTTTCGACGTGTCGATGGAGATCGGCAGCGTGGTGGCGCGCGCGAGGGCTTCGATCACCGGGATGACTCGGCGGAGTTCTTCTTCCAGCGGCACGTCGTCGGCACCGGGCCGCGTGCTTTCGCCGCCGATGTCCAGCGCGTCGGCGCCCTCCCCTGCCAGGCGCAGGCCGTGGGCGATGGCCGCGTCGGTGGTCGCGTGTTCACCGCCGTCGGAAAACGAATCCGGCGTGACGTTGACGATGCCGATGACGCGCGGCCGGTCGAGCTTCAGCGCGCGGCCGGCGCAATCCAGGGTGGGGGTGGTGTCGAACATGCGGGGGCTCCTGTCGCAGGCCGCAGATTATCCCGGTCGGGATGCGGCCTGCTTCGCGGCCAGCTTCTCGATGGCCTGGATCGCACCCTCGGCGTGCTTCCGCATCCACTTGTGCGGCGCATTGCGCGCCAGCGCCGTGAGCGCGGGCAAGGCGCGCGGCGACGGTGCGCGACGCAGGGCCAGGGCGGCGTGGCCCTGCACGTCCTGGTCCTCCAGCAACGGAACGAGCGTGTCTTCCACGGCCGCGGCGTCGAATCGGCCCAGCAGCACCACGAACATCTGGCGCGCGGCGCCGTAGCGCGGATTCGATGCGATGGCGAGGTAGGTCGACAGGAATGGCGACTTGCGGCGCACGAAGCGCTGCAGGTCGCTGCCGAAGCCCCACAGCATCGAATCGTGCCCGGTCAACGGGTCCGGGTTTTCCGCCTCGCGCAGGAAGGCGTGCACGAGCGCCGCTTCGATTTCCGGATGGCGCCGCGTCCAGGGGCCCACCAGCTTCCCGCCGACGTGCAATTTCACGATCGGGTCGCGCACGGTTTCGAACAGCTGCAGCATCCAGGCGATGAAGTCCGGCGTCATGTCGGCTTCGCACAGCGCGTACAGGTTGGGCTTGTCGAAGGCCGCGAGCGCGGCGTCGACGACACGACCGTCGTGCTCGCGTTGCTTGAGGTCGGGTGGCATGGGCCGATGCTAAAGGATCACCCCTTCGCCCGCAGCGTCGCCTTGATCCGCTCGAACCGCGGGTCGTCGTGCAACGAGCGGAAGTCCGAATCGTGCTCGATCCATTCCAGCGAGCCTTCGCCGCGCATGATCGCGCGCTCCAGCACGTCGAGCGCGCGGTCCGCGTCGCCGCCGAGCGCGTAGAAGCAGGCGGCGTTGTAGAGCACGTCGAAGTCGTCGGGGCGGATGCGCAGCGCGTAATCCATTTCTTCCTGGCCGCGATCGCCGACGCCGAGGTGCTGCATCAATCCCGCGGTCATGTAGTGCGCGCGGGCGTTCTCGGGATCGATGCGCGCCTGGTGGCTGGCGCACGCGAGACCTTCGATCGCGAGCTTCACCTTGCGCGTCTCGTCGCCCGCGGCATCGGCGGCGTTGACGGCCAGCGCGAGCGCCTGGAATTCGTCGGGCTGCACGCGGTGCGCGGCGACGAACAGGTCCACCGCGCGCGCGTAGTGGCCCTGCGTGTAGCAGTGGCGCGCGTAGTAGTAGTGCGCGACGTAGAGTTCGGGGTCGAGCTTGAGTGCGTGTTCGAACGCTTCGGTGGCGCCGTCGCGGTCGCCGGCGATCATCAGCGCGTGGCCGCGCGCGACGTGCGCTTCGGCGAGGTCGGGATCCAGTTCCAGCGCGCGGTGCGCGGCCGCCTGGGCTTCATCGAGCGCGCCGCCGTCGCGGTTCACCATGCGCCACAGCATCAGTTCGCACAACGAATCGGCCAGGCCCGCGTGCGCCTGCGCGTAGTCGGGATCGATGACGATCGCGCGACGGAACATCTCCGGCGCCTGCTTCATCCAGATCTCGGTCATGCGCGCGCCCTGCTGGCGGCCGCGCAGGTAGAACTCGTACGCGCGCATGTCGTGGGGTGCGTGCTTCTGCAGGTCGAATGCGAGTGGCGTCTTCAGCGCAGGCCGCACGGCAGCGACCACGTTGCGCGCGATTTCCTCCTGGATGGCGAAGATGTCGGCGATGTTGCGGTCGAAGTTCTCCGACCACAGGTGGTAGCCGTTGGACGCGTCGACCAATTGCGCCGTCACGCGCACGCGATCGCCGGCCTTGCGCACGCTGCCTTCCATGATCGCGGCCACCTGCAACTGGCGGCCGATGTCGGACGGCGAGACGGTGCCGTCGCGGAATCGGAACGACGCGGTGCGCGAGGCGACATGCAGGCCGCGCACTTTCGCAAGCGCGTTGAGGATTTCCTCGGCCAGGCCATCGCAGAAGTAATCCTGGTCGCGCGCTTCGCTGAGGTCGCTGAAAGGCAGGATGGCGACGGAGGCATCGGGCGGCGGCGCAACGATGGGGTCGGCGTCGGAGGCGCGGCGCGCGGGGGCGGCGTCCGGCAAGGCCGTGACCGGCGACGCCGCATCGCGCGGCGGCGTGCGTTCGATCCCGCCGGGCTGCACGTCGTAGATCCACGCCAGCGCGCACGCCAGCACGAAGCCCAGCGCCAGCAGCACGATCAGCAGGCGCGGCGCCCAGCCAGGGAAGCCCAGCGGCTGGAACGTCGCATCGGCGACCTGCACGAGGATCCAGCCCACCACCAGGTACACGGCGGCCACGCGGAACACGCGGCGCCGGCGGAGCTCGGCGATCGAGTTGCGGATGCTGGCGGCGAGGTCGCGCATGGGCCTCCGGAAAACGACGAGGCCTCCACGCGGGAGGCCCAGTCGATCCAACGGGGTGGCCGGCACGCAACGGCCGTGCCGGCGTGCCGCGCGGTCAGGTCTGCGCGGCGGGTCCGCCGATCGGGGGCAGCGGGCGTGCTTCGCCCTTGCCGTTCTTCGCCCAGCCCATCGGCGGCGGCGGTTCGCGGCCTTCCATGATCGCGTCGATCTGCGGGACGTCGATGGTCTCGTACTCCAGCAGCGTCTTCGCCATCACGTGCAGCTTGTCGAGGTTGGCCGTGAGGATCGCCTTGGTGCGGTTGTAGGCCTTGTCGAGGATGCCGTGCACGACTTCGTCGATCTTGCGCGCGGTGTCGTCGGAGACGTTCTTGTGCTGCGTGACCGAGCGACCCAGGAACACTTCGTCTTCTTCCTCGCCGTACGCGATGGGACCAAGTTCGTCCGACAGGCCCCACTTGGTGGCCATGTTGCGCGCCATCTTGGTCGCGCGCTCGATGTCGTTGGACGCGCCCGTGGTGACCTTGTCGTTGCCAAAGATGAGTTCCTCGGCGACGCGGCCGCCGTACAGCGAGCACAGCATCGATTCGATCGCGGTGCGGTTGTACGAGTACTTGTCGCCTTCCGGCAGGTACATCGTGACGCCCAGCGCGCGGCCGCGCGGGATGATCGTGACCTTGTAGACGGGGTCGTGCTCCGGCACCAGGCGGCCGACGATCGCGTGGCCGGCTTCGTGGTACGCGGTGAGCGTCTTTTCCTGTTCGCTCATGGCCATCGAGCGACGCTCGGTGCCCATCAGGATCTTGTCGCGCGCGCGGTCGAAGTGCTCCATGCGCACGTCCTTGGCGTTCTCGCGCGCGGCGAACAGCGCCGCCTCGTTGACGAGGTTGGCGAGGTCGGCGCCGCTGAAGCCCGGCGTGCCGCGCGCGATGGTCATCGCCACGACGTCGTCGGCCAGCGGCACGCGGCGCATGTGCACGCGCAGGATCTGTTCGCGGCCCTTCACGTCCGGCAGGCCCACGGTGACCTGGCGGTCGAAGCGGCCCGGGCGCAGCAGCGCGGGATCGAGCACGTCGGGGCGGTTGGTCGCGGCGATCACGATCACGCCTTCGCCGCCTTCGAAACCGTCCATCTCGACCAGCAGCTGGTTGAGGGTCTGCTCGCGCTCGTCGTGCCCGCCACCGAGGCCGGCGCCGCGATGGCGGCCGACGGCATCGATTTCGTCGATGAAGATGATGCACGGCGCGTGCTTCTTCGCCTGCTCGAACATGTCGCGCACGCGGCTGGCGCCGACGCCGACGAACATCTCGACGAAGTCGGAACCGGAGATCGAGAAGAATGGCACCTTGGCTTCGCCGGCGATCGCACGCGCGAGCAGCGTCTTGCCGGTGCCGGGCGGGCCCACCATCAGCACGCCGCGCGGGATCTTGCCGCCCAGCTTCTGGAACTTGCCGGGGTCGCGCAGGAACTCGACGAGTTCGCTGACTTCTTCCTTCGCCTCGTCGCAACCGGCGACGTCCGCGAAGGTGGCCTTGGTCTGGTCTTCGTTGAGCAGCTTGGCGCGCGAACGGCCGAAGGACATCGCGCCCTTGCCGCCGCCCTGCTGCATCTGCCGCATGACGAACAGCCAGAACCCGATGATCAGCAGGATCGGCAGGAAGTTGATGAGGATCTGCCAGAGCGACGGGCTGCTGGACTGCGGAACCTGCTTGATCTCGACGTTGTGCTTGAGCAGGTCGTCGATCAGGTGTTCGTCGCGGGCCGGGGCGATGGTGGTGCCCTGCGCGCTGTTGTCCTTGCGCTCGAAGGTGATCGTGCGTTCGTCGGCGCCGAATTCGACCTTCTTGATGCGGTCGTTGACGACGTCCTGCTGGAACTGCGAATACACGACTTCCTTCCCCTCGCCCATCTTCGGGCTGAAGCTCTGGAAGACCACCATCAGCACGACGGCGACCACCACCCACAACATCAGATTCTTGGCCAAGTCGTTCATCCTGTTGTACTCCACCCGGGAGTCACGAAAGTCTGCCCTGCGCGAGGGCGTAAACCTCGGGCGAACGCTTGCGCGACGCCGCGGGCTTGCGGATGGCCACCCTGGCATACCGCTGCCGGAGCGACCGCACGTAATCGTCGAAACCCACGCCCTGGAACAGCTTGATCAGGAACGTACCGCCGGGCTTCAGATGGCGGTCGGCGAACTCCATCGCCAGTTCTGCAAGGTGCATCGCACGCGGCTGGTCCACCGCGTCCACACCACTCTTGTTGGGGGCCATGTCGGACAGAACAAGGTCCACGGGCTTCCCGCCCAGCGCGAATTCCAGCGCCGATAACACGTCATCGTCCCTGAAATCGCCATGAAGGAACTCCACCCCGGCCAGGGTGGGCATCTCCAGGATGTCGAGCGCGATCACGCGGCCCGCCGCATCCTGGCCCTTCGCCATGCGGTCCAGCTCGGCCCGGACCCACTGGGACCAGCCGCCCGGGGCGGCGCCCAGGTCCACCACCACCATGCCCGGCTTGAGCAGCTTGTCGCGGTCGACCAGCTCCTCCAGCTTGTACGCGGCGCGCGAGCGCAGGCCCTCGGCCTGTGCCTTCTTCACGAAGGGATCGGAGAAGTGTTCCTTCAACCAACGCTGGCTGGACTTGCTGCGGGTGGCCATGGTGGGGGTCCAGCGGGGTCGCCATGATACCCTGCGCCTCCCCCGTTCAGGCCGCGCGCGACCCGCGCCGATATCCGATGTCGCCCGCAGTTTCATTGACCAGTGCGCAGACGCGCTTCCTCCGGGGCCAGGCCCACGACCTGAGCGCCATCCTCCAGGTGGGGGGCAAGGGGATCACCGATTCCCTCATCTCCGAGGTCGACAACGCCCTGGAGCACCACGAACTCATCAAGATCAAGATCGCCGCCGAGGACCGCGAGGCCCGCGACGCGATGATCGCCACGCTCGCCGAGCGCTCCGGCGCGGCGCTGGTGCAGCGGATCGGCCACACCGCCGTGCTGTACCGCCCCAGCAAGGACCACCGGCACATCGTGCTGCCGCGCGGCTGATCCCGGGCCGCCATCGCCATGCAGCTGAACCTCGAACGCCCCGACTACACCTGGTTCCTGCGCGGCGCCGACGGGGCGCACGCCCTCGTCAACGACCGAACCTTCGACCGCGGCTTCGCGATGTCGCCGGATTCGATGATCGAAGACTGGCCGGTCACCGACGCCTCGGCGCTGGCGCCCGACGACCTCCTGCCGCTGCTCGCGCTCGAACCCGAACTGATCGTCCTCGGCACCGGCCCGACGCAGCGCTTCCCGCCCGCGGCCGTCATGCACGCCTGCCTGTCGCGCGGCATCGGCCTGGAAACGATGGACAACGCGGCGGCGGCGCGCACGTACAGCGTGCTCGCGGGTGAAGGACGCCGCGTGGTGGTGGCGTTCGTGTTTCCGCGCGCCTGAATCAGCGCTTCGGCAGATAGACCAGCGGATCCACCGGCTTGCCGTTGTAGCGGATCTCGAAGTGCAGCATGTCGCGCGCGGCGCCGCTGTGGCCCATCTCGGCGATCTGCTGCCCCGCCTGCACCAGCTGGCCTTCGTTGACCAGGCGGCGGCGGTTGTGGCCGTACGCGGACAGCCACGCGTCGTTGTGCTTGACGATGATCAGCTCGCCGTAACCGACCAGGCCCGCGCCGGAATACACGACCACGCCATCGCCCGCCGCGCGCACCGGCGCGCCGTTGTCGCCGGCGATGTCGATGCCCTGCTTCGTCGGTTCGCCGGCCACGTACGAGGACAGCACGCCGCCGCTCGCGGGCCACGTCCACGTGATCGGGCTCACCGCCGGTGGCGGCGGCGCGACCGGACGCGGCGGCGGTGCGGGACGCGGGGTTTGCGTCGATGTCGCAGGCGGACGCGACGCGGTACCCGCCGTCGCAGTCGCCGGCCGCGACGAAGGCCGCGACCCCGGATACAAGCGCAACTGCTGCCCCGGATGGATCGTGTACGGCGGACCGATGCCGTTCCACCGGGCGAGGTCGCGCACGTCGATGCCGTTGCGGAATGCGATGCCGTACAGCGTGTCGCCGCGATTCACCACCGCGACTTCCCCGGGCTTCGCCACGGCCACGCGCGGCGGCGGCGACGACGTCGGCGCGCGCCGCACGACATGGCTGCTGCCGCACGCGGCCAGCACCGCCACGCACGCGGCCTGCAACACGAGGCGGGCGCGCAGGCGCATCACGCGCCGTTCGCCCGCACGACGAGCCAGCCGACCAGGCCGACCAGCAATACCATCGCCACCCAACCCACCGGTTCGATGTACTTGCGCAGCGTCTGCTCCGCGCGCTCGCCGCCGAGGCGGATCAACAGCGCCAGCAGGAACACGCGCTTGCCGCGCCCGATCAGCATGCTGGCCATGTACGGCAGCATCGGCACGCCGACGATGCCCGACGCCCAGGTGAAGATCTTCATCGGGATCGGCATGAAGCCGCCGAGCACGAGGAACGTGAACACCGCCCACGGCGACTGCGCCATCTTCGCCTGCACGATCGCGATGCCCGACTCGATGCCGTGCAGCATCCCGAGCGCCGCGAACATCGGCTTGAGCGCTTCGAACGCGTAATGCCCGAGGAAATACCCGACCAGCGCGCCCACCATCGAGCCGGCGAGGCTGATCGTGGCGAACCAGAACGCGCGGCGCGGCTTCGCCACGCTCATCGGCACCAGCATCACTTCGGGCATCACCGGGAAGATGATCGCTTCGAAGAAACTCAGGATCACCAGGTACAGCGGCGCGCGCGGGTGCTTGGCCCAGCCGATCGTGCGGTCGTAGAGCGGTCCGAACAGTTTCATGCGGTCAATCCACCATCCCTGGCAGCAGCGGCACGAACACGACGGGCACCAGTTGCGTCTCGTCGATCGTGCCGTCGGCATCCTTGCGCAGGCGCACCAGCGATTGCCCGCTGCTCGCGCCCACCGGTGCGACGAGCGTGCCGCCCGGCGCGAGTTGTTCGGTCAGCGCATCCACGAGCGCCGGTGCCGCGGCGGTGACGATGATCGCGTCGAACGGTGCGAGTTCCGGCCAGCCGATGCGGCCGTCGTCGTGCTTGGTGCGGATGTTGAAGCCGAGCGTGCGGAAGCGCTTGCGCGCGACGCGCAGCAGTTCGCCGATGCGTTCCACCGTGAACACTTCCAGCCCCAGCGCGGCGAGGATCGCGGCCTGGTAGCCGGAGCCGGTGCCGATCTCGAGCACGCGCCTGGGCTGCGTCGGTGCGTCGAGCAACGTCTGCGTCATCTTCGCCACGACCCACGGTTGCGAAATCGTCTGGCCGTGGCCGATCGGCAGCGCGGTGTCTTCGTACGCACGCGTGGCGAGCGCTTCATCGACGAACAGATGCCGCGGCACCGCGCGCAGCGCATTCAGCACGCGCTCGTCGCTGATGCCGTTGCCGCGCAGGCGTTCGATCAGGCGATCGCGCACGCGCTGCGAGGTCATGCCCATGCCGATCGCTTCGGGCTGCAAGTGGATGCGCGCCGTCATGCCTTCGTCCCCAGCGAGGAAGCGAGCCCACCGACCCAGCTGGCGACCTGTTCCAGCGCCTGGTAGCGCGTGAGGTCGACGTGGATCGGCGTGATCGAAATGTGCCCGGTGCGCACGGCGTGGAAGTCGGTGCCGGGGCCGGCGTCCTGTTCCGGGCCGGCCGCGCCGATCCACCACCAGTTGCGGCCGCGCGGATCCAGCTGCGGCACGCACGGTTCGGCGCGATGGCGATGGCCCAGGCGCGTGACTTCGAAACCGGCGATGTCGGCCCACGCAAGATCGGGCACGTTGACGTTGAGGATGGTGTCGGCCGGCAGCGGGTCGGTCTTCAGCCGCGCGGTGATTTCCACCGCCGCGCGCGCCGCGGTTTCGTAATGGCGGCCCACGTGGTCCGGCGTGGCCAGCGACACCGCGACCGCGGGCAGGCCGAGGAAGCGGCCTTCCATCGCGGCGGCCACGGTGCCGGAATAGATGACGTCGTCGCCGAGGTTGGCGGTGGTGTTGATGCCGGACACGACGATGTCGGGCTCGGCCTCCAGCATGCCGGTGATCGCCACGTGCACGCAGTCGGTGGGCGTGCCGTACACCTTGAAGCGGCCGGGTTCCAGTTCCACCACGCGCACGGGGCCATCGAGGGTGAGCGAATTGCTCGCGCCGCTGCGGTCGCGGTCGGGGGCGACCACGATCACTTCATGCCCCGCTTCCCGCAGCCCCTCGGCGAGGATCCGGATGCCGGGGGCGTCGACGCCGTCGTCGTTGCTGACCAGTACGCGCAATGCCCTGTCCTTGAATGCCGCGACAAAGGCAGCGGCCTGACGCGGGCATCATAGCCTCGCGTCGCAGGGCATGGCGACCTCGCGCGTGCATCGCGCGCGCTAATCTGTGGGGAATGGCCAGGTCCAAGCCTCCGCGTGACGATGCACCGCCCGAACCACCGGTGGACGACGCCGCGTTGTTCCGCGATGCGATCGGCTTCGTGCGCCCGTTGCCCGAGCAACCGCCGCCGCCCGAACGCCCGCGCCCCCGCCCCGTGCCGCGCATGGCGCAACGGGACGAGGCGGACGCGGCGAGCGAGTTCCGCCGCGCACTGACGGCCGATGCGCTGGAAGCGGGCGATGCGCTCTCCTACCGGCGCGACAACGTGCCGCCGCGGATGTTGCAGCGGCTGCGGCGCGGCGAGTTCGCCGCACAGGACGAGATCGACCTGCACTGGGCCGACATGCGCCAGGCCGAAGCGATGCTGCGCGAATTCCTGGCGCACGCGCGGGCGCAGGGCCATGGCTGCGTGCGCATCATCCACGGCAAGGGCCTGCACGGCGACAGCAGCGCGCCGGTGCTGAAGAACCTCGTCGATCGCGTGCTGCGCCACCGCGCGGACGTGCTGGCGTTCCATTCGGCGCCGGCCAACCAGGGCGGGACGGGCGCGGTGCTGGTGTTGCTGGCGGCGAAACGCTAGTCGATCGCGCCGAAATCGCCGATTTCCGCCAGCACCGTCGTCGCGTAACTGCCCGGCGGCAGTTCGAACGCGAGCTGCAACACGTCGTCCGCTTGCCATTCCCACTGCAGCTTCGCCGGCAGCAAGCGCAGCGCTCGGCGTTCCTGCTTCATGCCTTCCGACTCCAGGCCGGTGCGCAACGCCAGCGAGGTCGCGTCGTCCAGCGCCTGCAACTCCAGCGCCTGCGCCGCGCCCGTCGTGCGCAATTCGCCGCGGCCCCACAGCGGGCCGGTCGGATGGATGTCGAACGTGCGCAGGCGTTCCGCCAACGCCGCGTCCAAGGGTTCGGGCCCGAACACGCTGCGCGATCCATCGAGCATCCACACGTCGCCATCGATCGCCTGGTCCCACGTCCCGGCCGCAACGCGCGCATCGAGCACGCGGTTGAACAATGCCGAGCGCGCCGCGGACAGCAGCACCGAACGCTGGTCGCGCTTCACGCGCCGCCCGCCGAACATCGCCAGCGCCTGCGCCACGTTGTCGCCGGTGCGACCGAAGCGCTGCACGCCGAACGCATTCGGCACGCCGCGCGCCGCGATCGCCTGCAGGCGCGCATCGATCGCATCGCGCTCGCCCACGACATCGCGCAACACCAGCACGAACGCGTTCCCCGCCAGCGCACCGCGCGGCAACTTGCGCGCATGCCAGTGCGCGTCGACGACGTGCATGTCGTCCGACTCCAGCAAGGCCAGGTCGGGCGCGACCTTCTTCGGCAAGTGCACGGTGAAGCGCTGCCGCGTCACCGCGTGGCGATCCTTCATGCCCGCGTAGCTCACGCCCATCTCGGGAATGCCCGCCCATTGCGCGAGGCGCTTCGCGGCGAACGCGGTGTTCATCCCGCGCTTGTCGATCGTCAGCAGCAGGTGCTCGCCCTGCCCGCTCGCCTCGAACGCGTCGAGCTCGTCGACGCGGAAATCCTCCGGCGTCGCGCGCAGGCGCGCAGACAACACGGCGGGGCCGTGCGCACGCATCGCGGGGCTTGCGTTCACTTCGGGATAAGCAGGCACACGGCCTGCGCGGCGATGCCTTCGCCGCGGCCGGTGAAGCCCAGTTGTTCGGTGGTGGTCGCCTTGACCGAGATCGCATCCACGGCCACGCCGAGGTCGGCGGCGATCAGGCCGCGCATCGCACCCGCGTGCGGCCCGATGCGCGGGCGTTCGCAGATCACGGTGATGTCGGCGTTGCCGAGTGCCCAGCCGTGTTCGGCGAGCATCGCGTTGCAATGGCGCACGAACATGCGGCTGTCGGCGCCGGCCCAGCGCGGATCGCTCGGCGGGAAGTGCCGGCCGATGTCGCCCAGCGCGAGCGCGCCGAGCAACGCATCGCACAGGGCGTGCAGCACCACGTCGCCGTCGGAATGCGCGACCACGCCGCGATCGTGCGGGATGCGCACGCCGCCCAGCATCACGAAGTCGCCGGGCCCGAAGGCATGCACGTCGAACCCCTGGCCGATGCGCATGTTCATGGGCGACGCTCCGGCATCGACACTTCGCGCGACAGGCGCAGGAGGAATTCGGCCAGCGGCAGGTCCGCGGGCGTGGTGACTTTCAGGTTGTCGTCGCTGCCTTCGACCAGCAGCGGACGATGGCCCTGGCGCTCCATCGCCATCGCTTCGTCCGTGACGGCGATGCCCGCGTCGCGCGCGGCTTCGAGCGCGCGCGTGAGCTGGAAGCGGCGGAACAACTGCGGCGTCAGCGCGCGCCACAGGCGATCGCGCGACTGCGTGCCGTCGATGCCGCCGTCGTCGCCCGCCAGCTTGAGCGTGTCGCGCACGGGCGTGGCGAGGATGGCGCCGACGGGATCGCCGCGGCCGAGGTCGAGCAGGCGTTCGAGGTCCGACGCGCGCAGGTGCGGACGCGCTGCATCGTGCACGAGGACGAAATCATCGGGGCGTACGTCGTCCGGCAACGCGGACAAGCCCGCGAGCACCGAGTCGGCGCGCGCATCGCCGCCGATGCACGTGCGCACCGGCTTGCCTTCCACTTCGGTCCAGCCCGGCCACAGCGCATCGTCCTGCGCGAGCACGACCATCGCGCCGCCCACCGATGGATGCGCGAGCACCGCGCGCAGCGAATACGCGATCAGCGGCAGGCCGGCGATGTCGAGGTATTGCTTCGGGATGGCGCCGCCATAGCGCGAACCGCGACCGGCGGCGGGCACGATGGCCCAGATCACTGCGGGGTCTCCGCAGGATCGGCGGCGGGCGCCTCGTCGGCGGTCGCCGTCGATGCCGGTTCCACCACGCGATAGAACGTTTCGCCCGGCTTGATCATGCCCAGCTCGCTGCGCGCGCGTTCTTCGACCGCCGCTTCGCCCGACTTGAGGTCTTCCACTTCCGCCGCGACTTCCGCGTTGCGCTGCTTCAGCCCGCCGTTGTCGCGCTGCTGCTGGTGCACCTGTTCGGCCAGGTCCTGCACTTCGCGCGCGCCGCCGTGCCCGACCCACAGCCGGTACTGCAGCCACGCCAGCAGGACGGCGAGCACGAGCACGATCGCGCCGAGCCAACGCATGGAGCGCAGGGCGGGCATGGCGACGTTCAGCGCTTCAGCGACACGAAGGCATCGCGACCGGCGTAACGCGCGGCCGTGCCCAGCTGTTCTTCGATGCGCAGCAACTGGTTGTACTTGGCCACGCGGTCGGACCGGCACAGCGAGCCGGTCTTGATCTGCGTCGCCGTGGTGGCCACCGCGATGTCGGCGATGGTGGTGTCCTCGGTTTCGCCGGAGCGGTGCGAGACGATCGCCGCATAGCGCGCGTGGTCGGCCATCGCGATGGCTTCCAGCGTTTCGGTGAGCGTGCCGATCTGGTTGACCTTGATCAGGATCGCGTTGGCCACGCCCTGCTCGATGCCTTCCTTGAAGATGCGCGGGTTGGTGACGAACAGGTCGTCGCCGACCAGCTGCACGCGATCGCCGAGGCGCTGCGTGAGCAGCTTCCAGCCGGCCCAGTCGTGTTCGGCCATGCCGTCTTCGATGGTGATGATCGGGTACTGCGCGGCCCAGCCGGCGAGGAAGTCGACGAACTGTTCCGACGTCAGGCGCTTGCCTTCGCCGGTGAGGTTGTACTTGCCGTTGTCGAAGAATTCGCTCGACGCGACGTCCAGGCCCAGCAGCACGTCTTCGCCGGCCTTGTAGCCGGCCTTGCCGATCGCTTCGAGGATGGTTTCCAGCGCTTCCTCGTTCGAACGCAGGTCCGGCGCGAAGCCGCCTTCGTCGCCCACCGCGCTGCTCAGGCCGCGGCCCTTCAGCACGGACTTGAGCGCGTGGAAGATCTCGGTGCCGGCGCGCAGGGATTCGGCGAACGAATCGAAGCCGACCGGCAGCACCATGAATTCCTGCAGGTCGACGTTGTTGTCGGCATGCGCGCCGCCGTTGATGATGTTCATCATCGGCACGGGCAGCGTGACGTTGTCCGAGGTGGCGAGCGAACGCCACAGCGGCAACTTGCGCGAGGCCGCGACGGCATGCGCGAAGGCCAGCGACACGCCGAGCAGCGCGTTGGCGCCCAGGCGACCCTTGTTCTCGGTGCCGTCGAGGTCGATCAGGCGGCGGTCGAGCGCTTCCTGGTCGCCGTCGAAGGCGTGCAGCGCGGTGGCGATCGTCGTGTTGACGTTGCCCACCGCCTTGCGCACGCCCTTGCCGAGGTAGCGCGTCTTGTCGCCGTCGCGCAGCTCGACCGCTTCCTTCGTGCCGGTGGAGGCGCCGGACGGCACCATCGCGCGGCCGAAGCTGCCGTCGGACAGCGTGACGTCGGCTTCGAGGGTGGGATTGCCGCGGCTGTCGAGGATTTCGCGCGCGTGGATCTTCGAGATGGTCATCATCGGGTCAGTGTGTCTTCCAGGAATCCGTTCTTCTTCGTGATGCGGTCGATCTCGAGCAGCGTCTCGAGCAGCGCGCGCATCTTCGGCAGCGGCCACGCGTTGGGGCCGTCGCTCAAGGCCTTGTCGGGATCGGGGTGCGTTTCCATGAAGATGCCGGCGATGCCCACCGCCATCGCGGCGCGCGAGAGCACCGGCACGAATTCGCGCTGGCCGCCGCTCTTGCCGTCGGCGCCGCCCGGCAGCTGCACCGAATGCGTCGCGTCGAACACCACCGGGCAGTTGGTATCGCGCATCACGCTCAGCGAACGCATGTCGCTGACGAGGTTGTTGTAGCCGAAGCTCGCGCCGCGCTCGCAGACCATGATCTGCTCGTTGCCGGTTTCCTTCGCCTTGTTCGCCACGTGCTTCATTTCCCACGGCGACAGGAACTGGCCCTTCTTGATGTTGACCGGGCGGCCGGCGCTGGCGACGTTGCGGATGAAATCGGTCTGGCGGCACAGGAACGCGGGCGTCTGCAGCACGTCGCAGACCTCGGCCACTTCGTTCATCGGCGTGTATTCGTGCACGTCGGTGAGCACCGGCACGCCGAGCTGGCGCTTCACTTCGGCCAGCACCTTGAGACCTTCCTCCAGGCCGGGGCCGCGGAAGCTGGTGCCCGACGTGCGGTTGGCCTTGTCGAAGCTCGACTTGAAGATGAAGGGGATGCCGAGTTCGCTGGTGATTTCCTTCAGCGTGCCGGCGGTCTGCAGTTGCAGCTCCATCGACTCGATGACGCAGGGGCCGGCGATGAGGAAGAAGGGCTTGTCGAGGCCGACCTCGAATCCCGCGAGGTTCATGCGCTCGCCTCCTTGAGCAGGCGGCCGACGGCCTGGCCTGCATTGGCTTTATGTTCGCGCGCGGCGCGAATGAAGCCGATGAACAGCGGATGCCCGTCGCGCGGCGTGGACAGGAACTCCGGGTGCGCCTGGCAGGCCAGGAACCACGGATGCTGCGACTGCGGCAGTTCGATCATCTCGACCAGCAGGTCGTCCATCGACTTGGCGCTGAAGACCAGGCCCGCGTCTTCGAGCTGCGTGCGATAGCGGTTGTTGAATTCGTAACGATGGCGATGACGCTCGCCCACCACGTCCTTGCCGTACACCGCGTGCGCGAGCGTGCCGGGCTTGATGCGCTGGTCCTGCAGGCCCAGGCGCATCGTGCCGCCGAGGTCGCTTTCTTCGCTGCGGCGTTCGACATCGCCGGTGGCGGTGCGCCACTCGGTGATCAGGCCGATGACGGGGTGCTTCGACTGCTTGTCGTTCTCGGTGCTGTTGGCGTCGTCGAGCATGAGCACGTGGCGCGCGTAATCGACCACCGCGGCCTGCATGCCGTAGCAGATGCCGAAGTACGGCACGTGGTGTTCGCGCGCGAACTTGGCGGTGAGCACCTTGCCTTCGAAACCGCGATCGCCGAAGCCGCCGGGCACCAGGATGCCGTCGACGCCTTCCAGCGCCTTGCCGCCGTCCTTCTCCACGTCCTGCGATTCGAGCCACTTCAGGCGCACGCGCGTGCGCTGGCGCAGGCCACCGTGCTTCAGCGCCTCGGCGAGCGACTTGTACGCGTCCTGGTGGTCGACGTACTTGCCGACGACGGCGATGGTGACTTCGTCGACCGGGTGTTCGGTCGCGTCGACCACCGCGTTCCATTCCGACAGGTCGGCTTCGGGCTTGCAATCGAGTTGCAGGCGCTCGACCACGATCTGGTCCAGGCCCTGCGCGTGCAGCCACATCGGGATCTTGTAGATGTTGTCCAGGTCGACGGCCGAGATCACCGCCTTTTCCGGCACGTTGGTGAACAGCGCGATCTTGCGGCGCTCGCCGTCCGGCAGCGGTTGCTCGCTGCGGCACAACAGGATGTCCGGCTGGATGCCGATCGAACGCAGTTCCTTCACCGAGTGCTGCGTCGGCTTGGTCTTCAGCTCGCCCGCGGCCGCGATGAACGGCACCAGCGTGAGGTGCATGAACAACGCGTGCTCGGGGCCGCGCTCGGTGCGGATCTGGCGGATGGCCTCGAGGAACGGCAGCGACTCGATGTCGCCCACCGTGCCGCCGATCTCCACCAGCCCCACGTCGAAGCCGGTGGTGGCCTCGTCGATGCAGCGCTTGATCTCGTCGGTGATGTGCGGGATGACCTGCACGGTGCCGCCGAGGTAGTCGCCGCGGCGCTCCTTGCGGATCACGTTCTCGTAGATGCGGCCGGTCGTGATGGAGTTCTTGCGCGACAGGCGGGTGCGGACGTAGCGCTCGTAGTGGCCCAGGTCCAGGTCGGTCTCGGCGCCGTCGTCGGTGACGTACACCTCGCCGTGCTGGAACGGGCTCATCGTGCCGGGATCGACGTTGATGTACGGGTCGAGCTTCATCAGCGTCACGCGCAGGCCGCGCGTTTCGAGGATGGCCGCGAGCGAGGCCGCCGCGATGCCCTTGCCGAGCGAGGAGACGACGCCGCCGGTGACGAACACGAGCGGTGTCTGGGAACCAGGAGGGCGCATGGGAAAGCAGGCTTCCGGAAAGCCGTAGTCTACCGGGAGCGGCCCGGGACCGCGACCGGCTTGACCGATCCGGCGCCGTTTCCCCATGCTCGCGCGCACCAACCAGGGGAAAAACACACGATGTCGCGACTCCGCACTTGCGCGGCCGGCTTGCTGCTGGCCGTGCTGGCCTCGCCCGCCGCCCGGGCCGCCGAACCCGCCGCCAACCACGCCACCGCCAGCCCGGCGGTCGCCTACCAGCTCGACGAGATCATCCGCGACACGCAGCGCAGCAGCGCCTCGCCGCAGAAGATCGACCTGGTGTGGTGGCTTCCCGCCGAGTTCTGGATGGCGGCCACCGCGGCGGACAAGAAGGTCGCCGACTCCGAGAAGCAGGCGATCATCGAGCTGTTCCGCGAGTACACGGTCGTGGGCGTCGTGGTGGGCGACATGGGCACCATCGGCGTCCAGAAGTTCCGCAGCGAAGCCGAAGTGCGCGCCGACCTGCACCTGGTCGATCCCGCCGGCCGTGAATACACCGCCCTGCCCCCCGACCAGGTCGACAAGCAACTCGCGCTGATGCTGCAGATCCTCAAGCCGATGCTGGCGAGCGTGGTCGGCGAGATGGGCAACAACCTCAACTTCTACGTCTTCCCGGGCAAGGCGAAGGACGGCAAGCGCACGGCCGATCCGCTGGCCGAGGGCAAGCTGGTCGTGAAACTGTTCGACGAGACCTATCCCTTCCGGCTGCCGCTGGGCAGCGTGTTGCCCGCGCGCTTCGACCCGGCGACCGGCGAGCGCTTCCCGGGCAGCTACCGCTTCAATCCCTTCACGGGCGCGCAGCTCAACACCAGGGCGGCGCCTTCCGGCTCGCAGTAATCCGAAAACGAGCGCGGGCGCCCGGCGGCGTCCGCGCTATCCTGCGCGCCCACGTCGCCGCATCGATCGCATCGCATGAATTCGCGCTACAACGCCGCCGACATCGAAGTCCTGTCCGGCCTGGATCCCGTCAAGCGCCGCCCGGGCATGTACACCGACACCACGCGCCCGAACCACCTGGCGCAGGAAGTCGTCGACAACGCGGTGGACGAAGCCCTCGCCGGCCACGCCGACAGCATCGAAGTGGTGCTGCACGCCGACGGCAGCTGCGAGGTGTCCGACAACGGCCGCGGCATGCCGGTGGACATCCACCCGGAACAGAAGATCCCCGGCGTCGAACTGATCCTCACGCGCCTGCACGCGGGCGGAAAGTTCAGCAACAAGAACTACACCTTCTCCGGCGGCCTGCACGGCGTGGGCGTGAGCGTGGTGAACGCGCTGTCGAAGCACGTCGACGTGTACATCAAGCGCGACGGCAACGAATACCGCATGTCCTTCGCCGACGGCGACCGCGCCTCCGCGCTCGACATCGTCGGCAGCGTCGGCAAGAAGAACACCGGCACGCGCCTGCGCTTCTGGCCCGATCCGAAATATTTCGACACGCCGAAGTTCAACCTGCGCTCGCTCAAGCACCTGCTGCGCGCCAAGGCCGTGCTGTGCCCGGGCCTGGCGGTGAGCCTGTTCGACGAAGCCAGCGGCGAGCGCGTCCACTGGTGCTACGAGGATGGCCTGCGCGATTACCTGCGCGGCGAACTCAACGCCGACGGCCCGCGCGAAGTGCTGCCGCCGGATCTGTTCGTGGGCGCGCTGAAGAAGGACACCGAGATCGTCGACTGGGCCGTGGCCTGGGTGCCGGAAGGCGACCTCGTGCAGGAAAGCTACGTCAACCTCATCCCCACCGCGCAGCACGGCACGCACGTCAACGGCCTGCGCACGGGCTTCACCGATGCGCTGCGCGAGTTCTGCGATTTCCGCAACCTCCTGCCGCGCGGCGTGAAGCTGGCGCCGGAAGACGTGTGGGACCGCGTCGCGTTCGTGCTGTCGGTGAAGATGACCGACCCGCAGTTCAGCGGGCAGACGAAGGAACGCTTGTCGTCGCGCCAGGCCGCCGGCTTCGTCGAAGGCGCCGCGCACGATGCGTTCTCGCTGTGGCTCAACCAGCACACCGAGATGGGCACGCGCATCGCGCAGCTCGCCATCGAACGCGCCAGCGCGCGCCTGAAGACCGAAAAGCAGATCGTCCGCAAGAAAGTCACGCAAGGCCCCGCCCTGCCCGGCAAGCTCGCCGACTGCATTTCGCAGGACCTCTCGCGCACCGAACTCTTCCTCGTCGAAGGCGACTCGGCCGGCGGCAGCGCGCGCCAGGCGCGCGACAAGGACTTCCAGGCCATCCTTCCGTTGCGCGGCAAGATCCTCAACACGTGGGAAGTCGCCTCCGGCAGCGTGCTCGCATCGACCGAAGTGCACGACCTCGCGGTGGCCATCGGCTGCGATCCGGGCAAGGACGACATCACCGGCCTGCGCTACGGCAAGGTGATCATCCTCGCCGACGCCGACTCCGACGGCCTGCACATCGCCACGCTGCTCACGGCGTTGTTCCTCAGGCATTTCCCCGCGCTGGTCACGGCCGGCAACGTGTTCGTCGCGATGCCGCCGCTGTTCCGCGTCGACGTGGGCAAGCAGGTGTTCTACGCGCTGGACGAAGAAGAAAAGCGGTTGCTGCTGGAACGCATCGAACGCGAGAAGCTCAAGGGCGCCGTGCACGTCACGCGCTTCAAGGGCCTGGGCGAAATGAACCCGCAGCAGTTGCGCGAATCCACCATCCATCCCGACACGCGCCGCCTGGTGCAGCTCACGGTGGACGACGGCGACGAGACCCGCGCGCTGATGGACATGCTGCTGGCGAAGAAGCGCGCCGGCGATCGCAAGTCGTGGCTCGAACTCAAGGGCGACCTGGCCACGCTGGAGGTCTGACGCCACGCGGGTCGCGGCCCGCGTCGCCATGCGAATTTTTCTCGCTTCGGGCCGCCCGCGGTCCGATTCGCGACGCAGGCCCGCGACCGTTCAGGCAAGGGGCCTTCCGGCCTATTGGTCGGCGCGCGGCGAGCCGGTAACCTGCGGGCGCCTCGGGGAGAGGCTCACCATCAGGACGATTGCATGACCCGCACCCTTCTCGCGCGCTGGACGTGCGCGCTCGCCTTCGTCGCCGCGCCGGCGATGGCGCAACAGATTCCCGCTTCCGATTTCGCCCGCTACGCCGACCTCGACGAAGTCGCGCTGTCGCCCACCGGCGAATACCTCGCGCTCGCCGTGCCGTCGGTCGATGGCCACGAGACCAACCTGCAGATCGTCAAGCTGTCCGACGGCAGCACCGTGAAGACGTTGCGCTTCGGCCGCGAGTCGCACGTGATGGACGTGACGTGGACAGACGACGACGAGATCACCGTCGCGCGCGCCAAGCGCTTCCCGATGGTCGAATACAAGTCGCACATGGGCGAGCTGATGTCGACCAACCTCACCGGCGACAAGCAGCGCACGCTGTTCGCCTACACGCTGGACGAACTCACCCAGCGCGGCCGCAACAAGGACGCAGGCTCGGCGTACCTGGAAGAAGTGCTCGACAAGGAACCCGGCAAGATCCTGGTCAGCTACTACTGCTGGCAGACGATCAAGGAATGCGGCGAGAAGGCGGACACGATCGTGTTCAAGGTCGACTCGCGCACCGGCACCCGCAAGGAAGTCGAGCGCATCAAGGACGGCGACTCCGAAAGCAGCCTCGTGTTCGACCACGACGGCATCGCGCGCGTGGCGTATTCCGACAACGAGGACGGCACGCCGCACATGTCGTACCGCCCGACGCCGACCTCGCCGTGGATGCCGCTGCCCGCCTCCATCGCCGGGTACGAAATCTCCGGCGGCGTGTTCGCGCAGGACAACAACACGTTCTACGGCCGCGTCTCCGACAAGGGCGAAGCGACCCAGCTGTACAAGATCGACATGGCGGCCGGCACGCGCACCAAGCTGTTCGGCCGCGACGACGCCAGCGTCGGCACGATCCTGCTGGGTGGCCGCGCCGGCGAACCCTTCGGCGTGTCCACCACCTCGCCGAAGCCGTCCGTGCAGTACCTGGATCCGGCCTCGAAGTGGGCGCAGCTGCACGCGGCGCTGATGCAGCGCTTCAAGGGCCAGATGGTGTACTTCCTGGAGTTCACGCGCGACGACAGCAAGGTGCTGTTCTGGACCAGCGGCGACCGCCAGCCGGGCAACTACTACCTGCTCGATCGCGGCAACAACAACAAGATCGTGCAGGTCGGTTCGCGCAAGCCGTGGTTCGACGGCAAGACGCTCGCCCAGGTGCGCCCGATCGAATTCAAGACGCGCGACGGCGTGAAGCTGTTCGGCTTCTACACCGCACCGGTCGGCGGCGGCACGGGCCCGCGCCCGATGGTCGTCATGCCGCACGGTGGCCCGTACGGCCCGTCGGACGACTGGGGCTTCGATGCCTACGCGCAGTTCCTCGCCAGCCGCGGTTACGGCGTGCTGCAGGTGAACTACCGCGGTTCGGGCGGTCGCGGCGACAACTTCATGAACCAGGCGATGCGCGAGTGGGGCGGGATGATCCAGAACGACATCACCGACGGCGTGAAGTACGCGATCGACCAGAAGCTGGCCGACCCTTCGAGGATCTGCATGTTCGGCGGCAGCTTCGGCGGTTACTCCGCGCTGATGCAGCCCATCCTCAACCCCGGCATGTACAAGTGCGCGATCGGCTACGTCGGCGTGTACGACCTGACGATGCTGGTGCGCAACAAGGAATCGGAGAGCGAAGACACCGAGCGCTTCTTCGTCCGCTCGCTCGGCGAGGACACCGCGGCGCTGGCCAAGGCGTCGCCGGCCTTCCGCGCGAAGGAGGTCAAGGTGCCGGTGATGCTGGTGCACGGCAAGGCCGACTCCAACGTGCGCATGGGCCAGTTCCGCGCGATGGACAAGGCGCTGCGCGACATCGGCCAGCCGCCGGAAACCTTCCTCGCCCCGGGCGAAGGCCACGGCTTCTCCAACCCGGACAACATCACCGAGTTGTACAACCGCATGGCCACGTTCCTCGACAAGTACATCGGTCCGAACGCGACCACGGCCGCGACGCAGTAATCGCAGCGGCGCAGCAAACAAAAAAGGGCGGCCTTCGGGCCGCCCTTTTCCGTTGCACGTCGCGATGTTGCTTTACGCGATCGCCGCTTCCAGCAACGCGCGGATGATCGCCTGTGCCTTCGGCGCACGCACGGCGTCCCATGCGAACGTGTCTTCGTCCATGTACAGGCGCTGGCTCATTTCGAGCTGCACGGCGTCGATGCCGTTTTCCGGCGCGGCGTAGTGGCGCGTGATGTAGCCGCCCTTGAAGCGCCCGTTCGCGACCCAGTCGTGGTCCGGCTGCGCGGCAAGTACCGATTCCAATCGTTGCTGCAACGCAGGCGAACAACTCGCGCCGCCCGCGGTGCCGAGGTTGAGGTCGGGCAACCGGCCTTCGAACAGGAACGCCAGGTCGCTGCCGCGGATCGTGTGCCCTTCCCACAACACGACGCGACCGTGCGCGGTGCGCAGGCGCTGCAGTTCTGCCTGCAACGCGGCGTGGTACGGCGCCCAGTACGTCGCGACGCGCGCGGCGATTTCCGTTTCGTCCGGCGCCTGTCCGTCGAGATACACCGGCGCGCCCGTGAACTGCACCGCCGGGCACAGGCCGGTCGTGTTCTGCCCCGGGTACAGCGAGGTGTCGTCCCGCGGGCGGTTGAGGTCGACCACGTAGCGCGAGAAACGCGGGCGCAGGATCGACGCACCCAGCGCGCGCGCGACGTCGTACAGCCGCGCCACGTGCCAGTCGGTATCCGGCGCGGTGCGCGCGCGTTCGGTCATGCGCGCGGCGAGCGCGGCGGGGATTTCGCTGCCGTCGTGCGGCACGCTGACCAGCAGCGGCGCGGTGCCGCGTTCGAGGGTGAAGGTATCGGCCATGGCGCCGAGTCTAAGTCACGCGAATCGCACGGGGTCGTAAGGCTTCGGATCGAGCGTCGGCGCACGGCCGGTGACCAGGTCCGCGATGAGTTCGCCGGTGGCCACGCTCATGCCGATGCCCATCATCCCGTGGGCCGTCGCCAGCCACGTGCGCGAACGGCCGGGCACGCGACCGATCAGCGGCACGTCGTCGGCGCACATCGGGCGCCAGCCGAACCAGCGTTCGCGCACGAGGCGGCCGACCGGTTCGTGCAGGTATTCCGCCGCGCCGCGTTCGAGCGCGCCGAGGCGACGCGCATTGAGCGTGTCGTCGTAGCCCGAGAATTCCATCGTGCTGCCCAGGCGATAGCCGCGCTCCCACGCCGTCACGCACACCTGGCGTTCGCGCAGCACCAGCGGATGCTTCGGCACGCGCGCCGGCGGATCGTAGGTGATCGAGTAGCCCTTGCCGGGTTGCATCGCGCGCCGCAAGCCGCGCATGCCAATCGCGTCCGCCATGCGCGGCGACCACGCACCCAGCGCGCACACGACCTGCCCGGCGTCGAACGTGCCGCGCGACGTCTGCACGCGCACGCCGTTGATGGCTTCTTCCAGGTCCTGCAGCGCGCACTGTTCGATCAGTTCGCCGCCACCCGCGACGAACACGCGCGCGAGTTCATCCACGTAGCGATCCGGCCGCAGCGACGCATCGCCGGAAAAGCGCAGCGCGCCCGCCAGGCCCGGCTTCAACGCGGGCTCGCGCGCTTCGTACGCGGGGCCGTCGAATTCCTCGACCGCCACGCCCAGTTCGCGCAGCAGCGGCACTTCCGCGAGGTCGTGCGCCATCCGCCGCGCATCGCGGAAGATGTAGTCCTCGCCGGCTTCGACGAATTCGCAATCGAGTTGCTTCGCGTGCACCCAGTCGGCGAGCCGCGCGCGCGAATGGTTGAGCAACGCCGACTTCGACCGCGCGCTGGCTTCCCAGTCGCGCACGTTGCAGCGCCCGGCGAAGTGCAGCAGCCACGCCCACAGGCGCGGATCGAAGCGCGGCTTGATGTACAGCGGTGCGTCGGGCTGCAGCATGAAACGCAGCGCGGTGCCGACCATCCCCGGCGAGGCCAGCGGGGGCGCGTGGCTCGGCGTGATCGTGCCGCAGTTGCCGTGCGAGGCCCCGGCGCCGACGTGCGCGGCCTCGATCAGCCGCACGGACCGCCCGGCATCGCGCAGCGCGAGCGCGCAGGCCAGGCCGATCGCCCCGCCCCCGACCACGAGGACATCCACCGGCGTCAGGTTCGGCGTCGATTGCACTGGCTGTGGTTCCCCCTGGATGGCGCGGACCCCGTCGGTCGCCCGCCGCGCAGGATGCCAGCCCGCTTCGCGGCGGGACAGACTTGCGCAAATTGCGTGACGTGAAGCCCGCTTTCACGCGCTCGCCGGCAGCGATGCGACCGCTCATCGACCGCAGGCGACCGTTCGCCGCCAAATTCCGCGGATTGCGCAATGCAGCGTGACTTGCCCCGGCCGGCCCCGCGACGGTCGTGGCCGAAGGCGCCCACAGAGGCGCCTTCGCATGCCACGGCATGCGCGGTTTCCATTCCATTCCTCGGGGGTACTACAGATGCAGTCCACGCCACGCCTGCTGGCCGTCGCCGTCGTCCTCGCGCTGTCCGCCGGCGCCGCCGACGCGGCCAACACCAACCACCCCGCCGTCGGCCGTGCCGTCGGCATGATCGATGGCACCGCCGGAGCGGCCATCCATCGCAACGCGGCCGACGCGTTCGCGGTGAAGGATGTCGTCGTCGACCGCGACGGCACCGAACACGTCCGCTTCGAACGCACCTTCCGCGGCCTGCCCGTGATCGGCGGCGACTTCGTCGTGCATTCGCGCAACGGCCAGTTCAAGTCGGCCAGCCAGTCGCTGAAGTCCTCGGCGCGCCCGGACATGACCGCGCGCATCGGCGGCGACGAAGCCACCATCGTGGCCGGCGCCGACTTCGGCACGGGCTTCGACGGCATGCGCAACGCCACCAAGGTGATCTACGCGCGCAACGTCGCGCCGCGCCTGGCGTACGAAGTGGTCTTCTCCGGCACCAAGCGCGACCAGACGCCGACCGAGATGCATTACTTCGTCGACGCCAACAGCGGCAAGATCCTCGACAAGTGGGACATGGTGCATACCGCCAAGCCGGGCGGCGGCGGTTCGGGCGGCGGCACGCCGGCCGTGGGCACCGCGCGCACGCTGCTGTACGGCAACCTCTCCATCAACACCGCCAGCTCCGGCGGCACGTTCAACATGACCGACACCACGCGCGGCAACGGTGCCACGTACGACGCCAACAACGTCGCCTACACCACGGCCGCCAGCCGCGCGACGCTGTTCACCGACGCCGACAACACCTGGGGCAACAACACCAACGCCGACCGCGCCAGCGCGGCGGGCGATGCGCACTTCGGTGTCGCCACCACGTGGGACTACTACAAGAACACCTTCGGCCGGAACGGCATCTTCAACGACGGCAAGGGCGTGAAGAGCTACGTGCACGTCGGCCGCAGCTGGGGCAACGCGGCGTGGTACGCCAACGCGATGTATTACGGCGACGGCGGCGGCAGCATCCTGCCGCTCGTGGCGATCGACGTGGCGGGCCATGAAATGAGCCACGGCGTGACGCAGGCAACGTCGGGCTTGTCGTACTCGAACGATTCGGGCGGTCTCAACGAAGCCACATCCGACATCTTCGGCACGATGGTGGAGTTCTACGCCAACAACGCCAACGACACCCCGGACTACAAGATCGGCGAAGAGCTGTACGCGTCGAACCCGGGCGAAACCAAGGCGCTGCGCTACATGTTCAAGCCGAGCGCGGCGGACAACGGTGCCTCGTATGACTGCTATCCGGCCGGTGGACTGGGCGGCGTGGATCCGCATTACTCGTCGGGCCCGGCCAACCACTTCTTCTACCTGCTCGCGGAAGGCGCGGTCTCGCCGGCCGGTTTCAGCTACACGGCCTCGCAGCTGGTCTGCAACGGCGACACCGGCGTGACCGGCATCGGCCGCGACGCCGCCCAGCGCATCTGGTATCGCGCGCTCGACCTGTACTTCACCTCGAGCACCACGTATCCGCAGGCGCGCGCCGCCACGTTGCAGGCGGCCACGGATCTCTACGGCAGCGGTTCGGCGCAGTACAACGCCGTCGCGCGTGCGTGGAGCGCGGTGTCGGTGAACTGATCCATCGCGACACGTCGGAACGGAACGGCCCGCGCAAGCGGGCCGTTTTCGTTGGTGCGGATGCGTGCGTTACGCCGGCTGCAACCGCTGCTGCCGCATCGACGGCAAGCGCAGGTAGGTGAAGCTGCGCCACAGCCATTCCATCGGCCCGTAGCGGAAGCGCGACAACCACCAGCGGCTCACCACCAGCTGCACCGCGAACACCACCACGACGAACAACACCTGCCACGCGCGCCCCGTGCCGTAATGGCCGAGCCCGTAGCCGTAGAAGAACAGCGTGCCGACGAGTGACTGCGTGAGGTAATTGGTGAGCGCCATGCGCCCGGCCGGCGCGAACGGCGCCACCCACGCGCGCCAGCGCGAATGGAACAGCAGCACCACGACGCCGACGTACCCCAGGCACGCGGCTAGGTTGCCGAGCAGCGACAAGCCCATCGAGAACTGGAACAACGCGTCGTTCTGACCCGGCAGGTGCGTGGTGGCGATGGCGGCCGCGATCACGCTGATGCCCAGGCCCATCGGCAAGCCGAACAAGGCGAGCTTGCGGAACACATCCAGGTGCGCGCCCGGGTTGGCCATCAGCCCGCTGCGCACGAACCACGCGCCAAGCAGGAACATGCCGGTGACGAAGAACAACGCGAAGCCCACGTCCTGCGACGCCTGCTTCGGGAAATGTTCAACGCGCCACGCCAGCGCTTCGGCGTAGCTGCCCTTCGACATCACGCGCGCTTCGTTGGCGATCTCGTCGACGTGTTCCTTGCGCGCCTTCTGCGTTTCGGCGATGTCCTTGCGCACTTCGGCCTGCTTCGCGGGCGTGGCGGCTTCCGACAGCGCGACGCGATCGCGTTCCGCCTGCGGCACCTGTGGCGACAGCGCGCCGACGACCATCAGGCCCAGGCACGGCACCAGGTACAGCATCAATCCCAGGTTGCGCAGCGCCTTCAGCGGCTGGCGACGCAGCGCCCATGCGCACACGCCCAGCAGCAGCACGGGCACGCCCAGCGCAAGGAACGGTGGCCACGGCAGTTTGGCAACGCCGGCGGCCGTCAATCCGCCTAGCACCGCGCCGCACGCGATGGCGGCGACGCCGATGAACACCATCACCTTCGGCCGCGCGTGGAAGATCACCAGCAGGAACGCCGCGCCGATCGAATACGCAAAGAGGATGTCGCCCGCCCACAACAGGATGTAGTGCAGCGCACCGAACACCGCCAGCGCGAGCGTGCGGCGCACGTAGGGCTTGAAGAAATCGCGCCCGGCGAGTTCGGCGCGCGTGAGCATCACCGCGAAGCCCATGCCGAACAGCAGCGAGAACATCGTCCAGAACTTGCCGCGCACGAACACGTGCACGAACCAGCCCGCCCAGTGATCGATGCCGGTGACGCCGAGCGGCAGGCCCGCGTCGAGGTCGGCGATCGGCCGATTGAAGAACTCGACGTTCATCAGGAAGATGCCGAGCAGCGCGACGCCGCGGATCACGTCGAGCGTCACGATGCGCTCGTTGGCGGCGACCGGCGAGAAGGTGGTGGTCGACATGGACATCTCCGGATGTAGCGGCATTAGCGCACGCGGCGACGCCGTGGATCAGGGCCGGAAGTCATCGGGACAAAAGTGGGACCAGGGCCTGATCCCCGGTCCCTGGTCCCCTGTCCCGAAAAACGAAACGGCCCGCAGATGCAGGCCGTTTCGAATGTCGCTATCGCAGACGCGTATCAGTGCTCGTGGCCACCATCGCCGTGCACGTGGCCGTGCTCGAGCTCTTCCGCGGTGGCTTCGCGCACTTCGACGATGTCGACGTCGAAATGCAGGTCCTTGCCGGCCATCGGGTGGTTGAGGTCGATGTCCACCACGCTCATGCCGACCTTCTGGATCGTCACCGCGCGCGGGCCGAAGTTGGTGTTCAGCACGACCTGCATGCCCGGCTCCAGGCGCTGGTTGCCGAAATGCTTCTTCGGCACGCGCTGGCTCAGGCCTTCGCGCAGTTCGCCGTAGGCATCGGCGGCCACGACGTCGGCGCCGAAGCTGTCGCCGGCTTGTTTGCCTTCCATCGCCTTTTCCAGGCCCGGGATGATGTTGCCGTGGCCGAACAGGATGGCCAGCGGTTCGCGGTCCTTCGAGGTCTCGATGGCCGTTTCGCCATTGGCGTGCGCGGCGGCTTCGTTGACGGCGTAATGGAAACGGACGACGCGGTCTTTCTCGATCTTCATGGGGTTCGGGATTCCGGTGCGGGGCGGCGCGCAGGCCGCGGGCGCTTGTCAGCGCCGGGTGGAAGCGGCCATATTCGGCCGCGATGAAGGCCGCGCATTATCCGGGCAAGCCCACCCTCGCGCCAGCGCGCGGGCTCGCTCCTCTCCTCTTTGTCTCGATCGCACTGCTCGCCGGCTGCGGCGGGGGCGAGGCCGTGCGCCCGTCCGCGCCGTCGCACGCGGTCGCGATGCCCCGCACCTGGCCGGTGGTCACGCCCGACGACCCGGAACGCGCGAACGAAGTCCTGATGCGGGCCATCTCGTTGGTCGGCACGCCCTACCGGTACGGCGGCAATTCGCCCGAGGGCGGGTTCGACTGCAGCGGCCTGGTCGGCTACGTGTTCCGCGACATGGCCCACGTGCAGCTGCCCCGCACCTCGTCCGCCCTGGACGGCATGCAGGGTCCGCGGATCGCACCGGAACGCCTGGCCGCGGCCGACCTGGTCTTCTTCGGCAGCGGCGGGACGGTCAGCCACGTCGGCATCTATGTCGGCGAAGGGCGCTTCGTGCACGCTCCGCGCACCGGCGGCACGGTGCGCCTGGACCACCTCGACGGACCGTGGTGGCGGGACCACTACACCGGCGCCCGACGGGTCCTGCGTTGACCGCATTCATGTGAAAGCGGCTGGATTTGTTAGCGGCCATTTCCCGAAATGTGAGCAGAATCCGGTACTTGTTCACGGCGCCCTAACGGAAATTAAACCTTCACATGGTCTTCAAAGGTTAAGGTCCCCCCGGACTTCGAAACCGTGATGACCAAGTGACGACCCAGCTGACCACAGCACAAGCCGCCACCCGCTTCCTCCGGACGCGTGCTTTCCAACTTCTCTGCTGCGCCGCGCTGTGCGCGACCAGCCTTTCCGCCTTCGCCCAGGACAGCACCTCCGGTGCGCCGGCGGCGATCGCGGGTGGTTCCACCCTCGTGGCCTCCTCGGCGAACGCGTCGGTCCCGTCGACCCGCGTGCGCCCGGTGTTCGGCGACCTCGCCGAAGCCAACGGCCTCGACACCGCCGCCGTCCTCCAGGCCACCAGCAAGACCCCCGGCCTGACCGATCGCATCCAGGGCGTCCTGTCCAAGGCGATGACCCTGCTCGGCACGCCCTATCGCTGGGGCGGCGAATCCGAACAGGGCGGCTTCGACTGCAGCGGCCTGGTCGGTTACGTCTATCGCTCGGTGCTCGGCATGGACCTGCCGCGCGTCTCGCGCCAGATGGCGCAGAGCGGCGAACAGGTCGAGCGCACCGCACTCGTCCCCGGCGACCTGGTGTTCTTCGGCCTGCGCGGTCGCGTCAACCACGTCGGCATCTATGTCGGCGAAGGCCGCTTCCTGCACGCGCCGAGCCGCGGCAAGGTCGTCCGCGTGGACAACCTCGCCAATGCCTACTGGGCCGGCCGCTTCATGCAGGGCCGCCGCGTCGCGATGTAACAGACGCTGCAACGATGTCCGAAGGCCGCCGCAAGGCGGCCTTCTTCGTTCCGGGCTCCGCGCTTATTGCCGGGTTCGCGCACGCGGGCGCATGCTGCGCGGCACCTTGCCGGAGCCCGCATGACCCCCATCGCCTTCGCGGCGCGCGCGTGCGCGCTGTCGCTGCTGTCCACCACGCTCGCTGCGTCCGCGGCCGATCCGAACGCCCTGCTCCCCCAATCGGGCCGCTACGAAACCGACGACAGCTGGCGCCAGCCCGTCGCCCCGTTCCGCATCGCCGACCACACCTGGTACATCGGCACCGCGCGCATTTCCGCGCTGCTGGTCGCCACGCCCGAAGGCGCGATCGTCATCGACGGCGGCCTGCCGCAGGCAAAGGACATGCTGCTCGCGCACATCCGCGCGGCCGGCGTGGATCCGTCCGACGTGCGCTGGTTGCTCACCTCGCACGCGCACGGCGACCACGCGGGCCCCATTGCGGGCCTGAAGCGCGCGACCGGCGCGCAGATCGCCGCCAATGCCGAGACCGCGACGATGCTCGCGCGCGGCGGCACCGACGACATCCACTTCGGCGACGACATCGCCTATCCGCCCGCGCAGGCCGATCGCCTGCTGCAGGACCTGGAAGTCGTGTCGATCGGCGGGATGCGCCTCACCGCGCACTTCACGCCGGGCCACACGCCGGGCAGCACCAGTTGGACGTGGACCGACACGCGCGACGGCAAGCCGCTGCGCATCGCGTATGTCGACAGCGTATCGGCGCCCGGCTACAAGCTCATCGACAATCCGCGCATCCCGCGCATCGTCGAGATGTACAAGGGCACGTTCGCGACGATCCGCGCGTTGCCGTGCGACCTGTTGCTGACGCCGCACGCCGACGCCAGCGGCTGGACGCCGGAAAACACCAAGGCGCCGCATCCACAGCCGATGACGTGCAAGGCGTACGCCGATGCCGCGGAAGCGAAGTTCGACGCCGAGCTTGCGAAGCAGCGCGCCGCTCAGTGATCCGACAGGTGCAGGTGCGCGTGGCTGCGCACCCCGCCGGCCTCCATCACGTATTCCATGTTGACGGCGACCGGCGCGCTTTCGACGAAGCCGAATTGGGCATAGAGATACTTGGCGTCGCCGTCGGCGATCAGCGTGACGTACGCCGACGGCGGCACGTTGCGCTGCAGCCACGCATCCAGCGCCGTCATGACGCGCTTGCCCAGGCCGCGACCCTGCAGTTCCGGCACGATCGCGATGTCCACCACGGTGAAGAAACACCCGTTGTCGCCGATGATGCGGCCCATGCCGACGACCTGCCCGTCGCGCGCCAGGTGCACGCCATACAAGGTGTTCGGCAATGCGCGCGTCGCCGCTTCGCGCGACATCGGATGCATGCCCGCGGCGATGCGCGTGCGCATGTAATCGTCGATGCCGGGGAAACGCTCGACCAACACGATGTCGTCGCTCACGCGCCCTCCTTCGCCTCGTCCAGGCCCACGTTGCTCGACGCGGCGTCGTACACCGCCTGGTCCAGCAACCCGGTTTCCTTCGCGACCAGCACCGGCACCAGCATCTGCCCGGTGACATTGGTCATCGTGCGCATCATGTCGAGCACGCGGTCGATCGCGTAGAGGTAGCCGATGGTTTCCAGCGGCAAGCTCGCCGCGCTCAGCACCACCGTGGCCATGATCACCGCCGTGCCCGGCACGCCCGCGGTGCCGAAGCTGCCGATCACCGACGCGAGCGCGATCGTGAGGTACTGCCCCGTGCTGAGCTCGATGCCCGAGTACTGCGCGATGAACACCGCCGCCAGCGCCGGATAGATCGCGCCGCACCCGTCCATCTTGATCGTCGCGCCCAGCGGCACGGCGAAGGCCGCGTAATCCTTGTCGACGCCGTGGTTGTGCGTGACCGCGCGCAGCGACACCGGCATCGCGGCGAAGCTGCTCGACGCGACGAAGCCCACCTGCATGCCCGGCGCCGCGCCGCGGAAGAACTTCAGCGGATTGAGCCCGTGCGCCAGCAGCAACCCGGTGTACACGACCACGATCTGGATCAGGCACGCCACGTACAGCGCGATCACGAAGTTGCCGAGCGGCAGCAGCTTCTCGAAACCGTACGCGCCCACCAGCCCCGCGATCAGCCCGAACGTGCCGAGCGGCGTGAACTCCAGCACGAAGCGCGTGACCTGGATCATCGTCTCGTTGCATTCGCGCGCCAGCGTGCGCAGCGACGTCACCTTGTCGCCGAGCTTCACGAAGGCGAACCCGATCAGCCCCGCGAAGAAGATCACCTGCAGCACGGTGCCGTTGCTCGGGATGATCACGCTGGTGCCGTCGGCCGTCTTGCCCGCCGCCGTCGCGGACAATGCGCGGAACGGATTCTGCGGCACGATGTTGAACAACACGTCGAGCGGGCCGGGCACGTCCTTCGGGGTGTAATCGGACGCGATCGACAACGCACCGACCCCCAGCCCCGGCTTGATCACCCACCCCACCGCCAGGCCCACGCCGACCGCGAGGATCGCCGTCGCCGCGAACCAGAGGAACGTGCGCCCCGCGAGCGCGGCGATCGATTTCTGTCCGTGCAACGCGCCCACCGCGTTGATCACCGCGAAGAACACCAGCGGGATCGCGATCATCTTGATCAGGTTGACGTACACGTCGCCGAGCGGCTGGAACCAGCGCTCCGCATCCGCGCCGAACAGCCAGCCCGCCAGTGCGCCCAGCGCGAAACCGGCAAGCACGCGCTGCCAGAAGGGAATGCGGAACCACGCCGAGACCAGAGCCATCGCGAAACCAACCGGGGGACGTTCCAGGGCGGAACTCGAGGAAGCGACCTTAGCCGAGGCCGCGTGGGCGCGGCGAGTGCATCTCTGGAACGCTGGTGTGCCAAATGGCGGGGGTCGGGATTCGTGTGGTCGCGCGGGTCTCGTATGATCGGCGGCCCTTGCCCGCGGACCCCGTGATGCGCCCGATCCTGATTGCGTTGTGCACCACGCTGGCCGCCGCTTGCAGCACGACGCCCGTGGCGCGCATCGAGCGCAGCGGCAGCGCCGCACCGGCCACGCCCGCGACGACGCCGCACGCCATCGACGTCCCCGCCATCCAGCGTCCCGCCGGCGAATCCGCCGCCTGGTGGTACCGCGCGGGCGCCGCGCGCGCCGCGGCCAATGGGGCCATGTCGGGCCATGCGCGCAACGTCATCGTGTTCCTCGGCGACGGCATGAGCCTGCCCACCGTCGCCGCCGCGCGCGTGCTCGCGGGCCAGCGCGCGGGGCAGCCGGGCGAAGAGACGTTGCTCGCGTTCGAGGAATTCCCGCACACCGCGCTCAGCCGCACCTACAACACCGATTACCAGACACCCGATTCGGCCGGCACGATGACCGCGATCGCCACCGGCGCGAAGACGCGCCTGGGCGTGATCGGCATCGGGCAAGGCACGAAGCGCGGCCAGTGCCAGGACGTGGCCGCGAACACGCTGTTGAGTTTCCTCGAACTCGGCGAGAGCGCAGGCCTGTCGACCGGCGTGGTCACCACGACGCGCCTCACGCATGCCACGCCGGCGTCGGTGTACGCGCATGGCCCGGATCGCAACTGGGAAGACGACAGCACCTTGCCGGCCGCCGCTGCGGCCGCGGGCTGTCGCGACCTCGCGCGCCAGTTCATCGAAACGCGCTTCGGCGATGGTCCGGAAGTCGCGCTGGCCGGCGGCCGCGCGCGCTTCCTGCCCAACACCGCGGCCGACCCGGAATATCCGCAGCAACACGGCCTGCGCCGCGACGGCCGCGACCTCATCGCCGAATGGACGCGCGCGCATCCCGATGGCCGTTACGTGTGGAGCGCCAGGCAACTTGCCGACGCCGCCGATGCCCCGCGCCTGCTCGGCCTGTTCGAACCCTCGCACATGCATTACGACGCCGATCGCGCGAAGGACGCCGCGGGCGAACCCACGCTCGCCGAACTCACCGCCGCCGCGTTGCGCGTCCTGCAGCGCAACGACAAGGGCTTCGTGTTGCTCGTCGAAGGCGGCCGCATCGACCACGCGCACCACGACGGCAACGCGCGTCGCGCGCTGGAAGACACCGTGGCGTTCTCCGAAGCGGTGCGCACGGCGGCGAAGATGACCTCGGCCGACGACACGCTGATCCTCGTCACCGCCGACCACGCGCACACGATGTATTTCGCGGGCTATCCGCAGCGCGGCAATCCCATCCTCGGCAAGGTGAAAGGCATCAGCGGCGAAGACGCCGGCGCGGGCCCGTGGGCCGTCGACAAGCAAGGCCTGCCGTACACGACGCTCGGTTACGCGAATGGCCCCGGGCATGTCGCACCGACGCCGGGCCATGCGCGACCGGACCTGTCGGACGTCGACACCGAAGCGCTCGATTACCTGCAGGAAGCGCAGGTCCCGATGGGCGCGGAGACGCACGGCGGCGACGATGTCGGTGTGTGGGCGCGCGGTCCGGGGTCGGAGGCGGTGCGCGGCAGCGTCGAGGAAAACGTGCTGTATCACTTCCTCGTGCAGGCCACGCCGGCGTTGCGTGCGCGGTTGTGCGCAGCGGGCACGTGCAACGCAGACGGTGTGCCGGTCGAACTCCCGAAGCCCGAAGACTTCGCCCGCCCCTGAGTCAGCCGATTTCCAGCGCTGTCGCCCGCTCCACGAGCGCGGGCGACAGCCAGCAATGCGACCCCACCTGCGCGAATCCCAGCGCCGCGAAGCGCTTGCGATAGAACGCCGCCGAGCGCTGCTGGAAGTCGTGCTCGTCGCCGATCGCCTGGTCTTCGCGCGCGAAGGTTTCGAGGAACGCCACGCCGCCGCACAATTCGGCGAGACCCGGCAAGCCGCGATCCAGTTCCTTCACCGACAGGTAATGCAGCACGTCGCTGCACACCAGCAGGTCGACCGGCGCGCACGGGCGCAACATGTCGAAGTCGCCGAACTTCGCCAGCCGCAGGTTGCGCGCGCGCCCGTAGCGCGCGATCGCGTACTCGCTGGCATCGAAGCCCAGGTACGTTGCGTCGGGCCGCAGCTTGCGCAGCGGCGCGCGCCACGCGCCTTCGCCGCAGCCGACATCCAGCACCGTGCGGATCGGGCGTTCGAGGTGGTACTCGGCCACCGACACCGCCAGTGCCACCTTGCGCGCGAGGCGTGCGCGGTCGCCGATGCCGCCGTTTCGGTACCAAAGGTCGAAGTAAGCCTGGTCGTATCGTTTCTGCATCGTGCGATGCTATCGCGCATTCGCCCCGACCGAGCCACGCCATGGCCTACTTCTGGACCAAGACCGCCCACCTCGTGTTCGTGATGGCCTGGATGGGCGGCGTGTTCTACCTGCCGCGCATCCTCGTCAACCTCGCCGAAGCCGGCGACGTGCCCGCGGTGCGCGACCGCCTGGTGCTCATGGGCCGGCGCCTGTATCGCTTCGGCCACGTGATGTTCGGGCTCGCCTTCGCGTTCGGGCTGGCGTTGTGGTTCGGCTTCCACATGTCGGGCGGCTGGCTGCACGCCAAGTTGTTGCTCGTTGCGTTGATGCTCGTGCACTACACCATCGCGGGCCGCTGGCTGAAGGGCGTGGAACGCGGGCGTCCGTTGCCGTCTTCGCGCGCGCTGCGCTGGTTCAACGAGCTGCCGGTGTTGCTCCTGGTCGGCATCGTGTTCCTGGTGCTGGCGAAACCGTTCTGATTCCGCCAGCACCCACGTGCGTCAGGCGAACTGCGCGCTCTTGACCAGCAGGTTCTTCGCGATCGCGCCGTGCATCCTGCCGATGCCGCGCGCCAGGTGCAGCGTGCCGAACAGCAGCGCCACGCCGGCGATGAACACGAGCGGCATCTGCCACGGGTGCAACCAGTCGCCGCCCACGTCCCAGTGGTCGATGTACCAGTTGTCGAACGCGCCGAACCCGAGCAGCAGGGGCACCGCGATGCAGGCCAGCGCCGTGCTCAGCAGGGTCACGATCAGCGTGAAGTACGTGATGCCCAGCGGCAGCATCGCGAACATGTAGAGCAGCGTGGACCACGTGCGCGGGTCGGTGAACATGTCCTTGATGCCTTCCCACACGGTGCGCCCGCGCGCCGAGTACAGCGGGCGGCGCGGCATGCGTTCGCCCAGCATCACTTCGACGATGCGGCCTTCCACCAGCGACAGCACGCGCACCGAGCCGAGGAACAGCACGGCGAACGGGATGCCGATGATCAGCACCGCCAGGCCCACCGACAGCGAGATGCCCGTCGTGACCCAGGTGAAATAGAACGTGCCGGTCGCCAGCGCGAGCACCGAGTAGAACAACGCGCCGTACGTGCGCGGATCGGCGGCGACGCCGAAGAACCGGCCGAGCGCGGTCTCGCGGCGCACGGGCTGCGGCGGACGCAGCGCGCTCTGCACTTTCACTTCGGTGTCGCGATAGATGTCGGCGACTTCGTTCGGCGCGCCGTAGCTGCCGGCGACCGACGCGATCACTTCGGCTTCCGTGCGCGACGGGTTTTCCGCGAGTTCGGCGCGCAGGTATTCCTCCGCGTCGTACAGCGCGTCCTGCACCAGCGCAGGATCCGCACCCGCGAGCGCGGCGCGCAGCTGGTCGAGGTATTCGGGGATGGAATGCGGGAGCGCGGCGTTCATGGAAGGAGTCCTTCGAGCACGGAATCGACGGAGGTGCGGGTGGCGCGCCAGGCGGCGGCCCATTCGGTGAGGGCGGTGCGGCCGTCCGCGGTGATGCCGTAGTAGCGGCGCGGCGGGCCGCTGACGGAGGGTTCGACGTGGCTTTGCAGGAACCCCGCCGATTCCAGGTTGCGCAGCACCGGGTACAGCGCGCTCTGCTTGCCGCTCAGCACGCCCTCCCCGCTGCGCTCGAGGGTCTTGGCGATCTGGTAGCCGTACATCGGGCCGGGGGACGCCGCCAGCACCGCGAGCAGCGCCAGCGACACCGTGCCGGCGCTCAGCTCGCGCTGGAACTTGCGGAGGGATTGGTCGAGGAGGTCGCGGTCCATGGGGGTGGGTCCACTAGGTTGAAGTGGAGACTAGTGGTCAATTCGGTATAGCGGATGTGCCGGTAGTCATGACTGCGCACTTCCGCATGCGGGGCCCCTCGGTAGACTCGGCCGCATCCTTCGAATGGAGTCGCCGCATGCGCTGCAAGCCCCTGGCCTTCGCCTTGTCGCTGTCCCTCGCCATCGGCACGGTCTCCGCCGCCGAACCCGCGAAGCCCGCCAAGGTGCCGTCGATGCAGGAGATCCTCGACGCCTCCCCGGCCAGCGACTGGCGCACGCTCGACCCCGACCGCACGCTCTATCTCCAGTTGCCCACCGGCCGCGTCGTGATCGAACTGGCGAAGGCCTTCGCCCCCAACCACGTCGCCAACATCAGCACGCTCGCGACGGAGAAATACTGGGACGGCCTGTCCGTCATCCGTTCGCAGGACAACTACGTCGTGCAATGGGGCGATCCCACCGACGACGACAAGTCGCAGCAGAAGAAGCCGATCGGCTCGGCGAAACCACACCTGCCCGCCGAGTTCGAACGCAAGGCCACGGGCCTGCCCTTCGTGCAATTGAAGGATTCCGATGGCTGGGCGCCGCAGGTCGGGTTCGTCGATGGCTTCCCCGCCGCGCGCGATCCGAAGACCGACACCGCCTGGCTCACGCATTGCTACGGCATGGTGGGCGCAGGCCGCGACGTCGCCGCCGACAGCAGCGACGGCACCTCGTTGTACGTCGTGACGGGCCAGTCGCCGCGCATGCTCGATCGCAACATCACGCTGGTGGGGCGCGTCGTGCAGGGCATCGAGTTGCTCAGCGTGCTGCCGCGCGGCACCGGGCCGCTGGGCTTCTACGAGAAGCCGGAACAGTACGTGCCGATCGTGTCCTCCAGGCTGGCGCGCGACGTGCCGGAAAAGGACCGCACGCAACTGCAGTTGCTGCGCACGGACAGCAAGACGTTCGCGACCATCGTCGAGTCGCGCCGCAACCGCCGCGACGACTGGTACAAGCGCCCCGCCGGCCACATCGACCTGTGCAACGTACCGCTCCCGGTGCGCACGCCGAAGTCGTGAGGGCGCGGGCCATCACGCCCGCTTAGCTTTCCGCTGCCTAGCCTCGCGGCATCTTCCGCTTTCGAGATGCCGCGATGCCCAACCTGCGACTGCGTATCACCGGTAGCGACGACGATGCGCGCGCGATCATCAACCTGCTGCAAAGCCTGGACGGCATCGAACACGTGGAAGAGGTCGCCGACCTCATGCCGCACATGGACGACGCCGATTCCAGCTCGGCCGGGTTGAGCGAACTGCATTCGGGCGGCGACGTGCACGAGGTGGAGATCGAAGCGCCCAACGACTCGACCGCCCGCAAGGTGCGCGAGACGGTGGAAGCGCTGGCGTTCGACCTGGACGTGCTGGCGGAATTCAGCAGCGACGACGACTGAAGTTCAGGGCACCGTCTTCAATGCCGCCACGATCGGCGGCTCCAGCGCCTGCAATTGCGGATCGGTGCTCTGGTCTGCTTCCAGGTACAGGCCGGTGAGGAACGCGAGCAGGTCGTGGCGTTTCGCCAGCCAGCCCGCGTCGAGATAGCGCTTCTCTTCCGCACCCAGGCGCGGCGCGAACGCGGACAGCCACGTTTCCCATTCGGCCGGCGTCAGCAATCCGCGATGCGCGATCGCGAGCACGGGCCTTCCGAGGCGTCCCGGTTCGCCGAACACGTACGCATGCGTCGCCGGTGGCACGACCTGCGACGACACGCCTTCGAGGATGCGGTCCGCCTGCTTGCGATCCAGCGCCGGATTGAGCGCGAGCTGCAGCAGCCAGTCGCTGCCGTGCGCGACGCCGTGGCGCCAGCCTTCCTTCTCGTCGAAGCCGCGATAGTCGGTGACCGACGGCATGAAGCGCACCGCAGCATCGATCATCGCGTTGCGTTCTTCCGGCGTCATCCACGGCGCGATGCGATCGGTGCGCGCGACTTCCGACAACACGAGCGCGGCGAACGGACGGCGGAAGCCTTCGGGATCATCGCCCTGCAACGCGACGTACAACTTGTCGCGCAGGCTGCGCAGGCCGGCGGCATCGATCTCCTTCGCACGCATCCAATGCGCGAGCGCTTCGTACGCCACGCCATCGCGGATCGCAGGATCGGGGTCGCCGAGGCAATCGACGAGGCCTTCGGCCAGCGCCTGTCGCGCCGCAGCATCGGGCAGCGTGAACTGCAGGGCCTTCAACGCGAGCAACGACTCCTTCGTCTGGCCCTCGGGCGGACACGCGGCCTGGGCCGGTATGGCCACCAACGCGAGCGCAATCAACGAAACGGCAGCGAACGAACGAAGCATGCGTGCGATTCCTCCCCGGGGACGCCGCAGCCTACCGCAGGCCCATGCGCGCCGGCGCGTGCCCGCTTATGCTCGGCGCCTCTTTGCCCGGGAATCCGACCGATGCGCCTGCCGCCCAAACGCCCGACCCTGCAAACCCTGTGCGCCGCCGCCCTGCTCGCCGCCACGCTCGCCGCGTGCCAGGGCCAGGCGCCCACCGCGCCGACCGCCAACGCACCGGCCGCCACCGCGTCCACCGCGCAGGCCGATGCGAAGTTCGCCGATCTCTCCAAGCGTTGGCTCGATGGCTGGTTCGCGCTCAATCCGGTCACCGCCACGCAAGTGGGCGACCATCGCTTCGACGACAAGGTCGATGACCTGAGCGCCGAAGGCCGCAAGCGCGTGGTCGATTTCAGCAAGGGCATGCTCGCCGAACTCGATGCGATCGATGCGAAGACGCTGTCGCGCGAAAACCAGGTCGACGCGCTGCTGCTGCGCAACCAGCTGAAGTCCGACATCTGGGGCATGGAGACGCAGCAGTCGTGGGCGTGGGATCCGCAGGTCTACAACAGCCTCGCCGGCGGCGCGATCTACAGCCTGATGGCGCGCGAGTTCGCGCCAATGCCCGAACGCCTCAAGCACGCCACGCTGCGCATGCAGCAGATCCCCGCGATCTTCGCGCAGATGCGCGCCAACCTGGATCCCGCGCGCGTGCCGGCCATCCATGCCGAGACCGTGTCGAAGCAGAACGCCGGCGTGCTGAGCCTGGTCGATACCTTCATCACGCCGAACGCCGGCCAGTTGCAGGGCGAAGACCGCAAGGCGCTGGATGCCGCGGTCGAAGGCCTGAAGAAAGCCGTCGCGGAGAATCAAACCTGGCTCGACAAGACGCTGGTCCCGAATGCGAAGGGCGACTTCCGCATCGGCGCCAAGCTGTACGACGAAAAGCTGCAGATGGCGCTGATGTCCTCGCTGACGCGCGCCGACATCAAGCAGCGCGCCGAGTCGGAGATGACGCGCGTGCGCAATGAGATGTACGGCATCGCGCAGACCGTGCTGAAGGACAAGCCGAACGCGCCCGCCCTGCCCGCGCAGCCGAGCGAAGACCAGAAGCAGAAGGCGATCGAAGCCGCGCTGGAACTCGCGTACGCCGATCGTCCGAAACGCGAGGACGTCGTCGAGGCCGCGAAGGCCGCGCTCGCGCAGGCCACCGCGTTCACGCGCGAGAAGGACCTGGTCACCGTGCCGACCACGCCGGTAAAGGTGATCCTGATGCCGGAATTCCAGCGCGGCGTGTCGGTCGCGTACTGCGATTCGCCCGGCCCGCTCGACAAGGGCCTCGACACCTACTACGCCATCTCGCCGATCCCGGACGACTGGTCGCAGGCGCAGGTCGACTCGTTCCTGCGCGAATACAACTCGCGCATGATCCATCTGCTGTCCATCCACGAGGCGATGCCGGGCCATTACCTGGAAGGCGCGCATTCGGCGGAGAACAAGTCGACGCTGCGCGCGGTGCTGCGTTCCGGCCTGTTCGCCGAAGGCTGGGCCGTCTACACCGAAGACCTGATGGCCGATGCGGGCTACATGAACAACGATCCGCTGTTCCGCCTGGTGCAGCTGAAGTTCTACCTGCGCACCATCGCCAACGCGATCCTCGACCAAGGCGTGCATGTCGACAACTGGACGCACGAGCAGGCCATGGACCTGATGACGCGCCTGGCGTTCCAGCAGGAGCGCGAAGCCGAGGGCAAGTGGACGCGCGCGCGCCTGACGTCCGCGCAGCTGCCGACGTACTTCGTCGGCGTGCAGGAACACTTCGACATGCGCAAGGCCGTGGAAGCGAAGGAAGGCGACAAGTTCAACCTCAAGGCCTACCACGACAAGGTGCTGTCGTACGGCGCGCCGCCGGTGCGCTTCGTGCGCGAGCTGATGCTGGACGAACCGATCCAGTAAGCGCGATCGCCCGCGTCTACTCGAAGGACGGGGAGACGCCGGCGAGTTCGATGATCCACTTCGGCGTGCGCGGCTCGCCGAAGTAGAAACTGTCCGGGCGGCCTTCGGTCTTGGCCCAGCGATGGATCCAGCTGGTGCCGAGGGCGCCGGTGTAGGTGTCGGGCCGCTGGTACGCGGGATCGCGCGTCGCCTCGGCCAGCGTGACGAACCGATAGCCCCGTGCGCGGAGCGCTGCGACCAGCGTGGTGCAGGTGTCGGCGTTGAGTTCGTTGGCGTGCACCAGCAACACCTGCGGCACCTCGTACCCGAGCAGGTCGACCGACCGCTGCTCGTAGTACACGAACTTGGCCTGCATGTAGGCGATGTAGTCCGCGCGCAAGCGTTGCAGCGTGTCCTCCGGCGCGTGCGCGGCGATCGCGTTGCGATAGGCCAGCGCGAACACCCACTCCGAACTGTTCACCGTCACCGGTGCGACGCGATAGCCGTGCTTCGCGAGGAACGCGTCCACGTCGTGCTTCGCTTCGAGTGTGGCGCCCGTGCGCAGGAGCGGATAGCGGAACCATTCCAGCTTCAGGCCGCGCTTGGCGAGCATCGGCCGCAGCAGGCGTTCGCCATCCAGGATGTCGTGCTTGAACCGGCGCGGGCCGACGGCGTTGAGGTCGCTGTGCCAGCGCGTGTGGTTGCCGAGCGCGAAGCCGGCGTCGAGCCAGTCCTTCAGCATGCGCACGCGCTCGGGCCGCAGCGTGTTGTCCGAATACAGCAGGCCTTCGTTGACGAAGCCGATGACCGGGATGTCGGCCTGCCTGAGCGCGGCGATCAGGCGCGCGTGCTCGGCGGCCATGTCCGCGGGCGGCGCGTTGCGCAACATCACCCACGGCACGTCGTCGAAGGTGATGGCGATGCGGCGATCGACGGTGGGCGCCGGAACGGCCGGGACCGGATCGCCCGCCCACGCAGGGAACACCGCCAGCGCAGCCCACAACACGCTGGCGATGAAGCGACCCACCCGGGCACTCCGCACGTGCTACTGCTTCTCGACCGGCACCAGCCGCAGGTCCTGGAAATCGAAGCTGAAATCCGTCAGCGGCGAAATCGGCTCCATCCGCGCTTCGCGGATCTTGCCGTCCGGCGTCAGCGCGAAATTGAGGAAGGCATCGGCGTTCAACCAGCGCTGGCGCCAGCGGATGACGAACGTGTCGTGCTGCCACGGTTCGATGTCGCCGACGAGGTCCGGCGTCTTCGTGAAGCGCACCACCAGCTTGCCGCCTTCGTTCGCGATCGCGATGTCGCCGTACCACGGATCGCGATACGTGCCGGCATACGACGCCAGCGGCAACGACGGCGGCGCATTCGACGCGCGCGCGGCGAGGTGCTTCTGCCAATCGGCGTCCGCGTTGTCCTGCGACTTCGCGAAGGCCTTCGCGTAACCGGCGAGCCAATCGGTCTTCGGCGCATCGAGCATCAGGTCGAGCGCCTGCATCGTCACGGCGTTGAACGCTACGCCGACTTCCTGGCTGGTCAACACGATCACGCCGATGTTCCTGTCCGGCACCAGCGTCAGGCGCGACACCATGCCCGGCCAGCCGCCGGTGTGCCACACGAGCTTGTTGCCGCGGTAATCCGACAGCTGCCAGCCTTCGCCGTAGCCGAGGAAGTTGGGCTTCGCCGCGCGCAGTTCCGGCACCGACGGTTCGCTGACGGGGATCGGCGTGACGATCGACCACATCCCCTGCTGGCGCTTCGCGCTGAACAGGCGCTGCTCCTTGCCCTGCGCGTCGGTGTACACGCCGCCGGCGAGCTGCATGCGCATCCACTTGCTCATGTCGTGCACGCTGGAATAGATGCCGCCGGCGCCCGACACGTTGCCCCACGTCATCCGCGGCGCGGGCTGCAGGTCCTTGAAATCGGCCTTGGCGTAACCGGTGGCGACGTTGTCGTTCTTCGTCAGGCGATCGCTGTTGAAGCGCGTCTCGTCCATGCCCAGCGGCTTGAAGATGCGCGTGCGCAGGAACTGTTCGTACGACATCCCGCTCGCCTGCTCCACCACCAGCTGCGCCACGCCGAACAGGATGTTGTCGTAGGCGTACTGGTTGCGGAACGCCCCGCCCAGCGGCACGTCCTTCAGGCGATGCGCGACTTCTTCCGTCGTGTACGTGGTGGTCGGCCAGTACAGCAGGTCGCCGGCGCCGAGCGTCAGGCCGCTGCGATGCGCGAGCAGGTCCTTGATGCGCATCTCGCGCGTGACGTAGGGATCGCTCATGCGGAACCACGGCAGGTGGTCGATCACGCGATCGTCGAGCGAGAGCTTGCCTTCGTCGGCGAGCATCGACAGCGACGCGGCGGTGAAGGCCTTGGTGTTCGACGCGATGGCGAACAGCGTGTGCTCGTCGATCTGTTGCGGCTTGCCGACTTCGCGCGGGCCGCAGCCGCGCTCGAACACGATGCGGCCGTCCTGCACGATCGCCACCGCGATGCCCGGCACGTCGAACTGCTTGCGCACGGCGTTGACGTAGTCGTCGAAGCCGGCAAGGCGCGCGTCCTGCGCCGTCGCGGCGGCGGCAGGCGCGGCCTGCGCATGCGCGGCGACGGGCGAGAGCAGCGCGCAGGCCAGCGCGAAGGACAAGGCGGTGCGGATCATGGCGGCGTTCCCCTGGAGACCGAGGCGCCGAGTATCGCGGGCCCGTGCACGCCGCGTCGATGCCCCGCACGTCATGCCGCGCTACGCTGCGCCCATGGCCCGCGCCAAAGCCCCCGAAGCCGACCTCGGCACCGCGACCGCCCCCGGCGCGATCGACGGCATCCGCGTGGGCGTGGGTGGCTGGACCTTCGCCCCCTGGCGCGAAACCTTCTATCCCGAAGGCCTGGTGCAGCGCCGCGAGCTCGAGTACGCCAGCCGGAAGCTCAGCGCCATCGAGGTGAATGGCACCTACTACAGCGCGCAGAAGCCCGACACCTACGCCCGCTGGCGCGACGAGACGCCGCCGGGCTTCGTCTTCACGGCCAAGGCGCCGATGCGCATCGTGCAGGCCAAGGTGCTGGCCAACACGGCGGGCCAGGTCGATGCCTTCGTCGATGGGCTGTCGACCATGGGCGAGAAGCTCGGCGCGATCCTGTGGCAGTTCGAACGCAAGCTCGATCGCGAGGACTTCGCGGCGTTCGTCGATCGCTTGCCGGTCGAAGCCGGTGGCCGGCGATTGCGGCACGCGCTGGAAGTGCGCGATGCCGAGAGTGTCGATGCAACGCTCGTCGCACTCGCGCGCAAGAAGAACGCCGCGCTCGTCTACACCGATTCGGAGGAATGGCCGTCGTTCGCCGACGTGACCGCCGATTTCGTCTATGCCCGCCTGATGCGCGCACGCAGCGCGATCAAGACCGGTTACACCGGCCCGGAGTTGAAGGCGTGGGCCGAACGCGCCCGCACGTGGGCGCAGGGCGGCGAACCCGCGAAACTCCCGCGCCTCACCGGCGACGCACCGAAGCTGCCGCATCGCGACGTCTTCGTGTTCTTCATCAACGCGGACAAGGAACGCAATCCCGCCGCGGCGACGACGTTGATCGACCTGTTGCGCAAGCCGGCCTGAGGCCCCGCCCGTCCCCGTTTGCATTTGGCGACGATCGCCGGCCCAATGCGGTCTGCCGGTGACAAGGGGATGGATCCGACGTGGAAAGCCTGATCGTGCTGCTGCTCCTGGCCGTCCTTGCCGTGCCGGTGCTGCTGATCGTTGCGCTGCTGTCCCTGCGCGAACTGCGGGGCCGCGTCGGCACGCTGGAACGCGACCTGGCGCAACTGCGTGCCGAAGGCGCGATGCCTGCGACCGCGACCGCGCCCGCGGCGCGACCGCGCGCCGAAGCCGTCGCGCCGGCACCGCCCCCGCCGCGCCCCGCGCCGGTCCCGCCGCAACCCGTCGCGCCGACGCAGGCCGCACCGCCGCAGCCCGCTCCGCAAGCCACACCCGCGCCCGTGCCCCTGCGCGTCCCGAGCCCGCACGTGCGCGAACCGCGTCCGCCCGGCCTCCCCGAACGCGCGATCGAATACATCAAACACTGGTTCACCGTCGGCAACGTGCCGGTCAAGGTCGGCATCCTCGTGCTGTTCGCGGGCGTGGCGGCGTTGCTGAAGTTCGCGGCCGACCAGGGCTGGCTGCACGCGCCCATCGAAGTGCGACTGGCCGGCATCGCCGCGGCCGCGCTCGCGGCGCTCGTGTTCGCGTGGTGCCAGCGCGAACGCAACCGCATCTTCGCGTTGAGCCTGCAGGGCGGCGCGATCGGCATCCTGCTGATGACGGTGTTCGCGGCGTTCAAGTTGTACGGCCTGATGCCGGCGGGCGTCGCGTTCGGGTTGAGCGTCGTGCTGATCGCGGGCGCCGGCATGCTCGCGGTATTGCAGGATGCGAAGGCGCTGGCGTTCTTCGCCGTACTCGCCGGTTTCCTCGCGCCGATCTGGCTGTCCACCAACAGCGGCAACCACGTCGCGTTGTTCTCGTACTACGCGGTGCTCAACGCGGCGATCTTCGCGATCGCGTGGTGGAAGGCGTGGCGCGTGCTCAACCTGCTCGGGTTCGTGTTCACCTTCGGCATCGGCACGGCGTGGGGCGTGCTGCAGTACAACCCGGACAAGTTCGCGACGACCGAACCCTTCCTCGTGCTGTTCTTCGCGTTCTATCTCTTCATCCCGCTGTTGTTCGCGCGCAAGCGGCCCGAGGGACGGCGCGACTTCATCGACGGATGCCTGGTGTTCGGCACGCCGCTGGTCGCGTTCGCATTGCAGGCCGGGTTGCTGCGCGGCGATCGCATGCCGCTCGCGTTCTGTGCACTGGGGCTCGCGGTGATCTACGCGGTGCTCGGGGCGCTGTTGCGGCGTCGCGGTGGCTACGCGATGTTGTCGGACGCGTACGTGCTGCTGGCCGCGGGCTTCGCCACGCTGGCGGTGCCGCTGGCCTTGTCGGCGCGCGCAACCGCCAGCGTGTTCGCGCTGGAAGGCGCGGGCCTCGTGTGGCTCGGCGTGCGGCAGTCGCGGCGCTGGCCGGAATGGTCGGGCCTCGCGTTGCAGGCGCTCGCGGCGTTCGCGTTCCTCGATGCGGGCAACTATCGCGGGCCCAGTGACGCACCGATCGCCAATGCGATCTTCATGAGCGCGCTGATGATCTGCGCCGGTGCGCTCGCGTCGGCGTGGGTGTATCGCAACGCCGGGCGTCGGGTGTCGGGCGCGCTGGCCTACGCGTGGGGACTGGCGTGGTGGGTCGGCAACGCCTTGCTGGAAATCGATGCGTTCGTCGCGTCCGTCGCACGCGCGGATGCGTGGCTCGCGTTCACCGCGCTCACCGGCTGGCTCGCGGCGGAAGTGCATCGCCGGCGCCCCGCCAGCGGCCTTGCGGGCACCACGCTCGCGGCGTTGGCTGTCGCGGCACCCATCGCGCTCGCGCAGGCCGATGCGCACCAGCAACCCTTCGCGGGCTACGGCCTGTGGGCCTGGGTGCTGTTCGCGGTGCTCGGCGTGCGCAGCCTCGTCTGCCTGCGCGAAGGCGAACATCGCGTCGCCGCGTGGGCGCAATTCGCGTGGTGGCTGGTGTGGCCGTTCGCGTTGTCGCTGGGCGTGTCGTGGCTGGGCGAACGCTTCCAGCTCGCCGACGGCTGGCGCATCGCGGGTGTCGCGCTGCCCTGGCTGGCGATCGCCGCGATCGGCATGTTCCGGTGGCCGTGGCTGTCGGCGCCGATGCACGAACGCTTCGATCGCCTGCGCATGACGTTGCAGGCCACGTTCTTCGCGATCCTCGGCGTGGGCTTCCTGCTGACGCTCGTCGAAGCCGGCGGCAGTGCGCCGCTGCCGTGGATTCCCGTCGCCAATCCGATGGAACTCGCGCAGCTCGCCGCGCTGGTGCTCGCGGCCCGCTGGGCGTATTCGACGCAAGCGCCGCAAGCGGTGCAGGCGCAGCGCGTGCCGATGGTGTCGGTGCTGGGCTTCGTCTACATCACGTCGGTCGTGCTGCACGCCGTGCATCACTGGGGCGGCATCGCCTGGAACGACGGCCTCATCGGAACGAGCCTGGCGCAGACCAGCCTCACCGTCGTGTGGAGCATCCTCGGTGTCGTCGGCTGGGTGCTCGGTTCGCGCCGCGGGCAACGCGTATTGTGGCTCGCAGGCGCGGTGCTGATGGCGGTGGTGCTGGTGAAGCTGGTGATCGTGGATCGCAGCAACCTCGGCAACGCGCTCGGCATCGCGTCGTTCATCGCGTTCGGCCTGTTGTGCACGGTCGTCGGTTACCTCGCCCCCGCACCGCCGCGTGCGCCCGTTCCGGAAGGCTCCGCATGAAACGCATCGCCTGGTATTCCCTGGCCTGGTCGTGCCTGCTGCCCGTCCTCGCCTGCGCCGCAACGCGCGACGACTACGTGCGGCAGTGGCCCGTCTCCGCGCCGGGCGATGGCGGCGCGTATCGCGTGGTGCTGGATCGCGCGGTGTATCGCACGATCGCAACGCCATCCTTGCGCGACGTGACCGTGGTCGATGCGGACGGGCAACCGGTGGCGGCCGATGTGTTCGGCCCCGATGCGCCGCTCGCCGAACCGCCGCGGCGCATCGATGTGCCGTGGTTCGCGTTGCAGCCGCGCAAGGGAGAAGGCGCGGCGTCGCTGGCCTTGATCGCCGAACGCGATACGTCCGGCCGCATCCTGTCGCTGCATGCGCAGACGGGCGTGGCGCAGGACGAAGGCGGCGCGCGCGCGTTCCTGTTCGACCTGAGCCAGGCACCGCCGGGCGTGGATGCGCTCGAACTCGATTGGCCGCAGGGCGCGGCGATCGATGCCGCGTATCGCGTCGAAGCGAGCGACGACCTGGAGGACTGGCGCACGATTTCCCCGCGCGTGCAGTTGCTCGCGCTGCAACAAGGCAGTCGCCGTCTGGAAAAACACACGATCGAGTTGCGCGAAGCGAGCCGCTACCTGCGCCTGGTGCCGCTCGACGATGCGCCCGCGCTGCCGTTGCAGCACGCGAAGGCCCGCCTGTCCTCGCAAGCCGTCGACACGCCGCTGCAGTGGGAAATGCTGCAGGGCCGCATGGTGCGCGAGAACGACGCGACGACGTTCGTCTACACGCTCGACGGCCGCTTCCCGATCGAACGCGCGGACGTGCAGGGCGTGGGCAACGTGGCGGTGGAATGGCGACTGGAAAGCCGCGACGACGACGGCGCGTGGCGCTGGCGCGCGGGCCCGTGGGTCGCGTATCGCGTGGGCACCGCGGGCCGCACGAGTGCGTCGCCGCCGACGTCGGTGCTCGATGCGCCCGTGCGCGACCGGCAGTGGCGCCTCACCGCGACGAGCGGCGCGCCGGCGCACGCGCCGGCATTGCGGCTGGGCTACCGACCGGAAGTCATCGTGTTCCTCGCGCAGGGACGTGCACCGTATGCGCTCGTTGCCGGCAGCGCGGTGGCCGCGCGCACCGATGCGCCGTTGCCGCGCTTGCTGCAAGCCTTGCGCGCCGAACGTGGCGACGGCTGGCATCCGGCGGATGCGACGCTCGGTGCGCCGGTGGAACTCGCCGGCGCCAGCGCGCTGCAACGCCCGACGACGCCGCGCGACTGGAAGCAGTGGTTGCTGTGGGCGTTGCTGATCGGTGGCGCGGTGCTGGTCGCCGGGTTCGCGGTCAGCCTGCTGCGCAAGCCGCCCGAGGCGCGCTGATCACTTCGCGCGCTGGCTGAAGGCCACGCTGCCGACGATGAGCAGGCCGGCGACGACCATCGTCCCGGTCACCGCTTCGCCGAGCAGCATCCACGCCCACGCCACGCCGAACAGCGGCACGAGGTACGTCACCGTCGACGCACGGCCCGCGCCGACGCGCGCGATCAGCCGGTAATACATGACGAACGCGATGCCGGTGCACAACACGCCGAGCATCCCGGTGGCGAGCCAGGCCTGCATCGGAATCGCATGCGACGGCCACTGCGCGATCGCGAACGGCAGCAGCAGCAACGTCGAGGTGCCGAGCGTCGCCGCAGCGACCGCCGCCGGGGGCAAGCCGGTGAGATGGCGACGCACGAGATTCAACCCGATGCCGTAGAGGAACGCCGCACTCGCACCGGCGGCGACGGCCCAGCCGACGCTCGCACCCGCGGTCTTGCCGCTGGCGAGCACGATCACGCCCGCGAAGCCCACGACCAGCGCGATCGATCGCCGCAGGCTGATGCGTTCGCCGAAGAACAGGAACCCGACCAGCGCGGTGAACAACACCGTCATCGAATTGCAGATCGCGCCGATGCCCGCCGGCGCACGCTGCGCGGCCCAGGCGAACAGCACGAACGGCACCGCCGAATTGATCGCGCCGATCAGCGCGAGCTTCGGCCACAGTTTCAGCGGGAACTGCGCGCGATGCCGGAACAGGAACGGCAGCAGCACCGCGCAGCCGAGCGCGAGGCGCACATCGACCAGCGGCGCGGCGCCGAACACCGGCGCGGCCATGCGCATGAAGAGGAAAGAGGCGCCCCAGATGGCACCGAGCACCACGATCTCGACGGGCGTGACCCAGCTTCGGGCCCCGCTCGCGACGGGGAGGGGAGACGCGGCAACGGTGTTCATCCGGGGCAGCCTGTAATCCGACGCGTGTCGGAGGTGCCATTGTCCGGGACGCGCAGAGCGTGACAAGCGCATACTTTCCGGGTCAGCCACAAGCCAGATTTGAGGCTCGCCATGGTCCTTCGCCCCGATTGGCTCCCGGCCCTCTCCGCCTTCGAGTCGGCGGCCCGGCACCAGAACTTCGCGCACGCCGCCGAGGAACTGAACCTCACCGCCAGCGCCGTGAGCCACCACGTGCGCAAGCTGGAGTCGCGCCTGGGCGTGGCCCTGTTCCAGCGCCACGCGCGCGGGGTCACGCTGACCAGCGAAGGCCGGCGCCTCGCCGATGCGTCCGGCAGCGCGCTCGCCGACATGGAAGGCGTGCTGCACACGCTGGGCGGCGAACGCGACGACACGCACCGCGTGCGCATCACCACGCTGCATTCGCTGGCCTACACGTGGCTGATCCCGCGGCTGCATGCCTTCACCGATGCGCATCCGGAGATCCGCCTGTCCTTCGACACCGAGACCGCGCTGGCGCGCTTCGATGAAGGCGGGCCGGACCTCGGCATCCGCCACGGGCCCGGGCACTGGCCGGGGCTGACGGGCCACGCGTTGATGGACGAAACCTTGTTCCCGGTGGCCTCGCCACGCATGCCCGGTTTCGACGCGATCCGCACGCCGGCCGACATCGCGCGCGTGCCGCTGATCCTGGATCACGCGCGACAAGGCTGGCTCGATTGGTTCCGTGCCGCCGACGTGCATAACGTTCGGCTGGACGAGCGCCACAGCTTCAGCGATACGACCGATGCGTTGAATGCGGCGGTGTTCGGGATCGGCGCGGCGCTGGCGCGCGAACGCGTGGTCGTGCCGTATCTCGCGGATGGCCGGTTGGTGCCGTTGCCGGGGCCACGATTGCCCGCGCGCTGGGGCTACCACGTGGTCTATCCGGCGCATCGCCGGTTGCGGCCCGCGGCGCAGGCCTTCGTCGACTGGGTGTTGTCGGTCAGCGCCGCCTAGCCGCGTCGCTCCGCCGCTTGCGCACCCGCCCGACGGGTTTCCGCAACGCGGCCTCGTGAGCCCGGCGGGCCCAGGGGAGGAATGCCTCGGACGAATCCATCGCTTCCTCCGGCACCGACCAGTACGACATCGCCACCGACTTCCCGCTGGATTCGTAGACGAAGGGCGCGCAGCCGGCCGCTTCGAAGGCGTCGCGCGTGGCGTCGTCCGTCTTCAGGTACACCGCCTCGTCGATCACGATCCCCACGATGCGGCCGTCGAAGTAGACGCCGTGCCCGCCGAACATGGCGCGCGTGGTGATGGGCCCGAGGTCGGAGAACAGTTCGCGCAGGTATTCGAGGAAGTCGTGGCTCATCCCGCGGTTCGTGCTGTCGGCCCGTGGCGATAATAGCCGCATGCCGAACCTGCCCACCGACCCCAAGGCCACCCACCGCGCCTGGCTGCAGATCCACCTGTGCGTGTTCCTGTGGGGGTTCACCGCGATCCTCGGGAAGATGATCTCCCTGCCCGCGTTGCCGCTGGTGTGGTGGCGCATGGTGTTCGTGGTCGGCGCGCTCGCGCTGATCCCGCGCGTGTGGCGCGGGCTGCGCGCGATGCCGCTGCAGTTGATCGGCAAGTACGCGGGCATCGGCGTGCTGGTCGCGCTGCACTGGCTCACGTTCTATGGCGCGATCAAGTTGTCGAATGCGTCGGTGGGGGCGACGTGCATCGCGCTCGGTACCGTGTTCGTCGCGCTGCTCGAACCGGTGCTGGCGCACGCGCGTTTTTCGAAGCGCGATGTGTTGCTCGGCGTCCTCGTGCTCCCGGGCGTCGCGCTGGTGGTGGGCGGCGTGCCCTCGGGCTACCGGCTCGGGATCCTGGTGGGCGCGATCTCAGCCCTGCTCGTCGCGATCTTCGGTTCGCTGAACAAGCGCTACGTGCACCACGGCGACCCGCTCACCGTCACCGCGATCGAACTGGGCGCCGGCACCGTCGCCCTCACCCTGCTGGCGCCGCTGATGCCGCACCTGCCCGGCATGGCGCAGGCCTTCCCCGGCGCGGTGTTCGTGGTGCCCGGTGCGCGCGACGCCGTCCTGCTGGTCGTGCTGGCGCTGGCCTGCACGCTGTTGCCGTTCGCCCTGTCGCTGGCGGCGCTGCGGCACATGAGCGCGTTCGCGCAGCAGCTGGCGGTCAACCTGGAGCCGGTGTACGCGATCGTGCTGGCGGCGCTGCTGTTCGGCGAGCAGCGCGAACTCACCCCGGCCTTCTACCTGGGCGTGGCGATCCTGCTGGGGGCGGTGTTCCTGCACCCGCTGCTGGCGCGGCCCCGGCCGCCGTCAATCGTGGCACCCTAGCCGCCACCGTCTTTCGGGTTTGCGCATGTACCTGGAACATTGGGGCCTCAAGGAACCGCCGTTCTCGATCACGCCGGATCCGCGCTTCGTGTTCCTCAGCGAGCGCCACCGCGACGCGCTCGCGCACCTGCTGTTCGGCGTGGGCCAGGGCGGCGGCGGTGGCTTCGTGCAGCTCACCGGCGAGGTGGGCACCGGCAAGACCACGCTGTGCCGCCTGTTGCTGGAACAACTCCCGGAGAACACCCGGGTCGCGCTGGTGCTCAACCCGCGCCTGACCGCGATCGAACTGCTCGAAACCCTGTGCGAGGAACTGCACCTCGACATCGGCCGGACGCACGGCAGCACCAAGGCGCTGGTCGACACGCTCAACACCTACCTGCTCGATGCGTACGCCAAGGGCCTGCACGTCGTGCTGATCATCGACGAAGCGCAGAACCTCTCCGTCGATGCACTGGAACAGGTGCGCCTGCTCACCAACCTTGAAACCGATACGCAGAAGCTGCTGCAGATCATCCTGCTCGGGCAGCCGGAACTGCGCGAGATCCTCGCCCGCAGCGACATGCGCCAGCTCGCGCAACGCATCACCGCGCGTTACCACTTGATGCCGCTCGATGCGAACGAAACGGGCGCGTACCTGCGCCATCGCTTCCGCGTCGCGGGCGGCTTGCATTCGCCGTTTTCCGCGAGCGCGGTGCAGCGCGTGCACAAGCATTCGGGCGGCGTGCCGCGCTTGATCAACGTGATCGCCGAACGCGCGTTGCTCGGCGGTTATGCGCACGATGCGACGAAGATCGAAGCATCGGACATCGACCGCGCGGCGCGTGAAGCGCTGGCGCCCGCGCGTCGCGAAACGCCGGCGTGGAAGTGGGCGATCGCGGCGGGCGCGGTGCTGGCGTCGATCCTCGCGTGGATGTGGTGGCCGCGTGCGACGCCGTCGTCGACGATGCCGGCGCAACCCTCCGTCGCACAGGCGGCCACGCGTTCGTCGGTGGCGGCGCTGAAGCCGGTGAAACCCGTGAAGCCGGTGATCCCGTTCGTCGCGGCGGCGGCGTTGCCTGCGCGCCTCGAAGGCGTCGACGCGTCGGGCTTGCCCGCGTGGTCTGCGTTGCTGCACGAATGGAAATCCGGCGCGGACCCGAGCGTCGCGTCCACGTGCCCGCCGGCGATCGAAGCGGGCCTGTATTGCCTGCGCGCTCGCAACGGCACGCTCGACAAGGTGTTCGCGCAGGGGCGGCCCGTGTTGCTGCACCTGCGCGCGAAGGACGGTGCGTCGACGTGGGCGTTGCTGCTCGGCGCCGATGCGGTGCGTGCGCGCGTGCAGATCGATACGCAGACGTTCGATGTCGATCGCCTCGCGCTGGTGCGCGCATGGAATGGCGAATCCATCGCGTTGTGGCGCGGGCCCGACGCGTTGACCGAATCCTTGACGCCCGATGGCCGCGGCCCCGCCGTCGATTGGGTGCACGCGCATCTCGACCCTGCATACACCGGCCCCGCCGTGCTCGACAGCGCGATGCGCAGCGCAGTACGCGAGTTCCAGGCCTCGCGCGGCTTGACGAGCGACGGCGTGATTGGTCCCGCAACCTTGATGGCATTGGCCGCGCGCGACGCGGGCCCGCGTCTTCGCACGCAGCTGGACTGAGGACGAACGCATGTCGCTGATCCTCGAAGCCCTGCGCAAATCGGAAGCCGAGCGTCGCCGCGCGCAGGTGCCGGACCTGCTGGCGGAACCGCAGCCGGCGGCGCCCGTCGCGCGACGGGCTGCGCCGCGCTGGCCGTTGTGGATCGCAGCGGCGCTCGTCGCATTGGTCCCGATCCTGGTGATGCTGCGCAACGAACCCGCCCAACCCGTCGATGGCCTCGGGACCAAGGCGTCCGTGCCCGTGCAGGATGTCGCGATATCGAGCGATGTGGCCGCGATCGATCGCCCTGCCCCGCGCCCCGCGCCTGCGATCAAGCGCCCGCTCGTGATCGCACCGCCCGCACCCGCCGCGCCGACGACGCACACCGCCGCACCCACGGTCGCCGCGGTCGCAACGCCGCCACCGCCGCCACCGCGCGCATTGCCCGCACCGCCCACGCCCGCCCCGTCGCCCGTCGTGCAGGACAATTACGAACGCGTCACCGACCTCGGCCCCGACGAACGCAAGGCGCTGCCGCCGCTGAAATTCAGCATGCACATGTGGAACGACGTCCCCGCGCAGCGCTTCGTCATCATCGACGGCACGCGCCTGGTCGTCGGCGACCATCTCGGCCCGCTGGTGGTCGCCGACATCCTGTCCGATGGCGTGCTGCTCGACTGGAACGGGCGTGCGTTGAAGTTGCCGTTGCGGTGAGTCCACGACCGCCATCGTCGAGCGTCGCCGCGCTGCTGCTGGCGGGCTTGTCGATTGCGGGCTGCACGCCAACCGCCCAACACGTGGATGCTTCAGCCACGTTGATCGGCGAGCGCCAGGCACTCGAGATCAGTCGCAACGTTGCGCAGGCGCAAGGCTACGACCTTGCGCGATACCAGCTGGACACGTTCGGTGACCGGGGCGGTGGCAGCGACAAGGAATGGCTGTTCGTCTATGTGTGCAAACCGGTGCCGTCGCCGCCGGGGTGCAGTTTCATGGTCGTAGTCGATAGAACATCCGGCAAGGCCACCATTCACCCTGGCCAGTAGCGTCAGGATGCGATCGCATGGCCACCCTGCGTCTACCATTCGCCCCGGGCCCGCTTCGGGCCCGCCCCTCATCGAATCGAGATCCATGAAAGCCATCGCAAGCGCCTGCCTGCTGGTGTTGTTCGCCGCAGCACTTCCCGCCAAAGACGCGGACACCGACCATCCGGACATCCGCGCCGTCGTCGAATCGTTCCGCACGTCGATCCTCCAGCGGGACAAGCCGCGATTCCTCGCGCTGTTCGTGCAGGCGGAGGCGCCGTGGCAGAGCGTGCTGTCGGACGTGAGCCTCGCGCAGGTAAAACGCGACCGGCCGGACGCCATGAAGGCCAAGTTCGCACCGTCCAACAATCCGACGCAGTTCATCGACGGCATCGTCGCCAGCAAGAACAGCAGCGAAGAAACCTTCGACAACGTCAGGATCGATACCGATGGCGACGTGGCCACGGTGGCGTTCGATTACAAGTTCCTGTCCAACGGCAAGACGACCAACTGGGGCAAGGAATGCTGGCTGCTGGTGCGCACCGACGCGGGTTGGAAAATCACGACGCTGGTGTATTCCGTCATCCTGCCCAAGCACTGATCGAGGAATTCCAATGAGCCAGGTTTTCGTCAACATCGCCCTCAGCCTCGACGGCTACATGGCCCCGGAGGGCATGACGCTCGCGCACTGGGACACCGCCGATTACAAGGACTGGGGCGCGAAGTGGGGCGCCATGATGGGCTGGCTGCTCAAGCAGCGGTACTTCCGCGAGAACCACGGTTTCGGCGCCGGCGGCGAGATCGGTGCGGTCAACGACATGGTGCGCCGCACGATGGAGCGCACGGGCGCCAACATCATGGGCAAGCGGATGTTCGAGCAGGGCGAGGCGTCGTGGCCCGAGGAGGCGCCGTTCCACACGCCGGTCTTCGTGCTGACGCACGAAAAGCGCGAGCCGTGGGTGCGCCCGGGCGGCACGACGTTCTTCTTCGTCAACGACGGCGCCGAAAGCGCGCTGGCGCAGGCTCGGGCGGCGGCCGGCGATCGCGACGTCCGCATCTCGGGCGGCGCGGACGTGGTGCAGCAATACCTGAACCTGGGCGTCGTCGATGCGCTCGAGATCGCGCTGGCGCCGGTGATGTTCGGCGGCGGGCGGCGCCTGTTCGAAAACGTGCGCGAGCCGTTGCCGCAGTTCAAGGTCGACCACGTGCTGGCGGGACCGGACGCGACGCACGTGCGCTACGTGCGCACGTAAGCCCGGGCGTCAGCGGCGACCCGCAGGCCGCCGCTGATTGCTTCCCGCTCGGTCAGGGTGCGCCGCAAGCCGCGGGCACCGCGAACGACTCGCGGATCACCACCTTCGTGCCGCGCGCCGAACCATGCGCGCCGACACCCACGCCGTACTTCGCGAACGCACGCCACACGAGGCATTGCCGGCCCACGTCGGTCAGCGGGGCGAGGATGCCATCGCGCATGTCCTCGAACGTCGGTTCGGCCGGCGTGTAGTTCATGCCATCGACGAGGACCGCCAACGTCTGGTCGGCCGTGAATCCCGCCGCCTGGAAGTTCTTCCAGACCTGCCAGCCGATCGCGCCATACACCTCGCCGTCGAAGTGCACTTCGGTGCCCTGGATGTCGCCGTAGGTGCGCGAGTAATTCGCGTAACGCTCCGTGCGCAGGCCGTTCGGCAGGCCCGTGGCGTATTCGGCGACGCTGTCGTCGTCGTTGACGATGATCGCCAGCGTGTCGCCCATGCCTTCGCCGATCGCGCCGCCCAGCGGGCCGTCCATGCGATCGATCATGCGCCACGTCAGGCCGTGGCCGTATTCGTGCCAGACGATGTCGGAGTCGACGTCGCCGTCGCGCCGGATCAGCGGCGGATCGATCACGCGGATCGTGGCCGCGATCGGCGAGGACGCGCGGAGCGTGGCGCCCGCGGCCTGCGTCACCATCACCGCGGGAATCTGCGGGTCCGTGCCACCCATGACGATCGGATCGCCGGCCTGGTTGTTCGCCACGATCATGGCGACCGCGCCCGCCGCCTGCGCGTTGGCCGCCTTGACGACGAAGGTGCACGTGCCGCGATCGACCAGCGCGATCCGCCCGCTGACGTTGGTGGTGATGGCCTCGCAACCGTCGGCGTTGCTCGCCCCACCCCCGTCGAGGGCGGCGACGACCGTCCCCTGCAGGCCCGACGGGGTGAACGGCGGCGAGAACTCCGCGCGGCGCGCTGCGAACGTATTGCCGCCGGCGAGCACCTGATGGTCCGGTTCCGGCGACGACCACAGGTACATCTGCATGCGCGGATTGCGCCCGTCGTTCGGCGTGGCGAAGTTGGCGTTGTCCGTGCTGCCGCCATCCTGCGCTTCGGCGTTCACCGAATCGCTGCCCTTGGCGTTGCCGCCCAGGCCGAAGTTGTTTTCCTGGAAGTTGCCCGCGGCTTCGTCGAAGCCCGCGGCATACAGGCGATCGTGGATGACGTTGTTGAGGTAGAACAGGTTCTGCACCGCGACATCCGGGTTGCTGCCGTCGGAGGGCTGCACGTTCGGGTCGAAAGTGGCGAGGAAACGGCGGTTCGCAACGCGCGTGCCGCCGGCGTCCGGGAGTCCGTTGTTGTCGGTGTCCAGGTAGGCGTGCACGTTGTTGCCGGCGATGTTGTCGCTCAGGTTGCTGCCGTTGAACAGCCAGCCCACCGGCCCGCTGACGATCGCCTGCGGCGTCTTGTCCGGATCCACGGTGAAGACGCGATAGTCGTCGCGCGCCGTGCGGTGGCTCGTGTCGAGCACGCGGCCATCGCCGGACACCAGCGTTTCGACAAGGTCGTTGCCCGCTTCGCGCCAGGTTTCGACGACGAACCCCACCTGCATTCCGCCATCGGCCATCGGCACGGCGACGCGGGTCACGATCGGGCCTTCGTGGAAGCCGCGGGCTTTCGCGAACTTCGTGGCGGCGCCCGCCTTCAGCACGCGTGCGGGGGCAGCGCCGGCGATCCTGCGCGCGGACAGCGCCACGCGCAGTGCGCCGGTTTCGTCGATCTTCGCCGCCTGCAGGCCGGTGGCGGGCACAGGCGCGAGGTTCTCGATGACGCTCAGCAGTGCGCCATTGCGGCCAACCGCGGCCTTGACGTAGGCGCCATGCACCACGAGGCCGCCGACTTCCTGCTGCATGCGCAGCTGCCGGACGCCCTTGATGCCGGGCGCATCGGACCGCACGCGCAAGGCACTGAGGGCGCCGGCGCCGACCCCCTTCCCGCGCAGGAAGTTCGCGACGACCGTCGAAGGCGCCGCCTGCGAGGGCACAGTCAGCGCCTGTCCGTTCGAGCCGCGGGTGACATGGGTGGCGGCGCGATCGTCGCGCGCGCCCGGAGCGGCGGCGGCGGCCTGGACGGCAAGGGCGACGGCAGCCGACAGCAGGCCGACCGCGCAGGTCGTTGCGATGACTTTCATGCGGGGAACTCCCGGAATGTGGAGGGACTGCGGAACGGACGCGAACGCGTTCCCCCTGCCCGCGCTGCCGATTGGGCGACCGGCGTTGTTCGTTGCAGGTGAAGCCCGCTCTACCGCCGAGCTCCGCGCGCCCCGCGGACGACGCGCCCGCGGTGCATGCAACCGCCCTCGCCCGTCCCGTCTCTCCCTACCCCGTGCCGCCGCACCGTGGCAGCCAATGGATGGACGCGACAGCGGCCGCCGCGCCGCATATGCTCCGCCGGTGGCCTGCACGGGGGGTGCGGGTGGCCGTTTCATCATCCTTGGGGGAGCAATGAACCAGAACACACAGAACGACCTGGGACGCCTGATCCTGCGCGTCATCCTGGGCGCACTCGTGCTTTTGCACGGCATCGCGAAACTGCGCGGCGGCATGGGCGGCATCGTCGGCATGGTCGAAGCGCACGGGCTGCCCGGCGTGCTCGGCTACGGCGTGCTCGCCGGCGAAGTGCTCGGACCGCTGATGCTCATCGCGGGCTTCTACGCGCGCATCGGTGCGTTGCTCGTCGCGATCAACATGCTGTTCGCCTTCGCGCTCGTGCACATGGCCGACCTGACGCACATCAACGAGCAAGGTGGTTGGGCGCTCGAACTGCAGGGCATGTACCTGTTCACCGCAATCGCACTGGCGCTGCTCGGGCCGGGGCGCTACAGCGTCAACGGACGCTGAGGACACCATGACCAATTCCATCAAGTTCCCGCGCTGGGCCATCGGCCTTGCGCTCGTCGGTACGTGCGCGCTCGCCGCCACCGCACCGAAGGCCGTCGTTCCCGCCACCGCACCCCCGGTGGCCGACGACATTCCGTTTGCATCGCCGCATGCCGCGGCCGTGTCGGTGCCGAGCGCACCGGAGGCCTGGGGCGGCGCACGCACCGGCAGCGAAGGCACGCTGTCCGATCGCGTGGTCACCTACAAGATCGCCGCGACGCTCGATCCGGACAAGCACACGATCGACGGCAAGCAGCAACTGACCTGGCGCAACCGCAGCGCCGTGCCGGTGCGCAGCGTGTACCTGCACCTGTACCTCAATGCGTTCGAGGGTCCGGGCAGCACGTTCTACACCGAGCAGAAGCAGAACAGCTTCGGGTTCCGCAGCGGCGTGAAAGTGGACAAGGGCGGCTGGGGCTACACGCGCCTGCAGCGCGTCGAACAGGGCGGCGCGAAGGTGAACTGGTCGTACGTGCATCCCGACAACGGCCCGTCGACCGATCGCACCGTGGTGCGCCTGGACCTGCCGGAAGCCGTGGCGCCGGGCGGCAGCACGACGCTCGACATCGACTTCTTCAACAAGCTGCCGCGCGTCAGCGCACGCACGGGCTACTACGGCACGTTCCATCTCGTGGGCCAGTGGTTCCCGAAGATCGGCGTGCTCGAACTGCCCGGCGAACGCGGCGCCACCGCCCCGCGCTGGAACGTGCACGAGTTCCACATGCACAGCGAGTTCTACGCCGACTACGGCCTGTACGACGTGTCGCTGACGGTGCCGAAGGGCTGGACCGTCGGCGCCACGGGCGAAGAGCAAGGCGCGCCGGTGACCAGCAAGGACACGGTGACGCACCACTTCGTGCAGGGCGACGTGCACGACTTCGCGTGGACCGCCGACAAGCGTTTCGCCAAGCCGCTCGACGGCGTGTACCACGGCGCGAACGGCCCGGTGCAGGTGCGCGTGCTGTACCACCCGGAATACGAATCGAACGCCAAGCCGGTGCTGGATGCGACGATCGCGTCGCTGGCGTATTTCTCCAAGACGCTCGGCGACTACCCGTACAAGACGGTCACCGCCGTCGTCCCGCCGTACAACGCGCGCGAAGCCGGCGGCATGGAATACCCGACGCTCTTCACCGCCGACTACGTGGACGACCCGCGTCCCGGCACGCTCGACCGCTACATGCTCGACTTCGTGACCATCCACGAATTCGGCCACGGCTACTTCTACGGCATCCTCGGCTCGAACGAATTCGAAGAGCCCATGCTCGACGAAGGCCTGAACGAGTACTGGGACCACCGCATGGAGCGCGCCGCGAAGACGCGCATCACCGCGAACACGTGGCTGACGAAGGCGCTGAAGTTCGACGTGTCGATGAACCCGTTCGACGAGCAGCGCCTCGGCGCGATGCTCGACAACCCGGCCGATCCGCTGGGCGGCAATTCGTGGGACCGCTATTCCAGCGGCAGCTACGGCACGGTGTACTCGCGCACGGCGACGACGATGCACGACCTGGAGGAAATGGTCGGGCACGATGCGCTGGAGCGCGCGTTCAAGCAGTACTACGCGACGTGGAAGTTCCGCCACCCGAGCATCGCCGACCTGCAGCAGACCCTCGCCGAGTCGACGGGCCAGCGCGCGCTGGTCGAGCGCGTGTTCGCGCAGCAGGTGTACGGCACGCAGAAGGTCGACGACCGCATCGCGAAGTTCGAAAGCGAGGAAGTGCTGCCGGCGCCGGGCCTGGTGGAGTGGAAGGGCAAGCCGGTCGAACTCACGCAGGCCCAGATCGACAAGACCGTCGACAAGCTGCGCGAGACCTGGAAGAAGGCGCATCCCAAGGCGAAGGACGGCGAAGGTCCGTTCCCGTACCACACGCACGTGGTGGTCAAGCGCGAAGGCGCGTCGGTGCCGCAGACCGTGCTGGTGCGCTTCGAGGACGGCAGCTCGAAGGCGTTCCGCTGGGATGACGCCAGCGGCGAACGCTGGGCCCGCTGGCAGCTCGTGACGCGCAGCCGCGCGGTGTCGGTGCAGCTGGATCCGGAACGCCGCATCAACCTCGACCGCGACAAGCTCGACGACGGCCAGACGCGCGAAGCCAACACGGCTGCGTCGCGTCGCTGGACCGCCGACGTGTTCGCCGCCCTGCAATCCCTCTATTCCGTGATGGTGACCCTGTGAACGCATCCGTGAGCAAGCAAGGCGGCGTCGGCGCGCTGGTCAGCGGCGTCGCGCGCGCATTCCAGTGGCGCCTGCTGGTGCTGTGGGCCGTGGGCCTGGCGCTGCCGGCGCTCGTCGTGACGCTGCCCGTGTGGCAGGCGTTGTCGTCGCGGCTGGACCACGCCATCAACGCGGGCGACATCGCGCAGCGCTTCGACATGGCGCAGATGTTCGAAGTCTTCAAGCCGATGTTCGACAACCAGGGCGGCGACCTCATCGCCGGCGCGGGCATGGGCAGCGCGTTGCTCGCGTTGCTGATCGCCCCGTGGCTGACGGGCATGGTCGTCGCGTCGATCCGCGCGGGGCAGACGCTCCGCTTCGCCAACCTGCTGCAGTTCGGCCTGCGCGAATACGGCCGCATGTTCCGCATGCTGCTGTGGGCGCTGGTGCCGCTGGGCATCGCGTTCGCGGTGTTCGCCGGGATGGGCAAGTGGGCCGACACGCAGGCGGAAACCGCGATCCTCGCGAGCGTCGGCGACAACGCGCATCGCCTCGGGTTGATCGTGTTCGGCGTGCTGTTCGTCATCGCGCACGCCACGGTGGAAGCCGGCCGCGGCATGCTCGCCGCGGAACCGGCGCGCCGTTCGGTGGTGAAGGCCTGGTGGCGCGGCACGAAGCTGTTCTTCCGGCGTCCGCTCGCCGTGCTGATCGTGTACCTCGGCACGCTGTTGCTCGGCGAAGGCCTGGCGCTGGTGTTCGGCTTCGCGCGCACGCAGGTGGGCGCGGCGAGCGTCGGCGGGTTCATCGCCGGCCTGCTACTCGTGCAGCTGGTGGTGATGGCGATCGCCTGGGGCCGCGCGGCGCGCCTGTACGGCATGGCTGCGCTGGCGAGCGATGCGCAGTACCGCGAATCGCTGAAGCCGGTGAAGCAGAAGAAGGTGAAGGCCGTCGAGGCTGCCACGCCGGTGGCCGACGAATCGATGGAGTCGCCTGCGGTGGCTTGATCGCCGGGACCGGGGACCTGGGACCAAGGACCGGGGAAAACAAAAAAGCCGCGCATTTCGGTGCGCGGCTTTTTCTTTGCTCAGCGACGGGGCGGTGGCCCCTTCCGATGCGGCGCCCGCGGCGGCGCACTGCGCGGCGTGTGCGCCGGCAACGTGTTGCCGCCCTCGCCCATCCGGCTGATCCGCAACGGCTGGCCGGCCACGCGCACTTTCTTCAGGTGCGTCATCAGTTCCGGCGGCATGCCTTCGGGCAAATCGAGCAGCGAGAAGTCGTCGTGGATGTCGATGCGGCCGATGTACTTGCTCTCCAGGTCCGCTTCGTTCGCGATCGCGCCGACGATGTTGCCGGGCTTCACGCCGTGGCGGTGGCCCACTTCGATGCGGTACGTCTCCATGCCGGCGTCGGGCGCCGAACGCGGGCCGACATCCTTGCGCGGCGGACGCGGGGCGCCCGGGCGTTCACCACGGTCGCCGCGATCGAAGGCCGGGCGTTCCGGACGGTCGAAGCTCGCGCGGTCCTGGCGCGGCGCGCGGTCGGGCCGCTCGGTGCGTTCGAACGCGGGACGCGGCTTCTCCGGTTCCAGCAGCAACGGCGTCTTGCCCTGCACCAGCTTGGCGAGCGCGGCGGCGATGTCGTGCAGCGGCACGTCGTGTTCGCGCTGGTAGCGCAGCACGAGGTCGCGATACGTGTCGAGTTCGCCTTCGGTCTGCAGCGCTTCGCCGATGCGCGAAAGGAACTTCGCGACGCGACGGTCGTTGACGGCTTCGACGCTGGGCAACTGCATTTCGGTGATCGGCTGGCGCGTGGCGCGCTCGATCGCGCGCAGCATGCCCTTCTCGCGCGGCGTCACGAACAGGATCGCCTCGCCGCTGCGGCCCGCGCGGCCGGTACGGCCGATGCGGTGCACGTAGCTTTCGGTGTCGTACGGGATGTCGTAGTTCAGCACGTGGCTGATGCGTTCCACGTCCAGGCCGCGCGCGGCGACGTCGGTGGCCACGAGGATGTCGAGCTCGCCGTCCTTCAGGCGCTGGATGGTGCGTTCGCGCAGTTTCTGTTCGACGTCGCCGTTGATCGCGGCGGCGGCGAGCCCCCGCGCCTGCAGCTTCTGCGCGAGTTCGTCGGTGCCCAGCTTGGTGCGCGCGAACACGATCATCGCCTCGTACGGCTCGGCTTCCAGGATGCGCGTCAACGCATCGAGCTTGTGCATGCCGGCGACGAACCAGTAGCGCTGGCGGATGTTGGTCGCCGTGGTGGTCTTCGCCTGGATGGTCACTTCGACCGGATTGCGCAAGTAGGTCTGCGCGATGCGGCGCACCTGCGAGGGCATCGTGGCGGAGAACAGCGCGACGCGACGACCTTCCGGCGTCTTCTTCAGCACGGTCTCGACGTCGTCGATGAAACCCATGCGCAGCATCTCGTCGGCTTCGTCGAGCACCAGCGAGGTCAGGCCGGAGAGATCCAGCGAGCCGCGTTCGAGGTGATCGATCACGCGACCGGGCGTGCCCACCACCACGTGCACGCCGCGCTTGAGCGCGGAGAGCTGCGGCTGGTAGCTCTGGCCGCCGTAGATCGGCAGCACGTGGAAGCCGGGCATGTGCGCGGCGTACTTCTGGAAGGCCTCGGCGACCTGGATGGCCAGTTCGCGCGTGGGCGCGAGCACCAGGGCCTGCGGCTTGGTCTTGGTGAGGTCGATGCGCGCCAGGATCGGCAGCGCGAACGCGGCCGTCTTGCCGGTGCCCGTCTGGGCCTGGCCCAGGACGTCGCGGTTCTCCAGCAGCGCGGGGATGGTCGCGGCCTGGATGGGGGATGGGGTCTCGTAACCCACGGCCTCGACCGCGGCCATGATGGCCGGGGGCAGGCCGAGGTCGGCGAATCGCAGGGACGCGGCGGGCTCGCCGTCAGGGGTCGACATGGGCACTCCGGCCACTCGTGGGGGGCGGTATTGTGCGCCTCCGGCCGTGACGCCGCCCGATTCCCCCCAAACCCCAGGTCCCCGCCCCGAATGCAACGCCTCGAATTCGCCCTGGACGGGCACGATCACGTCGAACTCCACCAGCTGCTCAAGCTCGTCGGTGTCGTCGACAGCGGCGGTGCCGGCAAGCACCTGGTGGCCAGCGGCGTGGTGACCGTGGACGGCCAGGTGGAGCTGCGGAAGACCTGCAAGATCCATGCGGGCCAGCGCGTGGCGGTGGACGACGTCGCGATCGACGTCGTCGCCTGACTCACTGGATCAGCAGGGCCCGCTCGAACGCCTCGCGCGAAATCCGGTAATCTGCGTGCCCGCCTTCCATCCTGGCGCGCACGTGCGCTTCGCGGCCGTCCACCGACACCAGCGTGGCGGTGCGCGGCTCGGCATGCATCGTGAAGAACTGCAGCGTGTGGCCCTGGTATTGCGCCAGCTGCTCCCACGCCAGGCGACCGCCCGGCGGCGCGGTGGGCGCGTCGAACGACGAGGCGTATTCCGAGCTCGCGGTGCGCACGCCGTTGTTGGCGGTGTGCACGACGACGGGCGCCGGCGGCTCGATCGGATCCGGCGCGCCGGTCGCGGGCGCGACGCCGCCGTGTTCCTTCACGATCGCGGCGAAGGTGGCACCGCGCTCGGCCAGCGGTTTGGGCATCGTGCCGCGCCACTGCACCGGATCGTTGTGCGCGCCATGTTCGACCTTGGCCTGCAGGCGCAGCATCGCCGCACCGTCGCGACGCGCGGCCGTGCGCTCGCTGCTGTGCAACGGCGAGGCGTAGGTGCCGCCGAAGGCGAACTGCCCGCCCTTCCAGGCGAAATCGCGATACGACGTGACGGTGCCGGCATCGGGCACGAGGCCGCGCACTTCGAGCAGGCGCAGCACCGATGCAAGATGCCGGCCGACGAAGGTTTCCTTGTCCACGCCATCCTGCTTCGCGCACCACGCGTTGCGCGCGTCGACGAAGCCCTGGTCGCTCACGTCCCAGCTTTCGGCATGCGTGGCGGTGGCCACGTCGGCCAGGTGCAGCACGCTGATGTCCTTCGCCAGGGTTTCTTCGCGGTTGTACTGCGTGCGCGACACGCCCGGCGTCATCAGCACGATCTGCGTGGTGACGCGGTCGTTGGCTTCGCGCACGTCGTAGCTCAGCGAGGTCTTGCCGGGCTTCAGGCCCATCGCGACGAGTTCGTCGCGCACGAAGTACGCGTGCTGCATGCAGCCTTCGCTCTCGAAGGGCGAGGCGCTGATCGCGCCGATCGGGCCGAGTACGCCGAGCGTGGGATCCACGCCGGCCTTGGAATCGAAACCATCGATGGCGAGCTTGAAGCCGTCGAGGTTGGCCTTTTCCAGGCGCATGTCGACCAGGTTGGCCAGGAAGAACGACCAGCCGCCCGGCACGGTGATGCGCAGGCGTTCGAAATGCAGGCGGGCGGCTTCGTCCGCCGAATCCGGCGCGACGGCCGCGGCGGCTTCGGCGGCGGGCGCCGAGCCCGCGGGCGAGGCGAGATAGAGCGACACGTCGCTGGCGACGACGTCGCCGTTCCAGTCCGGATAGACGAGGCCCCGGATCTCGGTGTCCGAATTGGCGAAGGCCACGTTGAGCACCTGCCCCGCGAGCGCATTCGCCTGCTGGTGGGCCACGTAGCCCACGCCGCCCACGAGCGCCAGACCGACCAACACGAACCAGCGCGCGCGTCCCCGACGCGGCGCATACGCCACCTTCCGACCCATTTGCGAAGCCCCCTTGCAGTGGAACGGACGCTATCACGCGCACGCAATTGGGAACCGCGTCGCACTTCTCGCTTTTTTTGCGGCGCCCCGCCGCTCGTCGGTGATCAGTGCGCGGCGGTCTGCTGCGGCCCGGCGTCGGCTTCGGGCGCGGCCGGTGCTTCGGCCGGCGTGGCGGGCACGTCGAGTTCGGCCAGCGGGCTTTCTTCCGGGCACGTCTTGTCCGGGAAGCCGTATTCGGGACGCAACGCCAGGCCGCACGCGTTGATGGAGGCCACGCCTTCGGCGACCTGCGTGCATTGCTGGTCGTACGCGCGATAGAACGCGTCTTCGCGACGCACGAAGTCCAGGCCGCAGCGGCGCACCAGCCGGATGCGTTCCAGGTCTTCCTGCGCGGCGTTGCGCCCGGTGAGGCCGAACCCCACGAGTTCGGCCGGCGTGAGCAGGCGCAGGCTGCGGTTGGGCACGGTCATCATGAAGTCGGCGACCGCCACGCCCGCGCCGTTGCGCTCGAGGTAGGCCTTCATTTCGTCGTGCACTTCGTGCAGTTCGGCGCTGAGTTCCGCGCGCGAAGTCGCATCGGACTGGATGCGGATGATGCGGTGGATGCCGACCGCGCCGGAGATGACGCGATCGTCGCCGCCGGCCAGCAGCAGCACGCAGGCGCTGTGGCAGACCGCGTGTTCGCGCACCCAGATCGTCCAGTTGCCGTCGGCGATGATGTCGCCCGCGCGGATGGCGTCCTCGACCTGGCCGCCGCTGGAATCGATGTCGAGGATGCGCTGCTTGATGCCCATGCGCACCGACATGTTGCCGACGCGTTCGACCAGGTTGGTGAAGTCGCCGGCGATGCGGCCGCGGTAGCGCAGGCGCAGCACGCCGGCGTCCTTGCACGGCAGCATCGCGTCGAGCACGGAGAAGAATGCGAGGTCGGAGAACGTGATGCCTTCGCCGTCGACTTTCGCGTCGGTATCGCACGTGATGGTGGCCGTGCCCGACTCGAGCGTGGAATCCGGCCACTCGGTGGTCTTCGCGATGTTGACCTTGTGCCGCTTGGGCTTCGGGGCATCCACGGAAACCGCGCCGAAGTCCGTGCCGCTGTCGGCGTCGGCCTGCGTGGAGGCGGCCGGCGCGGGGCCCGCCACGGGTGCGGGCGCGCGATTGCACGCCACGCACAACACGGCGGCGAGCAACATGGAAGACGCGGGCCACCAGCGCATGCGCATCGTGCGATCGGGTTCCGGACGGGGGTGCGCCAGTGTAGGCGCTGGGCTCGCGCGGGGATCGAATCGAAGGTGAATCGTGGTCCCGCCGACGCGCGGTGTCCGTTCCGCCGTGGACCGCGCGTTGCCATGAGGGTCCCCCGCCAGGAGCCTCCGCATGGCTGTCACCCGCCGTCAGTTCCTCGCCGCGCCCGTCGCCCTCGGCGGCGTGGCCGCCAGTGGTGCGCTGCTGAGCGCGCTGGCGGCCGAGACCGCACCGCTGCCCGACCTCACGAACTGGGCCAACGTGCGCGCGCAGTTCGCGCTGGACCCTGAGCTGCTGCATTTCGCGAGCTTCTTCATCGCCAGCCATCCCACGCCGGTGCGCAATGCGATCGAAACCTGGCGGCGCACGATGGACCGCAATCCCTTCCGCGTGATCGAGCAAGGGATGTTCGAAGAGGAATCGCACAACATCCCGCTGCAGGTGCAGCAGGTGGTCGCGGGTTACATCGGCGCCAGGCGCGACGACATCGCGTTGGTGCGCGCGACGACCGAAGGCCTCGCGCTGATCTACCACGGCCTGCCGCTGAAGGCCGGCGACGAAGTGCTCGCGACCACGCACGATCACTACTCGCACCACGAAGCGATCCGCTTCGCCACCGAACGCGCGGGCGCGACGACGCGGCGCGTGGCGTTGTACGACGAGGCCAGCGAGGCGACGGTGGACAGCCTCGTGCAGCGCCTGCTCGCCGGCATCGGGCCGAAGACGCGCGTGGTCGGCATGACGTGGGTGCATTCGAGCACCGGCATGCGCTTGCCGGTCCGCGAACTCACGCAAGCGCTGAAGGCCAGGCATCCCGACATCCTGGTGGTGCTGGATGGCGTGCATGGCATCGGCGCGGCCGAACCGGTGCTCACCTCGCTCGGCGCCGATTACATCGCCGCCGGGACGCACAAGTGGATCTTCGCGCCGCGCGGTACCGGCATCGCGTGGTCCACCGCGGACGGCTGGGCGCGGCTGCGGCCGACGGTGCCGAACTTCACCGACCTGGAGAGCTACAACGCGTGGGCGGAGAACCGTCCGATCAAGGGGCCGACGACGGCATCACGCATCGCGCCCGGCGGATTCCACGCGTTCGAACACCAGTGGGCGATGTCGGCGGCCTTCCAGATGCACGAGGCGATGGGCCGCGCACGCGTCGCCGCGCGCATCAGCGAACTCAACGAACGCCTGAAGGCGCAGCTCGCCGAGAACAAGAAGATCAAGGTGCACACGCCGCGGTCGGCCGCGTTGTCCGCAGGCCTCGTCGCGTTCGAGATCGACGGGCTGAAGCCGGAGGAGATCGTGAAGCGGCTGGGCGAGCGCAAGATCGTGGCGAGCACGAGTCCTTACGCGATCTCGTACGCGCGGCTTGCACCGAGCCTGGTGAATACGCCGGACGAAGTGGATCGTGCAGCGCGCGCGGTATTGGCGCTCGCGGGCTGAACGTTACTGCCTGCCGAAGCGATGGCCGTCGTCATTGGCGGCCTGCGCATCCGGATGCTGGTGTTCGCTGATGGAATGCATCAGCGATTCGCCCGCGGCAGTCAGGCAGATGCCCTCGTCGCTCACGTCGACGAGACCCGATTCCTTCAACGCGGTCACGATGAACGGAAAGATGGGCTCCTTCCGTTCGAGGGCGTCCAGGATGAAGAGGTACTCGTATTCACTCGGCGACATAAGGGCGGGTGGCCATCGGATTGAGCGCAATCCTAGGTTCCGCGCAGTGACAGGGGAGTGAGAAAAAAGCCGTGTAAATGACTGAATTCTTCAGTTATGGCCGCTTGCGCGCAGCGTGCGCAGATGGTCGATCCGAACATGACTGCGCGGAAAACGGGCTTCCTGAATTGGATCGGGAAGCCCGCTGCGCTTGGCGCTACGGCATCGGGAAGCGCAGATCCGGCGCACCTGCGGCGGCCACGTCGCCCAGCAGTGCGTCGGCGAACGGCATCGTGCGCGGGGATCCGCTGTTGCTCATCACGATCACCGACCAACCGCTGTCGCGCGTGGCGCGGAAATCCACGCCCACGCCGGGCGCGCCGCCCGGATGGCCGTAGCCGACATCGTTCCCGACCGCGAAGCGCAACAGGCCGAGGCCGTGCGGCGGCGCATGCGATCCCGCGGGCAACGTCACCGGCGCGAACAACAACGCGCGCGTCTTCGCATCGAGCAGCTTGCCGACGGTGAGCGCGCGATGGAACTTCAGCAGATCGCGCGGCGTGGAATAACCGCCGCCTGCGGCGCCGCCGCGCGGTTCCGGCATGCGCAACGCGGTGTGCGCATCCGCACCGGTGCCGCCGGGCATCGGCGTCGCGACGTTCGTGGCCTTGCCGTCGACCTCGAAGTAACCGGTGTCGTGCATGCCGGCGGGCTGGAAGATGTGCTCGGCGACGTACGCGTAGTAGTCCTGCTTCGACACCGCTTCGACGATGAGGCCCAGCACCATGAAACCGCTGTTGCTGTAACGCCACGCGGTGCCGGGCGTGAACTCGGGTTCCTTCGCGAGCAGCGGGATGTAATCGGACAACGTGTGCAGCGATGCGCGGCGTGCCTGGAAATCCTCGCCCCAGTACAGGCCGAGGCCGGAGGTGTGCATCAGCAGTTCGCGCACGGTGACGTGGTCGCGCACGCTGGCAACCGGCCACTTCGGGAGATAGCGGCGGATGGGGGCGTCGAGGTCGAGCTTCCCCTGCTGCACGAGTTGCAGGATGGACACCGTGGTGAACAGCTTGCCGGTGGACGCCATGTTGAAGCGCGTGTCCGGCCCGATCTTCGCGCCCGCGGGATCGGCGAGGCCGACGCTGCGTTCGTACACCACGTGCGTGCCATCGGCGACGAGCACGGTGCCGCTGAAGCCGGCGCGCGCGGCGTCGTCGATGCGCGCGTCGAGCGCGGTCGCGAGCGCCTTCGCATCGAATCGCGCGGCGGCGGGCGCGGTGGATACCGGGGCGGCCATGGCGGCGCTGGCGACGGCAGCGGTGGCGAGCAGGCACGACAGGGCCAGCGGGGCGAGACGGAACATGCGAACTCCGGGAGCGGTGGGCGTCGAGGGCCATGGATGCCGCCCGGCGCCGGACCGTCGCAGGCACTCACGTTCACGTCCGCTGGCTGAATCCGGCGGGCCGCGTGTCAACTCGACCGCACCGCCTGCGTTTCCTTCGCCACGCGCGGCAACGGTGCCGCCGAACGGAGACACCATGAAAATCCAGCTGCTCACCGCCGCCCTGCTGCTCGCGTCCGCGCCCGTGCTGGCGCAGACCCAGGCCGCCAAGCCCGAGGGCATGCATCGCGGCATGCATCGCGGCGGCGGCATCGAACGCCTCGACACCGACAACGACGGCCGCATCAGCCGGGCCGAATTCGACGCTGGCCGCGCGGAACGCGAAGCGCGCATGGCGAAGGATCCCGAACGCCAGGCCCGCATGCAGGCGCACATGAAGGACCACAAGCCCGTCGACTTCGCCGCGATGGACACCAACCGCGACGGTTACCTCGTGCGCTCCGAACTGCGCGCCTACCACGAGCGCATGCGCCCGCAGCGCGAGGCCGAACGCGCCGCGCGCTTCAACGAACGCTTCGCGCAGGCCGACCTCAACCGCGACGGCAAGCTGGGCCGCGTGGAAGTGCAGGAAAAAATGCCGCAGCTCGCCGATCGCTTCCAGTGGATCGACGAGAACCGCGACGGGTTCCTGAGCAAGGCGGAGTTGCAGGCCGGTCGCGAAGACCGCCACCGCTGAGTCATTTCAACGCCGGCAACAACGGCGCGATCGTTCCATCGTTCGGCAACGGCGGTACGTCGATCAACCTGGCGAGCAACGGATAGACGTCGACGTTGTCGAACACCGGCAAGCGCGCGCCCGCACGGAACGCGGGCCCGCGTGCCACGAACAACGCACGCATCACCGGCAGCGCCGGATCGTAGCCATGCGATCCGCGCGCATGCGCGGGGCGCTTCACGAAATCGGCGCGGTGGATCGCATCCCACCCCGCTTCCACCTGGCAGACGATCGGCGGCACGCGGGGATTGGTTCCGTAGTGCCAGCGCGCGGGCAGGCCGGACTTCTTCCAGCATTCGTAATGCGGATGCGCGCCGAGCAGTTGCGCTTCCGCGGCGCGCGTGCGGCCGGGACGCGGCGCAAACCCCACCGATTGCCCCGTCGCGATGACCTCCGCATCGGCCGGATCGACCATGTCTTCCACCGCGATGAGCTGACCCGGCGGCACCGCCGCCATGCCGTGGTCCGACACGATGACCAGGTTCACCTGCGGCCCGAGCGCATCCACCAGCCGCGCAATGCTCGCATCCACCGATGCAATGGCACGCGCCATCTCCGGGCTGTCCGGCCCGAAGTCGTGCCCGACCACGTCGAGCGTTTCGAAATACAGCGTCACCAGTCGCGGGCGCTCCGCTTCCGGCGCACGCAGCCACGTGACCACCTGGTCCACGCGGGCGTCGTTGCCGAGCGTCTTGTCGTAACGCACCCACTCGCGCGGATGCACGCCATGGATGGGCGCCTGCGATCCGGGCCAGAACATCGTCGCGGTGCGCACGCCCGCGCGTTCGGCGGTGACCCACAGCGGTTCGCCACCATTCCACCAGCGCGCATCGCCCGCGTTGGCTTCGTTGCTCGACTTGAACGGGCCGAGCACCGCATCGCGCATCGTGTTCTGCACGACGCCGTGGCGGTCGGGACGCAAGCCCGTCACCAGCGTGTAGTGGTTGGGAAACGTGAGCGAGGGATACGACGGCGTCATGCCGTCGCCGCGCACGCCTTCGCGTGCGATGCGCGAGAGCGTGGGCGTGATGCCGCGATCGAGGTAATCCGCGCGGAAGCCGTCGATCGACACCAGCACGACGGGCACCGGCGGCGTGGCCATCGCAGGCGCGGGCGCGGGCGACGGCGTCGGCGCCCCGGCGCAGGCCGCGAGCATGGTGCACAGCAACAGGGCCGCGGCGGCCCGCAGGGAAGGCGTCATGCGGCCGATCTTAGCGGCGCGCCGTGACTTTCGTCGCTGGCCGCGGCGCGCGCGGGGGTCGATAGTCGGCGCTCCGCCTCGCTGGAGCACGGCCATGTCGCAACGCACGTTCGTCCGGATCGCGGGGGCTTCGGCACTGGCCCTGTGCACGCTCGCGTTCGCGCAGTCGAAGGAGGCGCCGAAACCGTCGCCGCCCTCGCCCACCTTCAGCGCGGCCGAATGCGCGGTGTGGTCGCGCGAGCTCGCGTTCGCCGACAGCGTGAAGGCGCACGACGCGAAGGCCTTCGCCGATTTCGTCGCCGCCGATGCGGTGTTCGGCGTGGGCTCGGGCGATCCGAAGCACGGCCGCGCGGCGATCCTGGAAGACTGGGTCGGGATCATCGACGGCTCGGCCCTGGTGTTGTCGTGGTACCCGACGGCCGTGGCCATCGGCGGCGAACCCGACATCGCGTATTCGACCGGCCGCGCCCTGCTGCAATCGCCCGCCGGGAAGACCCCGAAGCGCATCTCGACGTCGACCTTCGTCTCCACCTGGCACCGCGACCGCGACGGCACCTGGCGCGTGCTGCTGGATGGCGGCGCGGCGCCGAAGCCCGCCACCGACGCGGACGTGGCCGCCTTCCACGCCGGGCGCATGGCCTGCCCGCAGCGCGCGGGCTGAACGCGGGGCCGCATCGGAGCGATAATCCCGCTTCCCCGCGCCGGAGTCGCCGATGTCCACCCGCAAGGATCCCAGCCGCACCATCCGCGCACCGCGCGGCAACCAGCTCAGCTGCAAGTCCTGGTTGTCCGAAGCGCCGTTCCGGATGCTGCAGAACAACCTCGATCCGGAGGTCGCCGAGAATCCCGCGGAGCTGGTGGTCTATGGCGGCATCGGCCGCGCGGCGCGCGACTGGGAGTGTTACGACGCGATCATCAAGTCGCTCAAGGAATTGCGCGACGACGAAACGCTGCTGATCCAGTCCGGCAAGCCCGTCGGCATCTTTCCCACGCACGCCGACGCACCGCGCGTGCTGCTCGCCAATTCCAACCTCGTGCCGCACTGGGCGACGTGGGAACACTTCAACGAGCTCGATCGGAAGGGTCTGATGATGTACGGCCAGATGACGGCCGGCTCGTGGATCTACATCGGCTCGCAGGGCATCGTGCAGGGCACGTACGAAACCTTCGTCGAGATGGGCCGCCAGCATTACGACGGCAACCTCACCGGCAAGTGGATCCTCACCGCGGGCCTCGGCGGCATGGGTGGCGCGCAGCCGCTGGCCGCGTCGCTCGCCGGTGCGTGCTCGCTCAACATCGAATGCCAGCAGTCGCGCATCGACATGCGCCTGCGCACGCGCTACGTCGACGAACAGGCCACCGACCTCGATGACGCCCTCGCCCGCATCGAGAAGTACTGCGCGGCCGGCGAAGCGAAGTCGATCGCGTTGCTCGGCAACGCCGCGGAAATCCTGCCCGAACTCGTGCGCCGCGGCGTGCGCCCCGATGCCGTCACCGACCAGACGTCCGCGCACGACCCCGTGCACGGCTACCTGCCGATCGGCTGGACGGTGGACCAGTGGCTGCGCATGCAGACCGAAGACCCGGTGCGCGTGCGCGATGCCGCGAAGAAATCCATGCGCGTGCACGTCGAAGCGATGCTCGCGTTCGAGGACATGGGCATCCCCGTGTTCGACTACGGCAACAACATCCGCCAGATGGCGAAGGACGAAGGCTGCACGAACGCATTCGACTTCCCCGGCTTCGTGCCGGCGTACGTGCGGCCGCTGTTCTGCCGCGGCGTGGGCCCGTTCCGCTGGGTGGCGCTGAGCGGCGACCCGGAAGACATCTACAGGACGGATGCGAAGGTCAAGGAACTCATTCCCGACGACGCGCACCTGCACCGCTGGCTCGACATGGCGCGCGAACGCATCAGCTTCCAGGGCTTGCCCGCGCGCATCTGCTGGGTGGGCCTGGGCCTGCGCCACAAGCTGGGCCTGGCGTTCAACGAGATGGTGCGCAACGGGGAATTGAAGGCGCCGGTCGTCATCGGCCGCGATCATCTGGACAGCGGCAGCGTCGCCTCGCCCAACCGCGAAACCGAAGCGATGCGCGACGGCAGCGACGCCGTGAGCGACTGGCCGCTGCTCAACGCGATGCTCAACGTCGCCGGCGGCGCGACGTGGGTGAGCCTGCACCACGGCGGCGGCGTGGGCATGGGGTATTCGCAGCACAGCGGCGTCGTGATCGTGTGCGACGGCACCGAGGCAGCCGACAAGCGCATCGCGCGCGTGTTGTGGAACGACCCGGGCACCGGCGTGATGCGGCATGCGGATGCGGGGTACGAGATCGCGAAGGCCTGCGCGAAGGAACAGGGCCTCAAGTTGCCCATGCTTTGACGGAGACGACGGCCATGCTCACCACCCTGGCCGTCTCGAGTTACCGATCGCTGCGCGACATCGTCGTCCCGATGTCGCGCCTCAACCTCGTCACCGGCGCCAACGGCAGCGGCAAGTCGAACCTCTACCGCGCATTGCGCCTGCTCGCGGAAACCTCGCGCGGCGGCGTGGTCCCCGCGCTCGCGCGCGAAGGCGGTTTGCAGTCGACGTTGTGGGCCGGGCCCGAAGGCGGTGGGTCGCAAGGCACCGTGCGCACGCAACCGATCGCGTTGCGGCTCGGGTTCGCGGGCGAGGATTTCGGATACGCGATCGATCTCGGGTTGCCGACGCCCTCCTCCTCGCAATTCCGCCTGGATCCGGAGATCAAGCGCGAGGCGATCTGGAGCGGCCCATTCCTGCGCGCGTCCAACCTGCTCGTCGATCGCAGCGGCCCGATGGTGCGCGTGCGCGACGGGCGCAGCTGGCGCGTGGCGCAGCAGCACCTGCCGGCGTTCGACAGCCTGTTCGACCACGTCGTCGATCCCGCGCCCTCGCCCGAAGTGCTCGTGCTGCGCGAACGCATCCGCGGCTGGCGCTTCTATGACCACTTCCGCTCCGACCGCGACGCGCCCGCGCGCCAGTCGCAACCCGGCACGCGCACGCCGGTGCTGAGCCACGACGGCAGCGACCTCGCGGCCGCGTGGCAGACGATCGTGGAGATCGGCGACGTGGAAGCGCTGGATGCGGCGGTGGACGATGCGTTTCCTGGCGCAAGCGTCTCGGTGATGGAAGAAGCGGGGCGCTTCCGGTTGCGCTTCGACCAGGTGGGATTGCTGCGCCCGCTCGATGCGGCGGAGCTCTCCGATGGCACCTTGCGTTACCTGTTGTGGATCGCGGCGTTGCATACGCCGCGGCCGCCGGCGCTGATGGTGCTCAACGAACCCGAGACGAGTTTGCATCCCGACTTGCTGCCGCCGCTCGCGCGGTTGATTCGTGCCGCTGCCCAGCGCTGCCAGGTGTGGGTGGTGTCGCATGCGTCGCGGTTGATTGCGGCGCTGGAGGAAGACGAGGGCTGCAACAGCGTGCATCTCGAGAAGCGCGACAGCGAAACGCGCGTTGCGGGACAGGGGCTGCTGGATACGCCGGCGTGGCATTGGCCGGAGCGGTGACGGCGCACCCCGGCTCCCGATCCGGATGGCCGATCCGCGGATGAGATGGCGTACAGCCTGTTACGGGCCGTGGGGGCCCCTTCCCGGGAGAACCGCAATGCAGGCACGAAACCGTTTTGGCGCGGCGCTGTTGACGTGTGGCCTGGCCCTGGCCGGAACGGCCGCGGCGGCCGAACCGCAATCCGCCACCGATTGCTTCCTGGCCGGCTTCCGGGCCAGCAACGCCGATGCGCTGGCGCCTTGCTACGCCGAGGACGCGGTCATGTGGTTCCCCGGCGGGCCGATGGCGAAGGGGCGCACGGCGATCCGCGACGGGTTCGCGGGCTACTTCGCGGGCGCGACGGTCAAGGACGCCACGCTGACGCAGCTCGGCGAAGAAGCGATGGGCGACACGCGGGTGACCTGGGGCACCTACGTGGTGAACCTGGTCGACAAGAAGACGCAGGCCGCGTCGGTGGAACGCGGACGCTATACCGATGTGCAGAAGAAGATCGACGGGCGCTGGGTCTACATCGTCGACCATCCGTCCGACGATCCGGCGCCGGCTGCGAAGTAACGGTTCCCGCTGCCTGCCGTCCGTGCGCGGGCGGCAGGCACAGCGCCGCCGTTGCGCGGCATCGTCGTCATCACCGCCGGGCGATAATGCGTGCCCGTTCCAGGTCGCGCGCCCATGAAAACCCCCGCCGGCCTGCAAGCCCTGCTCGACGATGGCGTGATCCACGCCGTCGTCCGCCAGCTCAAGAGCGGCAAGGAAGCGTCTGTGTATGTCGTGCGCAGCGACGACGAATTGCGCTGCGCCAAGGTCTACAAGGACATGGCCCAGCGCAGTTTCCAGGCGCGCTCGCAGTACCAGGAAGGCCGCAAGGTGCGCGGCAGCCGCCAGGCGCGCGCGATGGGCAAGGCCAGCAAGTACGGCAAGAAGGCGCTGGAAGAAGCGTGGAAGAACACCGAGGTCGATGCGCTCTACCAGCTGAGCGCCGCCGGCGTGCGCGTGCCGAAGCCCTACGGCTATTTCAACGGCGTGCTGGTGATGGAGCTGGTGACCGACAGCGAAGGCCACAGTGCGCCGCGCCTCGGCGAAGTGGAACTCGATGCGGAGACCGCGCGCGAATACTTCGTCTTCCTGGTGCGCCAGGTCGTGCGCATGCTGTGCGTGGGCATGATCCACGGCGACCTGTCCGAGTACAACGTGTTGGTCGATGCGCACGGTCCGGTGATCATCGACTTGCCGCAGGCGGTGAGCGCGGCCGGCAACAACCATGCACGCGCGATGCTGCTGCGCGACGTCAACAAGCTGCGCTCCGCCCTCGCCTTCTTCGCGCCGGAGCTCGACATGCTGCATTTCGGCGAAGAGATGTGGGCGTTGTTCGAGGCCGGTGAACTGCAACCGGATTCGGAGCTCACGGGGAAGTTCGATTTCGCGACGCACGAGGCCGACGTCGATGCCGTGCTGGATTCCATCGAGGATGCGCGGCAGGAAGCGCTGATCCGGCAGCAGGGGCGGGAAGAAGCGGAGAACGCGGACTGAGCGATCGTCAGCGCGTCTTCAAGAATCGCCAGCAAACGCCGAGCGACACGAGCCACACCGCGAACTGCCACCAGCCGCCATCCCAGATCGTCTCGGCGGTGGGCGCGTCGGCAACGAACAAAGCCACGATCCCGGCCGCGAGCAGGACGGCGAAGGTCATCGCCCAGGAAGCGAACAGCACCTTGAAGACGCGGAGGGCGATCGTGATCAGCGGCGTGCGCTTGCGCTCCATGGCGGCAACCCTTGTCCGGACGCCAAGCCCTAAGACAGCACGATGTCCCAATCGAAGCGCAGGTCGTCGTCCTCCTCGCCCAACGCATGCGCAACGGCGGCCTCCTTGCTCGCACCGAGCGCATTGAAGATCGCGTCCTTCGCGTTGCCTGCCTCGCCGGGGAAATACATCTGCGTGACGAGGTGCTTGTGCTTGTCGTCGACGTCGAAGTGGATGTGCGGCGGACGCACGGCGACGGGATTCACCGGGTTGATCGGATAGGCGCCCGGCTTGATGGTGGTGAAGCGATAGCGGCCATGGTCGTCGCTCACCAGGCGCGCGTAGCCTTGGAAGTTCGGGTCCAGCGGTGCGGGGTTGACGTCGCGCGGATGGTCGTAGCGCCCCGCGGCATTGGCTTGCCACAGTTCGAGCACTGCGCCCTTGATGGGTTTGCCGTCGCGATCGAGCACGCGGCCGGACACCACGATCACCTGCCCGCGCGCCCGGCCCGCGGCGCCCTTCACGTGTGTGAGGTCGGCATCGGATTCCGATGGCAGCTGCACGGGGAAGAACGGACCGCGCGTCTGCGCGGGCGTGGCGGTGAGTGCCGCGAGCGCGGACTGCCACGGGGCGACGAGGGCCAGCGCGCCCAGGCCGGCGGCGCGCTGGAGGAGTGCGCGGCGCGCGATGGCGTCGGGGGTGGGCATCGGAGGTCTCCCGCAGTGGGCTGCAAGGGAAGCAACGCTGCGGGCCCGGGCGAGCGGCCGTGGCGTGCGCGCTATTTCGCCTTCGCCTGATCGACGGTCTCGTCGACCGCGGCTGCGTTGACTGTCGGCCGCGCGGCATCCTTGCGCACTTCCGCGACGATGCCGGGGATCGCCGCCGGATCGATCAAGCCCAGCGTCGCTGCATGCTCGGCGATCGCCACGCTGTCGGACACGCGCAGCATCGGGACCTTCGTGCCGGCGACTTTCCCGATCCAGGCGTCCACGCCGGTGTCGAGCAGGCTGTCGCGATCCGGATCCACGTCGCGGATGTAGATCGCCGCGATGCGCTCTTCGCCGAACTCCTGCGCGGCGGCCGCATACAACTCGGCGTCCTGCTGGCCGGAATCGCCCAGCAGCACCCAGCGCAGGTGCGGCATGCGATCGAACAGCGTCCGCGCACGCTCGAGCTTGTGCGCATGCCCCGGCGTCTTGAGGAACTTGCCGACATCGGTGCCGAGGTCGCGCAGGAACATCGGGCCCGGCGGGATCGCGTTGAGCGCGAGGAAATCCTCCAGCAGGTCGTACAGGTTCCAGGGCGAACTGGAGACATAGAAGATCGGATTGCGTCCCGCGTTGTCGACGCCCGCCTGCAGCGCGGCGTACAGCTTCGCCACGCCGAGCAACGGCTTGCGCGTGCGGGCGTTGCCGAGGAACACGAGCTGCGCGGCGGTCTTCCAGTCGGTGATGCTGCTTTGCAGGATCGTGTCGTCGATATCCGACAGGATGCCGATGCGCGCGGAGGGCAACACCTGCAGCACCGGCTGCGGGGTTTCGAGCGTGCCATCGGCCAGCGTGATGCGCGCCTCTGCCCACAACGCGTCGACCGGCGGCGTGCGCGGCACCAGCGTCGCCGCGTAATAGCCTTCGTGGTCGGTATGGAACTCGGCGCTCGCATCCTGGAATTGCGCGCGCATCGCGACGTTCGGCACTTCGTCGGTATCGAAGCGGCGATACGTGTTGGCGAGGTTGTCCCACCAGTCGTCGTGTTCGCCGGGGCCGCCGAGCGGCGGGCGCGCGAGCACGCGGCCCAGCAGTTCGACGCCATGCGCATCGGCGAACGTGCGATACGCGGCGATGTGTTGCGGCTGGTGCCGGTTGAAGCGCGTGTTGTATTTGTTGAACGCGGCATCGACGAGGTCGTCGCCGCGGATCACGCCCTGGGCGAGGTGTTGCGCGAGGCGCGCACGCCAGCCCGGCTTCGGCGCGGGATCGCTCAAGCCATCAGCGCCTGCATCGCGGCGCGGAATCCGGTGGCGATGCGTTCGGCGTCGCGATGGCGACCATCGCTGACGACCTGCGCGCCCGCGACATGCACCTCGCGCACCAGCGGGCGGTTGCCGCTGAAGATCCAGCGATCGACGGTGTCCGCAACGGTGGCGCCGGTGAGTTGCGGCGCGTCGCGATCGAGCACCAGCCAGTCCGCGCCCGCGCCTGCGTAGAAACAGCCGATCGCCTGGCCGGTCGCGGGTTCCGCGCTCGCGCACACGTCGTGCAGCAGCGATTCGCCGACGCTGTCCGACGCCGTGCCCACCGCGATGTTGCGATGGTGCGAGATCAGTCGCTGGCCATATTCGGCCCAGCGCAGTTCTTCGACCGGCGAAACGGAGATGTGCGAATCCGATCCGATGCCCCAGCTGCCGCCCGCTTCCAGGAACGCGCGCAGCGGGAACAGGCCGTCGCCGAGGTTCGCTTCCGTCGTCGGGCACAACGCAACGGTGGCGCCGGTGGCCGCGAGCGCGCGCACTTCCTTCGCGTCGAGGTGCGTGGCGTGCACGAGCGTCCAGCCACGGCCGACATCGGCGTTGGCGAGCAACCATTCGACCGGGCGTGCGCCGCGCAACGCGAGGCAGTCCTGCACTTCGCCCACTTGCTCGGCGATGTGGATGTGGATCGGTGTGTCCGACGGCAACGCAGCGAGCACGGTGCGCATCGCTTCGTGCGGCACGGCGCGCAGGCTGTGCAGCGCGATGCCGGTGCGCACGCTGTCGTCGTCGTCCGCGCGCAGCGTTTCGAACAGGCGCAGGAACGCATCGACGTCGTGCCCGAAGCGCCGCTGGCGCTCGGCGAGCGCCCGGCCGTCGAAACCGCCGGTCATGTAGAGCACGGGCAGCAGCGTGAGCCGGATGCCGGTGTCGCGCGCGGCGCGGACCAGCGCGCGCGACATCGCGGCGGGATCGGCGTACGGGCGGCCGTCAGGCGCGTGGTGCAGGTAGTGGAATTCGCAGACGGTGGTGTAGCCGGACTCGAGCATCTCGACGTAGAGCTGCGAGGCCACGGCATGCAGCGTGTCGGGGTCGAAGCGCGCGGCGAAGCGGTACATCGTGTCGCGCCAGGTCCAGAACGAGTCTTCCGGGTTGGTGCGGCGCTCGGCCATGCCGGCCATCGCGCGCTGGAAGGCGTGCGAGTGCAGGTTGGCGATGCCGGGCAGGACGATCCCCGCGCTTTCGCTGGGCTGGGCCGCCATGCGTTCGACGATGCGGCCGTCGGCATGGGTGAAACCGGCGTCGGTGCGCCAGCCGCCGGGGGTCCAGAGGCGTTCCGCGTCGAGGGTCTGCATGCCCGGCATTCTGCCCCGCCGCGACGGGCAATGCGAACGACGGCTGGGGCCCTACAATCGCGAACGATGACCGACCTCCGCGACGCTCCCTTCGATGGCCTGCTGCTCGGCGCGCACCTGGCGACGCTGGACGGCGCGCAGGCGTATGGCGCGGTGGAAGACGGTGCGCTGGCCTGGCGTGATGGGCGCATTGCGTTCGTCGGTCCGCGCAGTGCGTTGCCGGCGGATGCCGTGGGCAGCGCGCGCGAGGTGATCGAAGCCGATGGGTGGGTCACGCCGGCGCTCGTCGATTGCCATACGCACCTGGTGTTCGCGGGCGATCGTGCGCGCGAGTTCGAACTGCGGTTGCAGGGCGCCACGTACGAGGAGATCGCGCGGGCTGGTGGCGGCATCCTGTCCACGGTGCGTGCGACGCGGGCGGCGGATGACGATGCGTTGTTCGCGGCCTCGCTGCCGCGCGCGCAGGCCTTGCTGCGCGATGGCGTGGCGACGGTGGAAATCAAGTCGGGCTACGGGCTCGACTTCGAGACCGAGCGCCGGATGTTGCGCGTGGCGCGACGCATCGGTGAAACGCTCGGCATCACGGTGCGCACCACGTATCTCGCCGCGCATGCGTTGCCGCCGGAATTCAAGGACGACGCGGACGGTTACGTCGATGCGTTGGTCGAATGGATGCCACGACTGCATGCGGAAGCCCTGGTCGACGCGGTCGATGCGTTCTGCGAAGGCATCGGGTTTTCGCCCGCGCAGGTGCGGCGCGTGTTCGAGGCGGCGCGCGCGCTCGGCGTGCCGGTGAAACTGCACGCCGATCAGCTGAGCGACCTGGGCGGCGCGGCGCTCGCGGCGGAATTCGGCGGCCTGTCCGCGGACCACGTCGAACACACGAACGACGCCGGCGTGCGCGCGATGGCCGCGCACGGCACGGTCGCGGTGTTGCTGCCGGGCGCCTTCCACGTGCTGCGCGATACCAGGCTGCCGCCGATCGAGGCCTTCCGCGCGCACGGCGTGCCGATGGCCGTGGCGACCGATTGCAATCCCGGCACCTCGCCGTTGTTGTCGCTGCGCCAGGCGATGCAGCTGGCCTGCACGCATTTCCGCCTCACGCCGGAAGAAGCCCTGCGCGGCGCCACCGTGCATGCGGCACGTGCGCTCGGCCTGCCCGATCGCGGCGTGCTGCGCGTCGGTGCGCGCGCCGACTTCGTGCGCTGGCGCGTCCAACATCCCGCCGAGCTGTGCTATTGGCTCGGCGGACACCTCGCGGAGGCCGTGCATGTCGCCGGCCGCCGGATTCCCTGATCCCAAGGAGCCCAAGCATGCGTCGTTCCGCCCTCGCCCTCCTCCCGCTGCTCGTCGCCGGCGTCGTGCACGCGCAGGACGCCGCGCACAAGCTCGCGGACGACGCGATCATCGTCGACACGCACATCGACGCCCCCGAACGCCTCGTCTCGCACTGGGACGACCTGGGCCTGTCGGCGCCGACGAAGGAGTTCGACTATCCGCGCGCGCGGGCCGGCGGCCTGGATGTCGCCTTCATGTCGATCTACACCTCGCCGGAGGAAGACGTCGCGGGCACGGCGTGGCAGGTCGCGAACACGCAGATCGACCACGTCGAGGCGATGGTGCAGCGGCATCCGGACAAGTTCGCGATCGTGACGTCGCCCAAGGACGTCGAACGCCTGCGCCAGGGCGGCCACGTGCTGCTCGCGCTGGGCATGGAGAACGGCGCGCCGATCGGCGACGACCTGAAGAAGCTGGCGGAATTCCAGGCGCGCGGCGTCCGCTACATCACGCTCGCGCACGGCGAGGACAACCGCATCGCCGACTCCTCGTACGTCGACACGGCGAAGTGGCACGGCCTGAGCCCCTTCGGCGAACAGGTGGTCAAGGAAATGAACCGCCTCGGCATCATGGTCGACGTCTCGCACGTCTCCGACGATACGGTGCGCGACGTGCTCGCGCTGACCGACGTGCCGGTGATCGCGTCGCATTCGGGCCTGCGCCACTTCACGCCGGCGTTCGAGCGCAATTTGTCCGACGACCTCGCAAAGGCCATCGCGAAGGAAGGCGGCGTGGTGCAGCTGACGTTCGGTACGGTGTTCCTCGACGCCAAGCTGGGCGCGGCCACCATGGAACGCCGCCGCCACGTGTCGCAGATGAAGCTGGCCGGCAAATCGCAGGCGGAGATCGATGCGTACGCCAAGCAATGGGGCGTCGAGAACCCCACGCCCGTGGTGCACGTGGACCGCGTGCTCGACATCATCGATTACGCGGTGAAGCTGGTCGGCATCGACCACGTGGGCATCGGGTCGGATTTCGACGGCGTGGATGGCGAGCTGCCGGAAGAACTGAAGTCGGTGGCGGACTATCCCGTGATCGTCGCCGGGCTGCAGAAGCGCGGCTACAAGGACGCGGACATCCGCAAGATCCTCGGCGGGAACCTGCTGCGTGTGTGGGCCGCGGTGGAGGCGGCCGGCAAGCCCTGATTTCCCCGGTGCAACAAAAAAGCCCCGCGATGCGGGGCTTTTTTTTCGAACGTCGCGGAAGGGATTACTCCTTCGCGCCGGCCTTCTTCGCCACGACCTTCTTCGCCGGGGCCTTGGCCACGGTGGTCTTGGTGGCGGTCTTCTTCACCACCGGCGCCGTCGTCGTGCCGGCAGCCTTGGCCGCGACGTGCGAACGCGCGTTGCCGTAGCTGGCGTTGTAGCGCTTGCCCTTGGCGGTCTTGCGGTCGCCCTTGCCCATGTGCGTTGCTCCTGGTGCTGTATTCGTGATGGATATCTGCGCGCTGGCCGCGCGCGAGGGCGCAAAGCCTAGCAGATCGACGCGGTGCGCAGGCGGATCAGTGCGCGCAGCTGGCGTCGTGGATGTGCACCAGCCGCAGGTTGGCCAGGTGCGCCAGCCCCACGAGCGTGCCGCCGCAGGTCATCACCAGCGCATGCGCGACCAGGTGCTCGTGCAGCGGCGGGTAGAGGATGGCGCTCCACAGGATCGTGAGGCCCGCAGCCAGCAGGCCGAGTGCGCGCACGGCGCCGTGCTTGCGATAGCCCCAGTAGACGCTCGCAAAGCCCAGCAACGTAGCGAATGCCACGAAGCCGCGCTCGAACCCTTCGCCCAGCCAGTTGCCGATGCCCAACGCCGGCAGCAGCGCGATGGCCAGCGGCAGCAACGCGCAATGCACCGCGCACGCCAGCGAACCGGCGGCGCCGAAGCGATCGAGCAGGCGATGGGAGCGGGCGGCAGGGGACATCGGGGGGCGGGCGGCGGCGGAAGTGGAACTTTATAACATTCCGCGTCGAAATCCCGTCACGACCCCGTTCAGCTGGATTCGAGGGCCCGGCAGGCCTGGCAGACCCCATGGACTTCCAGGGTCTGCGCCTGGGGGGCGAAGCCCAGCGCCCGGGCGGAGGCGTCCAGCGCGGACACGATGCTGTCGTCCTCCAGCTCCGTCGCCGAATGGCACGCATCGCAGATCAGGAACGGCACGGCGTGCGCTTCGCCGCCGGGATGGTGGCAGCCCACGTAGGCGTTGATCGACGAGAGTTTGTGGATGAAGCCGTGCTCGAGGAGGAAGTCGAGGGCGCGATACACCGTGGGCGGCGCGGTCGCGTCGTGCGTGGCCTTCATCCGGTCGAGCAGTTCGTAGGCCTTCACCGGGCGGCCCGCATCGGCGATCAGGCGCAGCGCGTTGGCGCGGATCGGCGTCAGGCGCAGGCCACGCGCTTCGCACGCGCGCTCCACCTCGTGCACGAACGCATCGGCGTCGTGGACGTGGTGGTGCGGATCGGTGCAGGGAGCGTGGTGGCCCATGGGTTCGATCTAGTCCCCGGCCGGCACTTTTGCAAGGGCGGCATCGATGCGGCGCAGGGCCTCGTCGCGGCCTGCGAGGTACACGGTGTGCGAGATATCGGGGCTCACCTGCGTGCCGGTGATGGCCACGCGCAGCGGCTGCGCAACCTTCCCCATGCCGATGCCGAGCGCATCGGCGGCGGCATGCAGCGCAACGCCCACGTTTTCCGCGGACCACGTGTCCAGCGCTTCCAGGCGCGTGCGCGCTTCCGCCAGCGGTGCGCGCGCGGCGGCGTTGAGATGCTTGGCGACCGCCGCATCGTCGTATTGCGTGAGCGGACCGAACCACACCGCCGCGCGTTCCGCCATGTCCTTCAGCGTCTGCACGCGATCGCGCAACGCCACGACGAGGTCGGCCGGCGACGGACCCGCGGCGAGGTCGTAGCCCTGCGCGCGCAGGTGCCATTCCAGGTGCTTGCCCACTTCGACCGGATCGTCCGACTTCAGGTACTGCTGGTTGAGCCAGCCGAGCTTGGCGGCATCCAGGCGCGAGGCCTTCGCGTTGACGTCGCGCAGGTCGAACAGCTGCGTCATTTCCGGGATCGAGAAGATCTCCTGGTCGCCGTGCGACCACCCCAGCCGCACGAGGTAATTGAGCAGCGCGTGCGGCAGATACCCGGCATCGCGGTACTGCATGACATCCGCCGCGCCCGTGCGCTTGGACAGCTTGGCGCCCTGCTCGTCCAGGATCATCGGCAGGTGCGCGAAATGCGGCACGGGCTTGCCCAGCGCGCGATAGATGTTTATCTGTCGCGGCGTGTTGTTGACGTGGTCGTCGCCGCGCACGACGTCGCTGATGTCCATGTCGATGTCGTCGACGACGACGGCGAAGTTGTACGTCGGATAGCCGTCGGAGCGGAAGATCACCAGGTCGTCGAGTTCGCCGTTGGCGAATTCGATGCGGCCCTTGACCTTGTCGTCCCACGCCACGACGCCGTCGAGCGGATTCTTGAAACGGATGACGCGGTTGGGATCGTCGCGAAAGCCCACGTTCTGTTCGCGATACGCGCCGTTGTAGCGCGGCTTGTCGTTGGCGGCCATCGCGGCTTCGCGCATGGCTTCCAGTTCCGCCTTCGTCTCGTACGCGTAGTACGCGGTCCCGTCGGCGACCATCTGCTCGGCGACTTCGCGATAGCGGTCCAGGCGCGCGGTCTGGTAGACCGGGCCTTCGTTGTAATCCAGACCCAGCCAGTCCATCGCTTCCAGGATCGCGTCGATGGCGGCCTGCGTGCTGCGCTCGCGGTCGGTGTCTTCGACGCGCAGGATGAAATCGCCGCCGTGGCGCCGCGCTTCCAGCCAGCAGTACAGCGCGGTGCGCGCGCCGCCGATGTGCAGGTAACCGGTGGGACTGGGGGCGAAACGGGTGCGGACGGCCATGGGCGCGCGAGTTCGAACGGGAATGGCCGGCGATTTTACGCGAGCGCGCCCACCTCCGCCGGGCGCCCCACTAGAATGGCCGTATGCCTGCGTTGTTCATTTCCGACCTCCACCTCGATGCGGAGCGTCCCGCCATCACCGACCTGTTCGGCCGCTTCCTGGCCGATGAGGCGCGTGGCGCCGATGCGCTGTACATCCTCGGCGACCTGTTCGAAGCCTGGGTGGGGGACGACGATCCCTCCGACGTCGGCGCGTTCGTCGCCGACCGCCTGGCCACGCTGACGCGCGCGGGGACGCCCGTGTTCTTCCTGCGCGGCAACCGCGATTTCCTCGTCGGCGACCGCTTCGCGCGCCGCGCGCGCATGCACATCCTCCCGGATCCGGCGGTCGTGCTGCTCGAGGGCACGCCCACGCTGCTGATGCACGGCGACCTGCTGTGCACCGACGACGTGAAGTACCAGGCCTTCCGCGCGCAGACGCGCGATCCGCACTGGCAGGCGCAGTTCCTCGCGCAGCCGCTGGCGGCGCGGCTCGCGTTCGCGCAACAGGCGCGCGCGGCGAGCAAGGCGCACCAGGGCGGGTTGCAGCAGCAAGGCTTGATGGAAGCGATCACCGATGTTGCGCCGGCCACCGTCGACGCCACGCTCGCGCGCTTCGGCATCGGCAAGCTCATCCACGGGCACACGCATCGTCCCGCGGTGCACGACGAGCCCAATGGCACGCGCATCGTGCTGGGCGACTGGTACGAACAAGGCTCGGTGTTGCGCGTGGATCGCGACGGCGCGCAGTTGTCGTCGCTCGCCGCCTAGGGTTTGCGTTCGCGCGCTTCGGCGTCCAGCGCGAGCAGTGCTGCCAGTTCTTCCGGATCGAAACCCGCTTCGGCCCGCGCTTCCAGGTTGAACGGGCCATAGAGCACGGGACGCGCGTATTGCGCGAGCAGGTGCGCGAACGTCGCGCGCGGCTCGCGGCCGTGCAGTTCGCAGCACCAGCGGAACCAGCGCGAGCCCGCGGCCACGTGCCCCACTTCCTCGCGCAGGATGACCTCGAGGATGTCGGCGGTCGCATCGTCGCCGAGCGAACGCAGCTTCACGATCATGCCGGGTGTGACATCCAGGCCGCGCGCTTCCAGCACGCGCGGCACCAGCGCCATGCGCGCGAGCGCGTCGTGCGCGGTTTTTTCCGCCATTTCCCACAAGCCGTTGTGCGCGTCGAAGTCGCCGTAGTCGTGGCCGAACTCGCGCAGGCGCGCGCGCAGCATCGCGAAGTGCCGCGCTTCGTCCGCCGCCACGCCGATCCAGTCGGCGTAATACGCCGCGGGAAACGTGCGGAAGCGATACACCGCGTCCCACGCCAGGTCGATCGCGTTGAACTCGATGTGCGCCACCGCGTGGATGAAGGCGGCGCGGCCTTCGTCGCTGCCGAAGCCGCGGCGCGGCAGGTCGCGCGGCGGCACCAGGCGCGGGCGTTCGGGACGGCCCGGCATGCGGATCGGATCGGGTTCGCGCTCGTCTTCGAGCGTGGCGAACTTGCCGTCGGCGAAATCGGCGGCGGCCTGCGCGGTGCGCGCGAGCTTGTCTTCCGGCGTCGCCGCATCCAGGCACGCCTTCGCCGCATCGAACAGCGAAGCCATGGCGTCAGGACGCGACGCGGCGTTTCTTTTTGGCGTCGTCGGAACGCAGCTTGCTGATGCGCTCGAAGTAATCCGGATCGATGCCCGTCACGTATTCGCCGCTGAAGCACGAGCTGTCGAAGCGCTTGCCCGGATGCTTCGGGCCGGCAACGGCGGTTTCGAGATCCGCCAGGTCCTGGTAGATCAGCCAGTCGCAGCCGAGCAGCTGTTCGATTTCCGCTTCGGTGCGGTTGTGCGCGATGAGTTCGTCGGGCGACGGCATGTCGATGCCGTAGATGTTCGGGAAGCGCACCGGCGGCGCGGCGGACGCCAGGTACACCTTCTTGGCGCCGGCGTCGCGCGCCATCTGCACGATCTGGCGCGAGGTGGTGCCGCGCACGATGGAGTCGTCCACCAGCAGCACGTTGCGGCCGCGGAATTCCAGCGGGATCGGGTTGAGCTTGCGCTTCACCGATTTCACGCGCTCGCCCTGCCCCGGCATGATGAAGGTGCGGCCGACGTAGCGGTTCTTGATGAAGCCTTCGCGGTACTTCACGCCGAGCGTGCTGGCGATTTCCAGCGCGGAATCGCGCGAGGTGTCGGGGATCGGGATGACGACGTCGATGTCGTGGTCCGGGCGCAGGCGCAGGATCTTCTCGCCCAGCGTCACGCCCATGCGCATGCGCGCCTTGTGCACGGAGATGTCGTCGATCATCGAGTCCGGGCGCGCGAAGTACACGTATTCGAAGATGCAGGGCGTCGCGCCTTCCGGTGCGGCGCATTGCCTGGCGAACAGTTCGCCGCGCGCGGTGATCACCAGCGCTTCGCCCGGCGCGACGTCGCGCACGCGTTCGAAGCCGAGCACGTCGAGCGCGACGGATTCGGACGCAACCATCCATTCGTCGCCGCCCGGCGTGGTGCGCTTGCCGAGCACCAGCGGACGGATGCCGTGCGGATCGCGGAACGCCACCAGGCCGAGGCCGAGCAGCGCGAGGACGACGGCGTAGCCGCCCTTCGCGCGGCGGTTCACGCCTTCCACGGCGCGGAACACGGCGTCGGGCGTGAGCGCCTTCTGCGTGTCCAGTTCGTGCGCGAACACGTTGAGCAGCACTTCCGAATCCGATTCGGTGTTGACGTTGCGGCGGTCCTGTTCGAACACCTCGCGCCGCAGCGCGTCGGTGTTGATGAGGTTGCCGTTGTGCGCCAGCGCGATGCCGTAGGGCGAGTTGACGTAGAAGGGCTGCGCTTCGTCCGAGCCTTCCGAACCGGCCGTGGGATAGCGGCAGTGCGCGATGCCCACGCGCCCTTCGAGCAACAGCATCGAGGCTTCGTCGAACACGTCGCGCACGAGGCCGTTGCCCTTGTGCACGCGCAGCTTGCCGCGGTCGGCGGTGGCGATGCCCGCCGCGTCCTGGCCGCGGTGCTGGAGCACGGTTAGGCCGTCGTAGAGCTGCGCTGCGACTTCCGAGGTTCCGACGATACCGACGATGCCGCACATGGGATGGGGGATTCCTGCGTGTTCTGGCTGGTTGGATCAGGGATGCGGGCGGACGATGCCGTCCATCCCGAGTTTCGACTTGACCTGCGCCTTGAGTTGGTCCGCTTCGGCGCGATTCAACACCGGGCCCACGCGGACGCGGGTGAGGGTGCCCTTGTCGGTGGTGATGCTTTCGGTGAACGCGCTGAAGCCGGCGTTGCGCAGCTTGTCGCGCAGGGCGTTGGCGTCGGCGGCCTTGCTGAAGGCGGCCAGCTGGACGGCGAAGCCGGTGCCGGACGCGGCGGGCGTGGCGGGCGCGGTCGCTGCGGGCTTGGTGGCCGGGGTCGTCGCTGCGGCAACGGTGGTGGTGGGCTTCGGCGGCGTGGCGGCCTTCGGCGCTTCGCGCTCGGCGTCCAGGGCCACGACCTTTGCGCTGACGTCGCTGCGCACGCCGGCGGCCTTCAGGCGCGCGTCCTCGGCCTGCGCGCGGGTGGCGAACGGACCGATGCGCACGCGCTGGAGCGTCTTGCCGGAGACCGTCGCGGATTCGCGATAGCCCGGCAGGTGCGCGGCGCGCAGCGAGGCGGTGACCGAATCGGCGGCAGCCGCGGTGGAGAAGCTGCCGTAGTTGACGGCGTAGTTCCCGCCCGCGGTGGGCGCGGGGTACATCACGCCGGGCGCGGACGGCGGCGGCGTGGTCGGCGCCGGCGCGGTGGCGGCGGCCGAGGCGTCGGGCAGCGCCTGGACCTGGGCGGCCGAGGCGTCGCGCAGCGGCGCGGCGGCGATCGTCGCGGCAGACGCAGGCGGCGTGTCGGGGAGCGCGGCGACGGTCGCGGTGCTCGCGGACGGCGCGGGCGGCGTTGCATCCATGCCAAGCGCGCCATCGGCGGGCGTGGCATCGGGCGCCACGAGCGGCAGGTCGCGGGTTTCCAGGTCGCCGACCGGTGCGCGCGGTGCATCGAGCGGGACGTCGGCGACGCCACTCTCCGGCGCCGGGCCCTGGATCAGCATGGGAAGGAAGATCACGGCCAGCGCGATCAGCACGGCTGCGCCGACGAGGCGCTGTTTCAGTGCAGGTTCCATCGGTGCTCGGGGGACCGGGCGACGTTGCCGGGGCGGAATTATAGACCCCGCCCCTCCTTCGCTTCTGAACCCAGGGCCGCAATTGCTTCGCCGACGGTATGGAAGGAGCCGAAGACGAGCAGGCGATCGCCCGCGACGGCGTCCTTGCGCGCCGCGGCGAGCGCGGTGGCGACCTCGGCATGGCGCGCGCCCGCGGCGGCGGGCGTGCCCTGCAGGCGTTCGGCGAAGGCGTCGACGGGCTGGCCGCGCGGGCCTGCGCCTTCGAGGCCGGCGAGGAACCAGCGATCGATGCGTGGCGCGAGGGCTTCGACGACGCCCCGGGCGTCCTTGTCCCCGAGCGCGGCGTACACGGCGAAGGTGCGTCCGCGGGCCGGCGTCGCCGCCAACCATTCGGCCAGCGCGCGCGCGGCCTGCGGGTTGTGGCCGACGTCGAGGACGACCTCGATGCCATCGCGTTCGATGCGCTGCAGGCGCCCCGCCACCGCCGCTTCGGCGATGCCGTGCGCGAAGGCTTCGCGCGGGATCGCGACGTCGAGCGCGCGCAACGCGGCGATCGCGGTGGCGGCGTTGCGCATCTGCACGGGCGCGGCCAGCGCGGGCGTCGGCAGGTCCAGCGCGAAATTCACTTCGCGCCAGCGCCACGTTTCGGCATCGATCGGTTCGAAGAAGAAATCGCAGTTCGCGCGGATCGCCGAGGCGCCGATGCGATACGCGCGGCCGAGCACGCTCGACGGCGGATCGTCGTCGCCCAGCACCAGCGGTTTCCACGCGCGCGCGATGCCGGCCTTCTCCGCGCCGATCACTTCGCGATCGTTGCCGAGCCAATCCTGGTGGTCGAGGTCGACGGTGGTGATCACGGCCACGTCGGGATCGACGAGGTTCACCGCGTCGAGCCGGCCGCCGAGGCCGACTTCTAGGATCGCCAGGTCCAGTTCGTCCTGCGCGAACAACCACAATGCGGCGAGCGTGCCGTATTCGAAGTACGTCAGTTGGGTGTCGCCGCGTGCAGCTTCCACCGCGTCGAAGGCGTGCACGAGCGCGAGATCGTCCGCGTCGTGGCCGTCGATGCGCACGCGTTCGTTGTAGCGCAGCAAATGCGGCGAGGTGTAGGCGCCCGTGCGCCAGCCGGCGGCGCGCGCGATCGCTTCGATGAACGCGACCGTCGAGCCCTTGCCGTTCGTGCCGGCCACGGTGATCACGTGGCGCGCGGGGCGCGTGAGGCCCATGCGCTCGGCTACGTCGGCCACGCGTTCCAGCCCCATCGCGATGGACTGCGGATGCTGGCGCTCGATGTACGCCAGCCAGTCGTCGAGCGAACGTGCCATCACAGTGCCCGATGCACCGCTTCGCCGAACAACGCCGTGTGGTGCGTGGCGTCGTTCATGCGCACGACGTCGAGGTGCTCGACGTCTGGGCCTTCCAGCAGGTTGAGCGTGGTCGGTGCCTGGCGGAAGGTCCACAGCTTCGACAGCGGAATCCCCAGCACGTGGCACAGCAGCACGCGATTCACCGCGTCGTGCGCAACGACGAGCAGCGTGTCGTGTTCGCCGAGGCCGTCGGCGGCACGCGCCAACGCGGGCCACGCGCGATCGAACACGTGCTGCAGCGATTCGCCTTCGGGCATCAGCACTTCGTGCGGCGCGTGGCGCCACGCGTGCAGGCGATCGGGATCGCGTTCGCGAATCTCGGCGGCAAGCAAGCCCTCCCACGTGCCGTGCGCGATTTCCATCAGGCCGGCGTCCGTCGTGAGGCGCGCGAGGCGGTCGTCGCCCAGCGCAAGTTCCGCCGTGCGCAGCGCGCGCTTCAACGGCGAGGCGACCGCGCGATCGATGTGCACGTGTTGCAGGCGTTCACCGAGGGCACGCGCCTGCGCTTCGCCGACGGGCGACAAGGGAATGTCTTCCTGGCCCTGGTAGCGGCCTTCGGCATTCCACGCGGTTTCGCCGTGGCGGGCGAGCAAGATCTTCATGCGGTCACACCTGCTGGATCGAGAGGACGCCCGGCGTGGTGCGCAGGGCGGCGAGTTGCGAGTCGTCGAGCGGCTGGTCGACGGTGATGGCGGCGCGCGCCTGGCCGTCGCCGGCCGCGCCGAGCGCGAAGTTCACGATGTTGATGCCGGCCGCGCCGAGTTGCGAGCCGACGGTGCCGATCATGCCCGGCCGGTCTTCGTTGCGCAGCAGGAGCACGTGGGCCTGCGGGTCGAATTCGATCTCCACGCCATCCAGGCGCACGACGCGCGGGCCGCGATGCAGGGTGGCTTCGATTTCGCGCGTGCGGCCTTCGCTTTCGACGCGGATGCGCAGGAGGCGATCGAAGCCGTCGCCATCGCCGCCGATCGTTTCGGCCACGACCAGGCCGCGCAGCGCGGCTTCCTGCAACGCGTTCACCGGCGTGACGCGACCCGAATGCGCGCCGAGCAAGGCGGCGACGAGCAGGCGCGTGAGCGGGCGCGTGTCCAGTTGGTCCGTGCGGCCGGCGTAGGTGACGGTGAGCTTCGTCGGCGCGTGCACGAGGCGCGCGGCGAGCCGGCCGAGCGACGACATCAGCGGCATCCACGGCCCCACTTCGCGCGCGGCTTCGGCGGTGAGCGGCGGCAGGTTGACGCAGCCGGCGACCGCGCCGGTGGTGACGAAGTCGATGACCTGGCGCGCGAGGATCGTGCTGACGGCCTGTTGCGCTTCGCTCGTCGAGGCGCCGAGGTGCGGCGTGAGGATGAGCTTGGATTGCGCGCGCAGCGGCGAATCGGCGGGCAGCGGTTCGGTCACGAAGGTATCGAGCGCAGCGCCGGCGAGGTGGCCTTCTTCCAGCAGCTTGAGCAACGCGGCTTCGTCGACGAGCCCGCCGCGCGCGGCGTTGATGAGGTAGGCGCCCGGACGCATCGCGCGCAGGCGCGCTTCGGACAGCAGGTTGGTCGTTTCCTTCGTGCGCGGGATGTGCAGCGTCACGACGTCGGCCCACGCCAGCAGGTCGTCCAGCGTCTTCAGCGGCACGCTGCCCTTCCCGGCCGCCGACGGCGGCAGGAACGGGTCGTACGCGGCCACGTCCATGCCGATGCCCTGCGCCTTGCGCGCGACGGTGCCGCCGATGCGGCCCAGGCCGATGACGCCGAGTTTCTTGCCTTCCAGTTCGAAACCGGTGAGGCCGGCCTTCGGCCATTGCCCGGCCTTCATGCCGGCGTCGGCGCGCGGCACGTGGCGCGCGAGCGCGAACAGCAGCGACAGCGCATGTTCGGCGGCGGCGAGCGTGTTGCCGTCGGGCGCGTTCATCACCGCGATGCCGCGCGCGGTGGCGGCTTCGACATCGATGGTGTCCACGCCGGCGCCGGCGCGGCCGATCACGCGCAGGTGCTTCGCCTGTTCCAGCGCGGACGCGGGCACGGCGGTGGCGGAACGCACGAGCACGGCATCGACGTCGGCGAGCGCGACGGCGAGTTCGGCGGGGTCCTTGATCGGATCGGAGACGGCGACGTCCCAGCCCGCGAGGCGGAACAACTGGAGACCGTCTTCATGGATGCCATCGCAGGCCAGCACTTTCATTCGCACGCTCCTTGGATGAGGGGGCGCGCGGAAACGCATGGCCAGCCGGATCGGAACGGGGCGTCGCGGGCGCGACGCGATGGAACGGTGGAACCAACGGCGTGTCGAGAAAACGGGGCCGGCTGGCATGGGAATCCGCGACGCCCGGAGCCTAACATGGCATCCCCGCAAAGGAGCATCTCCATGGACCAGCAGGCGAAGGGCACGTTCGAAGTGAAGCGCAGTATGGAACCGGGCTGCGACCTGGGCGACGGCGTGGAAGCCGGGCATTTCCGCTTCGACAAGACGTTCGCCGGGCCACTGGAGGCGACCAGCGTGGTGCACATGCTGGCGGTGGGGTCGCCGCAGGCGGGATCGGCCGGTTACGTGGCGGTGGAACGCGTGAAGGGGACGCTGGACGGACGCAGCGGCACGTTCTTCTTCCAGCACAGCGGCGTGATGGACCGCGGCAAGGCAACGCTGGCGTTGAGCGTGGTGCCGGATTCCGGCACCGACGCACTGGCGGGATTGCACGGCACGATGGCCATCGACATCACCGACGGCCAGCACTTCTACACGTTCGATTACGGCTTCCGCGACGCCTGAGCGTTGCTCGCTTCGGGCATGGCCGAGGAATGGTGGCTGGTGATGCGCCACGCGCCGTCTTCGAAGGCGTACGTGTAGGTGTAGCGCGCGTGCGTCTGCGAGCCGTCGCCGAAGGTGAAGGTGTACAGGCCGGCGTCGACCGCCGAATTGCAGCCGAGGAAGACGCGGCGTTCGTCGATGTGGCCCGACGGATGCTTGGCCTGGAAATGCTTGAAGTAATCGAGCTTCTGCTCGCGCGTGTAGCGTGGCACGTCGGAGAGCGTGGGCAGCAGCACCGAGTCGTCGGCGTACAGCGCGACGACCTCCGTGGCCGGCTTGTGTTCCAGCGCTTCTTCCCAGCGATCGAACAATGCGGCCACGCCGGCGTCGTCGATGGGGGCGCAGGTGTTGGCGGCCTGCGGCTGCGAAGCGGGCCTGGTGCAGCCTGGCAGCAAAACAAGCGCGACGACAACGACGCCGGCGCGCATCACGGTGATCAACATCGACGACCCCTCGCATGGCCCGTTGCAGGCCGGTGCGCGAGGCTAGCGCCGGGACTGCGCGTGCGTCATGCAGCACGCGTCCCGGCGCGAACGCGATCGCTCCGTCATTCGGACGGCAGGTTCATTTCCTTCAGCAGGTGCGGCGCGGGATAGACCTTCGCGAGCAGCCAGCGCAGGTAGCGCATGTCGACGTGGATCGCGCGCTTGTAGCGCGGATCGAACATCCAGCTGGCGCTCACCGCTTCCCAGTTGCTGTCGAAGTTCAGGCCGATCAGCTTGCCGTCGGCGTCGAGCACGGGCGAACCGGAATTGCCGCCGGTGGTGTCGAGGTTGGTCATCAGGTCGACGGTCTGTGTCTTGAGGACAGGATCGGCGGTGGTGCCGAAGTCGCCCTTCGCGATCGCGTCGAGCAAGGGCTTCGGTGCGTCGAACGGCGCCTTGCCGGTGTGCTTCTCGACGATGCCCTGCACGGTGGTGAGCGGGCGGTAGTCGATGCCGTCGCGCGGCGACATCGGGCTGATGCGGCCGTAGCTCACGCGCAGCGTGGAGTTGGCATCGGGGTACACGGCGCGGCCCTGCGACTTGCGGTACGCGATGAGCGCGCGCATGTACGCCGGGCGCAGGCGCAGCAGTTCGCCTTCGCGCTGCTTGCTCTCTTCTTCGATGCGCATGTACGCGGGCAGCAGCGCCTTCGCGGCGACGAGCATCGGATCCGGGTCGGTGGCGACATTGGATTCGCGCTGCATCAGCGAGGTGCGCACGGCTTCGTCGCCGAGCTTCGTGCCGGCGTAGAGCGCGTCGAGCTTCGCGGTCACCTGCGCCTGCGTGGTGCCGAACACCTGGTCGAATTCCGGCAGGTGCTGCGCGGCCGGCAAGGCGAGGTACTGGCGCAGCAGGTCGGCGAGGATCGCCTTCTCCACGGTCGGGCTGTAACGACGCTGCACCTGCTTGAGCGTGCCGGCGATCAGCGTTTCGTCGCGCAGCTGGTAGCCGGATTCGCGTTCGGCGTCGGGCTTGGTGCGTTCGATCGCCAGGCGCTGCACGGTGAGTGCGGCACGCAGCACTTGCGTCATCGCGCGGATGGCGCCGACCAGCTGGTCGCGGTCGCGCATCGCCATCGCATTTTTCAGCTGCGCTTGCGCGGCGTCGATGTCGCGGCGCGTGGCGGCGGCGTCGGGTTGCTTGCCGAGCCAGGCGAGCATCGCGGATTCGTCCTGCTGGCGCACGTGGATCGCGTCGCTGCGGCGCAGGCCGTCGAGTTCGCCCTGCGCGCGCTTGAGGTTGTTCTTCAGGCTCTGCACCTGCGAGGCGTAGGCGACCTTCGCGTTCGCGTCGGGCTTGGCGGCGGCGTCGATGGTGCCGATGAGGCCGTCGTACAGCGCGACGCGCGAGGGCAGCTGCCATTCGATCTGGTTCGCGAATTCCGACGCCATGCGGTGGCGGAACGTCACGCCCGGATAGCCGGCGAGCATCGCGAAGTCGCCGTCCTTCACATTGCGCGTGGACACCTGCAGGTGGGCGGGCGGTGCGTACGGCACGTTGTCGGGCGAATAGTCGGCGGGCTTGCCGTCCTTGCCGACGTAGGCGCGCAGCAGCGTGAAGTCGCCGGTGTGGCGCGGCCACACGAAGTTGTCGATTTCGTCGCCGTAGTTGCCTATCGCCTGCGGCGGTGCGTACACCAGGCGGATGTCGCGCAGTTCGAGCTGGCGGATGAGGTAGAAGTCGGTGCCGTAATCCATGTTCGCAACGCTGCAGCGGTAGCCCGCGTCGCTTTCGCACTTGGCGACGGCCTGCTTGGTGGCGGCGTCGATGGCGTCGTAGTACGCCCGGCCCTGCTTCCCGCGCGCGTTGGCGAGGATGGTGTCGGTGATGCGGTCGAAGCCCGTGGTGACGAGCACGCGGTAGTCCGGGCTGGCCGGGAGTTCGCCGGCGCGGTCGGCGGCGATGAAGCCGTTCGCGATGAGGTCGCGGTCGGGCTTGCTGTTGTACTGGATGACGCCGAACGCGACGTGGTGGTTGGTCAGCACCAGGCCGTCCTGCGAGACGAACGCGCCGGTCGCGCCGCCCACCTTCACGACGGCGCTCATCGGCGGCTTCGTCAGGTCGGCGAGGTCCGCCGGGTTGCCCTTGAACCCGGCGGCGCGCAGTTGCGCCGCGATGTCGGGCAGTTGCGAGGGCATCCACATGCCTTCGTCGGCCTGGGCCGAGGCGGAAAGGAGCAGCAGGGACGCAAGGAGCGGTCGGCGCATGGCGGGTCCGGTTGGAGGAATGAAGATGGGAGCGGGGTTCGCGCGTGAACCCGGGACGATACGGGCTCCGTGGCGGCCGTTGCAAAGGACGTCGGTCACGGTCCGCGCGTCACCGGCCGGCCCGGGCCCGCGCCGTATAATCCCGCCCCTCTTTCGCACTCCGCGGCCGCACCGATGACGATGATGAAAGCGCTGGTCAAGCGCGAAGCCGGCAAGGGCATCTGGATGGAAGACGTGCCCGTGCCGGCGCCGGGCCCGAACGAAGTCCTGATCAAGCTGGAAAAGACCGCGATCTGCGGCACCGACCTGCACATCTACCTGTGGGACGAGTGGAGCCAGCGCACGATCAAGCCGGGCCTGGTGATCGGGCACGAGTTCGTGGGCCGAATCGTCGACCTCGGGCCGGGCGTGTCGGGCTATTCGGTGGGCCAGCGCGTGTCGGCCGAAGGCCACATCGTCTGCGGCCATTGCCGCAACTGCCGCGCCGGTCGCCAGCACCTGTGCCCCAACACCGTGGGCATCGGCGTGAACCGCAACGGCGCGTTCGCCGAATACATCGTGATGCCGGCCAGCAACCTGTGGCCCATCCCGGACCAGATCCCGAGCGAGCTGGCCGCGTTCTTCGATCCCTATGGCAACGCGGCGCATTGCGCGCTGGAATTCGACGTGGTCGGCGAAGACGTGCTGATCACCGGCGCCGGCCCGATCGGCATCATCGCCGCGGGTATCTGCAAGCACATCGGTGCGCGCAACGTGGTGGTCACCGACGTCAACGACTTCCGCCTCAAGCTCGCCGCCGACATGGGCGCCACGCGCGTGGTCAACGTCACCAACACGTCGCTGAAGGACGTGATGGCCGACCTGCACATGGAAGGCTTCGACGTGGGCCTGGAGATGAGCGGCAATCCGCGCGCGTTCAACGACATGCTCGATTGCATGTACCACGGCGGCAAGATCGCGATGCTCGGCATCATGCCGAAGGGCGCGGGCGCCGACTGGGACAAGGTGATCTTCAAGGGCCTCACGCTGCAGGGCATCTACGGCCGGCGCATGTACGAGACCTGGTACAAGATGACGCAGCTGGTGCTCGGGGGCTTCCCGCTCGGCAAGGTGCTCACGCACCAGTTGCCGATCGACGAATTCCAGAAGGGCTTCGACCTGATGGAATCGGGCAAGGCCGGCAAGGTCGTGCTGAGCTGGAACTGACGACCATGACGCTGACCTCCCGCTACGCCGCCACGCTCGACGAAATCCGCGAGGCCGGGCTGTTCAAGTCCGAACGCATCATCACCAGCCCGCAGTCGGCGGAGATCACGCTGGAAGACGGGCGCACGGTGCTGAACTTCTGCGCCAACAACTACCTGGGCCTCGCCGACCATCCGGACGTGATCCACGCGGCGAAGGAAGCGCTGGACACGCACGGCTTCGGCATGGCGAGCGTGCGCTTCATCTGCGGCACGCAGGACCTGCACAAGGCACTGGAACGCACGATCTCGGCGTTCTTCGGCACCGAAGACACGATCCTGTACGCGGCGTGCTTCGATGCGAACGGCGGTTTGTTCGAGCCGTTGCTGGACGAGAACGACGCGATCATCTCCGACGCGCTCAACCACGCCTCGATCATCGACGGCGTGCGGCTGTGCAAGGCGAAGCGCTACCGCTACGCCAACTGCGACATGGCCGACCTCGAGGCGCAGCTCAAGCAGGCGAAGGCCGACGGCGCGCGCACGATCATGATCACGTCCGATGGCGTGTTCTCGATGGACGGGTTCATCGCGCCGCTCGACGAGATCACGAGGCTGGCGCAGCAGTACGGCGCGCTGGTGCACATCGACGAATGCCACGCCACCGGCTTCCTCGGGAAGACGGGCCGCGGCTCGGCGGAAGTGAAAGGCGTGATGGAGAAGATCGACATCTTCACCGGCACGCTCGGCAAGGCGATGGGCGGTGCGCTCGGCGGGTTCACGACGGCCAAGCGCGAAGTGATCGAGCTGCTGCGGCAGCGGTCGCGGCCGTACCTGTTCTCCAACTCGCTGCCGCCGCACGTGGTGGCCGCGGGGATCAAGGCGTTCGAGATGCTGGCATCCGCCGGTGAATTGCGCGACACGCTGGCGGAAAACACGAAATACTTCCGCGAGCGCATGACGGCGGCGGGCTTCGACATCAAGCCGGGCGTGCATCCGATTTCGCCGGTGATGCTGTACGACGCGCCGCTGGCGCAGAAGTTCGCGCAGCGGTTGCTGGAGGAAGGGATCTACGCGATCGGGTTCTTCTTTCCGGTCGTGCCCAAGGGCCAGGCGCGCATCCGCACGCAGATCAGCGCAGCGCACACGCGCGAACACCTGGACCGCGCGATCGATGCGTTCGTGCGCATCGGACGCGAACTGGGCGTCATCAAGGCCTGACGGGTTTCAGTCGCCGCGCAATGCGGCGACTTCCGTTTCGGTCAGCGGGCGCCATGCGCCCTTCGCGAGATCGCCGAGTTCCAGCGGGCCGATCGCGACGCGCACCAGGCGCAACACGTCGAAATCGAACGCGGCCAATAGACGTCGGATCTGCCGGTTGCGGCCTTCGTCCAAAACGATGTCGAGCCACGCGGTGCGATCGCCTGCGCGCAGCAGCGCGATGGACTTGGCGTGCAACGGTTCGCCGTCGGCGAGGATGCCGTCGGCGAGCGCGTCGAGCGTGTCGTCGTCCGGGCGGCGATCGACCTGCACGTGGTAGCGCTTGTCGGGACCGGTCGCGGGATCGGTGATGCGCGCGGCCCACGCGGGATCGTTGGAGAACAGCAGCAGGCCTTCGCTGGCCTTGTCGAGGCGGCCCACGGGGGCGATCCAAGGCAGGCCGGCGGATTCGAAACAGGTATAGACGGTGTCGCGGTCGTGCTCGTCGCGCGCGGTGGTCACCAGGCCGCGCGGCTTGTTGAGCACGAGGTAGAGCGGCGCGGCGGCGTCGAGCGGTTGCTCGTCCACCGTGATCCGGTGGCGGCCGGCGATCGTTGGGAATTCGGGATCACGCACGATGCGCCCGTCGACGCGCACACGGCCCGCGCGGATCCATTCGGCGGCCTGCGTGCGCGAACACACGCCGCGCTTGGACAGCGCGCGTGCAAGGCCGTGGCGGGGCGTGGCGCCGGGCACGGCGGATGCAGAGTGGGTTACTTCGCGCCGTCCGGCTTGGTGGGCGGCTTCGGCGTGGCGGGCGTCGTCGTGGTCGACGGCGCGGCCGTGGGCGTCGTGCCCGGTGCGGCGTCCGTGGGCGTCGGCGCCGCGGGTGCGGTTGCAGCACCCCCGCCCTTCGCCACGCGCACGCCACGTGCCTTCATCCACTGGTCGAACTCTTCGGCCGTCATGCGCTTGCCGTTCTGGTTCATGTCGAACCGCCACGGCGTGTTGTCGAACTGCGTCTTCGGCTTGTACGTGGCCGGATCGATCACGCCGTTCGCCGCCGGCGTGCCGGGCGATGCGGCGGGCATGGCGTTGGCGACGTTGCGGCAGCCTTCCAGGCGCAGGCGCAGCAGGACGTTGTCGACCGACTGCGCTTCGTCGAAGGCCTGCGCGAGAACGCCGGTGGGCGCGCCGAGCTGGTGGCTGGGCGCGGTGAATTCGGGCGCGACGGCGGGCAGCACGGTGGGCTGCACCGGCAGTGCGCGCGCGGTGATCGCGCAATTGTCGGACTGTGCGTGGGCAAGGCCCGCGAGACTGAACAGGGCAACCGCGATCAATGCACGCGACATGATGTTTCTCCTCGAAGGCGACGCGAGTGTAGGTGCGGGGATCGCATCGAACAACCGCAGCGATCACAGCTTGCGCGCTTGCACGCGACGTTCGCGAAAAAAGAACCGCAAAAAGAAGAAGCCCGGCACGAGGCCGGGCTTCCTTTTGTTGCTTGGAGCTTCGAACGCTTAGTTCTGGACGTTCAGCTCGGTGCGGCGGTTGCGCGCACGGCCTTCCGGATTGTCCGAACCGTCTTCGTTCGTGTTCGGCGCGATCGGGCGGCTCTCGCCGTAACCGTTCGGGCCCACCAGGCGCGCGGCGTCGACGCCGTTGCTGGTCAGGTAGTCGTACACGGCCTTGGCGCGACGCTCCGACAGCGACTGGTTGTAGGCATCGGTGCCGACGGAGTCGGTGTGACCGGCGACTTCAACCTTCAGGTCGGGGTAGCGCTTCAGGATTTCGACGGCTTCGCCGAGGATCGCCACCGCGTCCGGACGGAGCGTCGACTTGTCGAAGTCGAAGTTCACACCCTTCAGGTCGATGGAGACCGGCACCGGGCAGCCGTCCGGACCGATGGTCTGGCCAGCCTGCGAACCGGGGCACTTGTCGTCGCAGTTGTTGACGCCGTCGCCGTCATCGTCCGCATCGGCGCACGACGGGGCGGCCGGGGCCGGGGCAACCGGGGCCGACGGCTCCGGTCCGAGGGCCACGGTCAGGCCGACCGAAGCCAGCAGGTCCGTGAAGTAGTCTTCCTGCGTCTGGGCCGAACGGGCCTGGACGTCGTCGAAATCGATGCGCGTGCCGACTTCCGTACGGAGGTCAACGCGGCCGAAGTCGAACTGGAGACCGGCGCCGAGGTTGACGGCGACGTTGTTGTCTTCATGCTGCGCCGGGAACCCATCGCTCGGGGTGCCGAACGCCGGGTCGCGCACGAACTCTTCTTCGTGACGCTGCCAGCCCAGGCCCATGCGGATGTACGGCCACCACTTGGAGTCGACGCTGCGGAAGTGGTAACGGGCATCGGCCGACACGCCGTACTGGCTCCACCACAGGTTCGGGTTGGAGGACTTGTCCGGGTTCTGGTAGTTCAGTTCTGCTTCGACCGACCAGTTCGGGTTCAGGAACTTGCCGAAGCCGAGGGTGGCGAAAATGGAATCTTCGGTATCACGGTCCGTGTCCTGGAAATTGACGCCGGTCGAACCGGAGACATACCAGCGGTCGTCGAAGTCCTGCGCAGAAGCGGCCTGGGCGACGCCAAGACCACCCAGCAGCGCGGCGCAGAGGAGTTTCTTGTTCATGTTCAGCTCCTTGATCAGGGTAAAGAAACATCGTTTTTTCGTTCAGACGGCCGCATGTCCGCACGGCTTGGATTCAAACTTATGACGGGCCGCATGAAGGCCTTGTTAACGCTAGCATAACAGTTGACCGGGTGCCAACCCCTGCTGCATGCGGAATTCTATACCCGGTAAAGATTCAGGAAATCCGAGATGGACATGGCTTCGAGCTCGGCCGGCTTGGCGGCGAGGGCCATCAGGCGGTCGGCCTGGGCGGCCGGCAGGTGGGCCCGGTTGGCGGCCTGGAACTTCGCCATCAGCACCGGGATGCCTTCGGCCCGGCGCTTGCGGTGGCCGATCGGATAGTCGATGGACACCAGGTCCGTGCTGGTGCCGTCCTTGAAGAACACCTGCACCGAGTTGCCGATGTAGCGCTTGTCGGGGTCGAAGTAGTCCTTCGTGAACTGCGGGTTCTCCTTCACGACCATCTTTTCACGCAGGGCGTCGATGCGCGGGTCGGCGGCGATGTCGTCGTTGTAGTCGTCGGCGGTGAGGCGGCCGAAGATCAGCGGCACGGCCACCATGTACTGCAGGCAGTGGTCGCGGTCGGCGTAGTTGGCCAGCGGGCCGGTCTTGTCGATGATGCGGACGCCGGCTTCCTGGGTCTGCAGCTCGATGCGTTCGATGTCGGCGATGCGCGCCTTCACCTGCGGATGCAGCTGCATCGCGCACTCCACGGCCGTCTGCGCATGGAATTCGGCGGGGAAGCTGATCTTGAACAGGACGTTTTCCATCACGTAGCTGCCGAACGGGCGCTCGAACTGGAATTCCTTGCCCTTGAACGCAACGTCGTAGAACCCCCAGGTCTTCGCGCTCAGCGCGCTCGGATAGCCCACCACCTTCTTCTGCACGGCGTTGAGCGCGTGCGTGACGGCGCGGCGGCAGGCGTCGCCCGCGGCCCAGCTCTTGCGCGGGCCCGTGTTGGGCGCGTGGCGGTAGGTGCGCAGCACGCCGTTGTCGATCCAGGAGTGCGAGACGGCGGTGATGATTTCGTCCTTCGTGCCGCCCAGCATGGCGGTGGCCACGGCGGTGGACGCCAGGCGGACCAGGATCACGTGGTCCAGGCCGACCCGGTTGAACGAGTTCTGCAGCGCGTACACGCCCTGGATCTCGTGCGCCTTGATCGCCCAGCCCAGCACGTCGCGCACGGTGATCTTGTTGCCGTCGCCGCGCAGCGCTTCGCGGTTCATCCAGTCGGCCACGGCGAGGATCGCGCCGAGGTTGTCGGACGGATGGCCCCACTCGGCGGCGAGCCAGGTGTCGTTGAAGTCGAGCCAGCGCACCAGCGTGCCGATGTTGAAGGCGGCCTGCACCGGATCCAGTTCGAACGAGGTGCCCGGCACCAGCGCGCCGCCCGGCAGCGTGGCGCCCGGCACGATCGGACCGAGGTGCTTCACGCAGCCCTCGAACTTCATCGCCAGCATCGCGCAGGCCAGCGAGTCGAGCAGCATGTGGCGCGCGGTGTCGAAGGCTTCCTGCGACTCGATCTTGTAGTCGAGGACGTAATCGGCGATGTCGACCATCGGCTGGTCGGGGTTCGGGCGGACGGCGGAGCGGACGTCGGAATGGCTCATGCGGGCATCGGTGGCGGAGGGGAGCCGCGCATTTTGCCAGACGTCGCCGCCCGCGACGTCCCCGACCATCGGTTTTGCGCTGCGCGGCGTTGCGTGCGCGCAACGCACCTACGCACCTGTCGAGCTTGGATGCGGCCCGATGAGCGCGCATGTTGCACCGCATGCAGACACTCCCCGCCCTCTTCCTCTCGCACGGCTCGCCCATGCTCGCCGTGCAGGATTCGCCCGCCGGCCGGTTCCTCGATGGCCTCGGCGCGTCGATGCCCAGGCCGCGCGCCATCGTCGTGGCCTCCGCGCATTTCACGGCCGCGCCGACGCATGTCGGCACGGCGGCGCAACCGCGCACGGTCCACGACTTCGGTGGCTTCCCGCCGCAGCTGTACGACCTGCGCTACCCGGCGCCCGGCGATCCCGAGCTCGCCAGGGCGATCCTGCATCGCCTCGAAGCGGCGGGCGCGACCGCGACCGCAGCCCCGGAACACGGCCTCGACCACGGCGTGTGGGTGCCGCTGCGCCGCATGTATCCGGACGCCGACATCCCGGTGGTGCCCGTGTCCGTGGACCCGCGCGGCGATGCCGCGGCGCACGTCGCCCTCGGCCGCGCCCTCGCCGGGCTGCGCGAAGAAAACGTCCTGGTCATCGGATCCGGCGGCTTCGTGCACAACCTCGGCGACCTCGACTGGAAAACCCAGGACGCCGCCCTCGCGCCCTGGGCCGCCGGTTTCGCCGACTGGATGCGCGAACGCCTCCAGGCCCACGACCTGCCCGCCCTCCTCGACTGGCAGGCGCAGGCCCCGCACGCGAACCGCGCCCATCCCACCGTCGAGCACCTGATGCCGTTGTTCGTCGCACTCGGTGCCGGCGGTGCCACGCCCGCGGTGCGCACCCTGCATCGTTCGCACGAACTGGGCACCCTCGCGCTGGACGCGTTCGCGTTCGACTGAGGCCGCGTTCGACCGAACCCTTGCGTGCGGCGGCGCGGGCGGGCATCGTGCGCGCTCCCGTACGCCGGCGTATGCGAATGCCCTACCCGCACCTGTTCCGCCCGCTGGACCTGGGCTTCGCGACGCTGCGCAACCGCATCCTGATGGGCTCGATGCACACGGGCCTGGAAGACCGGGCGCGCGATTTCGACAAGCTCGCCGCGTATTTCGCCGAACGCGCCGAAGGCGGCGCGGGCCTGATCGTCACCGGCGGCTTCGCGCCCAACATCGTCGGCTGGCTGAAGCCCTTCGCCGGCAAGTTGTCGTGGCGCCACGAGACGCGTCCGCACCGCAAGGTCACGCAGGCCGTCCACGCGCACGGCGCGCACGTGTGCCTGCAACTGCTGCACGCGGGGCGCTACGCCTACCACCCGTTGTCGGTTGCACCGTCGAAGCTCAAGGCGCCGATCAATCCGTTCACGCCGCGCGCGTTGTCGGCGCGCGGGGTCGATCGCCAGATCGACGCGTATGCGCGGGCCGCCACGTTCGCGCGCGAAGCCGGCTACGACGGCGTGGAGCTGATGGGCTCCGAGGGCTATCTCATCAACCAGTTCACCGTCGCGCGCACGAACAAGCGCACCGACGCGTGGGGCGGCGACGTCGCGCAACGCATGCGCTTCGCCGTGGAGATCGTGCGCCGCGTGCGCGAAGCCTGCGGGCCGGACTTCATCGTCGTGTATCGCCTGTCGATGCTGGACCTGGTCGAAGGCGGCTCGGACTGGAACGACATCGTGCTGCAGGCGCAGGCGGTCGAGGCCGCAGGCGCGACGATCATCAACACCGGCATCGGCTGGCACGAAGCGCGCATCCCCACGATCGCGACGTCGGTGCCGCGCGCCGCGTTCGCCGGCGTCACCGCGAAACTGCGCCCGCACGTGCGCGTGCCGCTGGTCGCCACCAACCGCATCAACATGCCCGACGTCGCCGAACGCGTGCTCGCCGACGGCGGCGCGGACCTCGTGTCGATGGCGCGCCCGCTGCTCGCCGATCCGCAATGGCCGAACAAGGCCCGCGCCGGCCGCGCGCACGCGATCAACACCTGCATTGCCTGCAACCAGGCGTGCCTCGACCACGTGTTCGAGAACAAGCGCGCGAGCTGCCTGGTGAATCCGCGTGCCTGCGCCGAAACCGAACTCGTCATCACGCCCGCCAGCACGCCGCGCCGCATCGCCGTCGTGGGCGCGGGCCCCGCGGGCCTTGCGTGCGCGACGGAAGCCGCGGCGCGCGGGCACCGCGTCGTGCTGTTCGATGCCGCGGCGGAAATCGGCGGGCAGTTCAACCTCGCCAAGCGCATCCCGGGCAAGGAAGAATTCCACGAGACGTTGCGGTACTTCCGGCATCGGCTCGAAGAGACGGGCGTCGACGTGCGCCTGGGTGCACGCGCAGATGCAGAAATGCTCGCCGGCTTCGACGCGATCGTGCTCGCCACCGGCGTGTTGCCGCGCGCGGTGGACATCCCCGGCATCACGCATCCCAAAGTGGTCGGCTATCTCGACGTGCTCGAAGGCCGCGTCACCTGCGGCGAACGCGTGGCCATCATCGGCGCGGGCGGCATCGGTTTCGACGTCGCCGAATTCCTCGTGCACGACGGCCCTTCGCCCGCGCTCGACGCAACGCGCTGGATGCACGAATGGGGCATCGATCCTGCGTTCGAAACGCGCGGCGGCCTCGCGCCCGCCTGGCCCGAACCACCGGCGCGGAAGCTGTGGCTGCTGCAACGCACGCCCGGCAAACCCGGCGCGCGCCTGGGCAAGACCACCGGATGGATCCATCGCGCCACGTTGAAAGCGAAGGGCGTGCGCATGCTGGGCGGCGTCGAATACCTCGGCATCGACGACCACGGCCTGCACATCCGCATCGAAGGCGCCGAACAGGTGTTGCCCGTCGACCAGGTGGTGGTGTGCGCCGGCCAGGAGCCGCGCCGCGACCTGCTCGACGCCCTCCCCGACCGCGAAGTCCACGTCATCGGCGGCGCCGACGTGGCGGCAGAGCTGGACGCCAAGCGCGCCATCGCCCAGGGCACCCGCGTCGCTGCGAATTTGTAACGCCCGCGGGCGTAGCCTCCGGCGACCACCCGTCGCAGGAGGTTGCCCATGTACGTCGATGGATTCGTCCTGGCCGTCCCCGAAGCGAACCTGGCCGCCTACCGCAAGATGGCCCGCCTGGGCGGCAAGATCTGGCGCGAACACGGCGCCCTCGAATACATGGAATGCGTCGCCGACGACGTCAAGCCGGGCAAGCTCACCTCGTTCCCGCAGGCGGTGAAGCTCAAGCCGGGCGAGGTCGTGGTCTTCTCCTGGATCCTCTACAAGTCCCGCGCGGCGCGCGATCGCATCAACGCGAAGGTCATGGCGGATCCGCGGCTGGCGCAGTTCATGGATCCCAAGTCGCTGCCCTTCGACGGCAAGCGGATGTTCTTCGGCGGCTTCAAACCCATCGTCCAGATGTGAACGCAGGCGGGATTGCCCTACCGCATTCATTTGGAAAACACAAGCAAATCCGATACTTAGCGAAGGCGTTCACGCGGCGTTGAGCCTACCGCCGCTACCGTGCGCCCACTTTCTCGCCGGCCGCCTTCCGCAGGCCGGCACCCGCACGGTCCACGTCGAAGGACCGCGCCCGGGCAAAGGCAGCCACAGAGCCGCCGCCCTCCCCAGTACGCCATGCCGTCCCGGTCGCGCCACGCGACCGCCGGCGCAACGGAGCAAGGAGCACGACGCAATGAAGCTCGCCTGGATCCTCTGGCTGTCGCAGGTCCTGCCACAGCCGGCCGCCGATTCGCTTTGCCTCAGCACCACCGTCTACCTGGAAGCGCGCGACCAGTCCGCGCAGGGCCAGCAGGCCGTGGCCGAAGTCGCCCTGCGGCGCCGCGACAGCGGCCTGTGGGGAGACAACCTGTGTTCGGTGGTCACCGCGCGCCACCAGTTCGCGCCCACGATCGTCCCGGCCAGCACGCAGCTGCGCGGCGGCGAGGCCTGGGCCCGCGCCGTCACGGTGGCGCTGGAAGCCGAACGCAACTGGGCCCTGCCCGACGGCGAGCGCAAGGAACTCGTGCCGGGCGCGAGCCACTTCGCCGCCACCGCGATCGCGAGCCCCGCGTGGCGCAACGCCCACCAGGTGGCGACGATCGGCGACCACACCTTCTATCGCGTCCAGTCGCTGCCGCCGCGCGGTTGAAATATCGGCACAAGGCGCGCCCTGCGGCATGCAGCGTTGCGCCGCGCGTGATCGACGCTGCACGCGCGACTGCGCATGATGCGCGCCTCGCATCGAAACGGAGTCGCCGATGAAGTTGTACTACTCGCCGGGCACGTGCGCCCTCGCCGACCACATCGCGCTGGAATGGATCGGCAAGCCGTTCCAGGCCACGCGCCTGTCGAAGGAAGACCGGCAGACGCCGGAATACCTCGCCATCAATCCCGCCGGCGCCGTCCCCGCGCTCGACGTGGACGGCTGGATCCTCACGCAGAACGTGGCGATCCTCAATTACCTCGCCGACACCCATCCCGACGCGCAGCTCGGCGGCGACGGCACGCCGAAGGGACGCGCCGAAGTGAATCGCTGGCTGTCGTTCGCCAACTCCGACGTGCACCCGCTCTTCAAGGTGTTCTTCGGCAGCGCCAATTTCCTGGAAGACCCGAAGCTCATCGAGAAGGCGCAGGACAACGCGCGCCAGTCGCTGCGCACGCTGTTCGAGCGCGCCGACAAGCAACTGGCCGGCAAGCAGTGGATCGCGGGCACGCGTTCGATCGCCGATCCCTACCTGTTCGTCGTGCTGCGCTGGGCGCGCGCGGTGAAGGTGGACCTGTCGGGCCTGGACCACCTGCACGCGTTCTTCGAACACATGCGCAAGGATCCGGGCGTGCAGAAGGCGCTCGAGGAAGAAGGGCTGGCGTAAGCGTCGCCCCCAACGAAAAAGGCCGCGCAATGCGCGGCCTTTTTTTGTGCCTCGAAAGTATCAGCGCTTGTCGATCGGCACGTACGCGCGATCTTCCGGCCCGATGTAGTTCGCGCTCGGACGGATGATCTTGCCGTCCTCGCGCTGTTCGATCACGTGCGCGGCCCAGCCGGTGGTGCGCGCGATGACGAACAGCGGCGTGAACATCGGCGTCGGGATGCCCATCATGTGGTAGGCCGACGCGCTGTACCAATCCAGGTTGGGGAACATCTTCTTGGTGTCCCACATCAGCGTCTCGATGCGCTCGCTCACGTCGAACAGCACCTGGTTGCCGCCGTCGGCGCACAGCGTGCGCGAGATCTCCTTGATGATCGGATTGCGCGGGTCGCTCACGGTGTAGACCGGGTGACCGAAGCCGATCACGATTTCCTTCCGCTCCACGCGCGCACGGATGTCGGCTTCCGCTTCGTCGGCCGACGCGTAGCGGCTGATGATGTCCATTGCCACTTCGTTCGCGCCGCCGTGCTTCGGGCCGCGCAGCGCGCCGATCGCGCCGGTGATGCACGAATGCATGTCCGACCCGGTGCCGGCGATCACGCGCGCGGTGAAGGTGGACGCATTGAACTCATGCTCGGCGTACAGGATCAGCGACTTGTCCAGCGCGTTGGCATGCAGGTCGCTCGGCTCTTCGCCATGCAGCAAATGCAGGAAATGCGCCGCGACGCTGTCGTCGTCGGTCTCGCAATCGATGCGGCGGCCGTTGCGCGTGAAGTGCCACCAGTACAGCAACATCGAACCGAAGCTGGCGATCAGGCGGTCGGCCAGGTCGCGTGCTTCGGACGCCGGATGGCCTTCGCGTTCCGGCAGCACGGTGCCCAGCACCGAACAGCCCGTGCGCATCACGTCCATCGGGTGCGCGTTGGCGGGCACCAGTTCCAGCGCTTCCTGCACGATCGCCGGCAGGCCGCGCAGGCGGCTGAGCTTCGTCTTGTACGCACGCAGCTGCGAGGCGCTTGGCAGCACGCCATGCACGAGCAGGTGCGCGACTTCCTCGAACGTGGACTTGGTGGCCAGGTCGTGGATGTCGTAACCGCGGTAGTGCAGGTCGTTGCCGCTGCGGCCCACGGTGCACAGCGCGGTGTTGCCCGCGGCCGTGCCGCTCAGCGCGACGGATTTCTTGGGCTTGAAGCCTGGCGTGCCAGGGCCGGACGCAGCGGTGTTGTCGCTCATGGGTGCTCCTTACGTGCGTGCATCAGTTTTCGAAATCGCCAGGGCCCGCCGCGGGGCACCGGTCGACCGGTCGCTGGACATCGTCCAGCGTCTCGCTGTAATTCTGCGTGGACCAGCATTCGTCCAGCGCCGAGCAGTAGCAAAGGTCCAGCTTCAGTCGGTCGCCGACGTGGTGGCGCAGCGCCACGAACTGCGCATGGTCGCCCGGCAGCAGGTAGCCGATGTCGTCGCCCGGCGACAGCACCATGCCCGAGAGCGAGCTGTACTTCTGCGCGGGATCCGACAGGCCCAGCCGCGTCAGCGCCTGGCCCCAGTTGCGCACGGGCTTGCCGTCCACCGTCACGCGCACCGAGCGCACCACCGCCGGGCCGACGCCCTTGTTCGCGATGTGGAACTCGCCCGCCATGCCCGCGTTGTAGAACAACACGCGCGGCCACACCTGCGCGCGGATCTGCTGGCGCTGCAGCGTGGCGGTGTACGCCGCCACGCCCACCGCGACCAGGCCGATCAGGACCGCCGCGATCGCGGTGACGCGATCCCAGTCGGTGCGCGGCGGCGACGCGGCGTCGCTCACCTGGCCGGCTTGGCGAACAATGCGTCGAGCTTGTCCTCGTACGCGTGGTAGCCGAGGTAGTCGTACAACTCGGCGCGTGTCTGCAGCGTCGGGATCGTGTTCTTCTGCGTGCCTTCGCGGCGTACCGTCTCGTAGAAGCCCAGCGCCGCCTTGTTCATCGCGCGATACGCACCGCAGCAGTACAGCGCGATGTCGACGTTGGCCCCGCGCAGCTCATCGGTGGTGAAGAACGGCGTCGAACCGAACTCGGTGAGGTTGGCCAGGATCGGCACCTTCACCGCGGCCTTGAAGCGCCGGTAGTCGTCGAGCGTCTGCATCGCTTCCGGGAAGATCATGTCGGCGCCGGCTTCGACGTACGCGCACGCGCGGTCGATCGCGGCATCGAGGCCTTCGACCGCGGCCGCGTCGGTGCGCGCCATGATCACGAACGAGGCATCGGTGCGCGCATCCACGGCGGCTTTCACGCGATCGACCATCTCGTCCTTCGGCACGACTTCCTTGCCCGGGCGATGGCCGCAGCGCTTCTGCCCGACCTGGTCTTCCATGTGCACGGCGGCGACGCCGACGTTGATGAAGTTGCGGATGGTGCGCGCGATGTTGAACGCGCCGCCCCAGCCGGTATCGATGTCGACGAGCAGCGGCATTTGCGTCGCGTCCACGATGCGCCGTGCATCGACCAGCACGTCTTCCATCGTGCTGATGCCGAGGTCGGGCATGCCGAGCGAATTGGCGGCGACGCCGCCGCCGGACAGGTACAGCGCGCGGTAGCCGGTGCGCTTGGCCATCAGGCCGGCGTACGCGGTGATCGCGCCCATGACCTGCAGCGGGGTTTCTTCGGAAAGCGCGGCGCGGAAGCGTGCGCCTGCGGTGTTGTTGGACATGGTCACCTCGTAACGACGAAGGCGGCCGTGGCCGCCTTCGTGGGTTGCATCAGAGCAAGTGCGCCACGCCGGCGCGCTCTTCTTCGAGCTCGGCCAGCGTCTTGTCCATGCGCTCGCGGCTGAAATCGTCGACCGGCAGGTTTTCGATGCGCGTGTATTCGCCGTTGGCGGTGGTCACCGGCACGCCGTAGATCACGCCTTCGGGGATGCCGTAGCTGCCGTCGGACGGCACGCCCATCGTCACCCACTTGCCGTTCGAGCCGAGCACCCAGTCACGCACGTGGTCGATCGCCGCATTGGCGGCCGACGCGGCCGACGACAGGCCGCGCGCTTCGATGATCGCAGCGCCGCGCTTGCCGACCTTCGGGATGAAGTCGTTGGCGTTCCAGTCGGCGTCGTTGATCTTGTCCTTCAGCGACGCGCCGCCCGCGGTGGCGAAGCGGTAGTCGGGATACATCGTCGGCGAGTGGTTGCCCCACACGACGAGCTTGTCGATGTCGGCCACGGCCACGCCGGCCCTGGTGGCCAGTTGCGACAGCGCGCGGTTGTGGTCCAGGCGCAGCATGGCGGTGAAGTTCTTCGCCGGCAGGGAGGGCGCCGACTTCATCGCGATGTACGCATTGGTGTTGGCCGGGTTGCCGACCACGAGCACCTTGACGTTGCGCGAAGCGACGTCGTTGAGCGCCTTGCCCTGCTCGGTGAAGATCTTCGCGTTTTCGAGCAGCAGGTCCTTGCGCTCCATGCCCGGGCCGCGCGGACGCGCGCCGACCAGCAGGGCGATGTCGGCGTCCTTGAACGCCACGCGCGGATCATCCGTGCCGACCATGCCGGCGAGCAGCGGGAACGCGCAGTCCTCGAGCTCCATCATCACGCCCTTGAGCGCGGCCTGCGCCTTCTCGAGCGGCAGCTCCAGCATCTGCAGGATCACCGGCTGGTCCTTGCCGAGCATTTCGCCCGAAGCGATGCGGAACAGCAGGGCGTAGCCGATCTGGCCGGCAGCGCCGGTGACGGCGACTCGGACGGGTTGCTTCATTTCGAACTCCGAAGAACGTATGCGGGGGCGGGAGGGGGGTTACTGCAGTTCCGAGAAGAACTGCTGGATGCGCGACAGGCCGGGCGCGAGCTGCGGCGTGGGGCACGTGTAGCTGATGCGCATCGCGCGCGGTTCGCCGAACGCCGAACCGGGGACGCACGCGACGCCGTGCGATTCGAGCAGCGCGCTGCACAGATCGACGTCGTTGGTGATCTTCGTGCCGGTGGGGCCATGCGTCTTGCCGAACGCGCAGCTGATGTCCGGGAAGACGTAGAACGCACCCTGCGGACGCGGGCACACGATGCCCGGGATCGCGGCGAGCGCGGCCAGCACCTGGTCGCGCTTGGCCTGGAACTCGGCGTTCTTCGCCGTGGGGACATCCTGCGGACCCGACAGTGCGGCGACCGCGGCGGCGGTGATGATTTCCGGGATGTTGGTGATGTGGTTCGAGTTCATCGTGGCCACGGCCTGCGCCACCGACGCCGGGCCCGCCATGAAGCCCACGCGCCACCCCGGCATGCCGTAGGTCTTGGACAGCGAGTCGATGAAGATCACGCGCTCGCGCAGTTCGGGACGCGCCTGCACGAAGTTGTGGTAGCCGATGCCGTCGAACACCATGCGGTTGTAGATGTCGTCGGTGATGACCCACGTGTCCGGGTACTTCACCAGCACGTCGGCGAGCGCCGAGATCTCGGCCTTCGTGTACACCATGCCCGTCGGGTTGGACGGGTTGTTGAACAGGAACACCTTGGGCTTCTTCGCCAGCGCGGCGTCGAGCTGCGCGGGCGTCATCTTGTAGTCCTGCGTGGCCGGGCACGGCAGCAGGTCGATCTTCGCGTTCACGATCTCGGCGATGTCGACGTAGCTGGTCCAGTACGGCACGGCGAAGCAGATGGCGTCGCCTTCGTCCAGCAGCGCCTCGGCCAGGTTGTAGATGACGTGCTTGGCGCCGATGCCCGTCGCCACGTTGGCGCGGGTGTAGCCGGTCATGCCGACCTGTTCCATGTGCGCGATGAACGCATCGAGCAATGCGTCGGCGCCGCGGTTGCTGCCGTACTGGCCGCTGTCCTTCGCCAACGCTTCACGGGCGGCGGCATAGACGTGGTCGCCCGGCAAAAAGTTGGGCACGCCGATCGAGAAGCTGATGATGTCGCGGCCTTCGGACTTGAGTCGCTTGGCCTTTTCGGCGACCAGCATGATTGCGCTAGGCTTGGCGCGACCAATGCGCCGGGCGAGCTCAGGCATCGCAGAAAACCTCTTCGGGGACGGCCGCGAACGGGCCGGAAGGAAGCGCGGAATGCTATCACAGCGGACGTGTGCCATCGGGCCGAATCCCTTGCCGCGCACGGCTTTCCGGGGCGCCTGGCTGGCCCTGTCGTTGCTGGCCGGCCTGGCCTTGTCCGGGTGCACGTCCACCCAGGTCCGCACCGCCACCGATGCGAGCGGCAAGCCCGAGCACATCGTGGGCACCGTGGTGCTGGTGGAACCGGACATCGAGCTGTATGCGGTCGGTGCCGGCGGCATGCAGGAGCCGCGGGAAGCGTGGACGCTGACGGCCCGGCGCGAATTCCCGATCGCCGCCCGCGACATCCTCCAGGCCCAGGGCGTGCCGCTGAAGGGCGACTTCATGCTGCCCAAGGACGCCGGCCCGGAAAACAAGCTGCGCCAGCTCACGCTGCTGAACCAGGCGGTGTCGATCAGCATCCTGAGCTACGCGCGCGGCGACGCCCTGCGCAACAAGCACGGCAAGTTCGACTGGACGCTCGGCCCCGGGGTCGCGGCCCTGCGCGAGGCCACCGGCGCGGACTACGCGCTGTTCACCTACATCCGCGACAGCTACACCTCCGGCGGGCGCGCGGCGATGCGGATCATCGGCTTCCTGCTGCTCGGCGGCGACGTGGGCGGCGGCATGCAGATCGGGCTGGCCTCGCTGGTGGACCTGCGCACCGGCCAGGTGGTCTGGCACAACCTGCTGCTGGACCAGACCGGCGACCTGCGGGACCCGAAGGGCGCGCACGAAACCGCCGGCGACCTGCTCCGGGGCATCCGGCGATGAGCCCGCGCCTGCTCTCGCTGTCCATCGCGGCGTTCGTGGCGCTCGGTGCGTGCGCGTCGCAGCAACCCTTGCGCGACAACGCACCCGGCACGCGGCCGGCCTCCGGCACCGACGAAGGCGAACTCTGGTACGCAATGCAGCGCGCGGAAGAAGAACTGCAACGTTCGCCGATGCGCGTGCGCGATCCCGCGCTCAATGCGTACGTGAAGCAAGTGGCGTGCAAGGTGAGCGCGGGCCATTGCCAGGACATGCGCGTCTACGTCATGAACGTGCCGCAGTTCAACGCGAGCATGGCGCCCAACGGAATGCTGCTGGTGTGGACGGGCGCGTTGCTGCGCATGCGCGACGAAGCCGAACTCGCGTTCGTGCTCGGCCACGAAGCCGGCCACTACCGCGCGCAGCATTCGATCCGGCAATGGCGGCGCATGAAGGACACCAGCGCGTTGCTGAGTGCGTTCTCCGTGCTCGCCTACGGCTTCGGCGCACCGAACACCGCGATGCTCGGTTCGCTCGCCGCGTACGCCACGGTCTTCAAGTTCAGCCGCGACATGGAGCGCGAAGCCGATCACCTCGGTTTCGCCGAAGTGGTGAAGAACGGGTACGACCCGAAGGCCGGCGCGGACCTGTGGAGCCGCATGCTGCGCGAAGAAAACACGCTGAAATACCTTCCGCGCAGCCGCGTCTTCGCCTCGCATCCCGCGACGGAAGAACGCCTCGCCGACGTGCGCGCGGCAGCGGCCGCGATTTCCGATCCACCGCACGAGCTCGGCGTCGCGCCCTACCGCGCGGCGACCCGGCCCTTCCTCGAAAACTGGCTCGACGGCGAACTCTCGCAACGTCGTTACCAGAGCTCGCTGCTCGTCATCCAGGAACTGCTGGACGAATCGCCCGGCGAAGACCGCGGCGTGCTCACGTTCTATCTCGCCGAAGCGCATCGGCGCGAGGATGGCCCCGGCGATCGCGAAAAAGCGGCGGCGCTGTACGCGCAGGCGATCGCGATGCCGGGCGCGCCCGCGGGTGCGTGGCGCGAACACGGCTTCGCCCTCGCGCAGGCCGGCCAGCGTGCGCAGGCACGCGATGCGTTCCAGCAATACCTGGCGCGTGCGCCGCAGGCAGACGATCGCGCCTTCGTGCAACGCGAACTCGACAAGCTCGGAGGAACGCCCTGATGCGATCGATGCGCGGCTGGTGGCTGGGGTTGGCGGCCGCGATGCTGCTGTCGGCGTGCGCGACGACGGGCAGCCGGCTCGTCGAGCCCGGCCCCAACCCGGCGGGCCAGAAGCTCACGATCAACAGCGAGATGGAATGGACGCGCGGCGCGGACAGCCGCTACCAGGTCTGGACGATCGACGGCGAGCTGCTGAACCTGCTCTATCTGATCCCGTACGTGAAGGAAGGCGAATACATCTTCCTGGGCCAGCGCCAGGGGAAGCGACGCCCCGACGGCCCCTACTACCACCGCGGCATGCGGCAGGACGAGCTGCGCGACCTCATCTCCGACGGCCTGCTGCAGGCCGGGCTGGTCGGCATCGAGGCCAGCAACCTGCGACCGGTGAACTTCGGTTCGCACGAGGGCCTGCGCTTCGACCTGACCATGGTGAACAGCGAAGGCCTGGCCTACCAGGGCTACGTGGCGGCCTTCGAACACGAGAAGGGCCTGGCGCTGGCGATCTGGATCGCGCCGAGCGAGTACTACTTCCCGCGGGATGCAGCGAAGGTGTCGAGGATGCTCGACACCCTGCGCTGGAACAGCGGCGGCTGACACCGCCGCCGTCCGGGGATCACGCCGCGAGGATCTGGTTCCATTCCTTCACGCGGTCGGCCTTGGCGGCCAGCACGGCGGCGGCGTCGCCTTCGATCTTCACGCTGTTGATCTTGTCGCCCTGCTTCACGGCGTCGACCACGTCCATGCCCTCGACCACCTTGCCGAAGACGGTGTGCTTGCCGTCCAGCCAGCCGGTGGGCACGTGGGTGATGAAGAACTGGCTGCCGTTGGTGTTCGGGCCGGCATTGGCCATCGACAGCACGCCGCGCTCGTGGCGCAGGCCGTTGTTGGTCTCGTCCTCGAAGCGGTAGCCCGGGCCGCCGCGGCCGGAGCCTTCCGGACAGCCACCCTGGACCATGAAATCGTCGATGACGCGGTGGAAATTGAGGCCATCGTAGAAACCGCGCTGGGCCAGGTTCACGAAGTTGGCCACCGTGAGCGGGGCCTTGTCCGGGGCCAGTTCGATGCGGACCGGGCCGCGGGCGGTATCGAATACGGCGAACAAGCTCATGGATGCACCTCCGTGGGGAAAGCGCCCGAGGATACTCCAGTCAGTGTTGGGGGCCCGAGCACGGGTATACTCGCCGGCTCTCTTTCCAGGCCCTACGCGCCGTCGCCGGCGCGCATTCAGTATGTCCGCAACCGCTTCCGTCGAACGCCTCCGCAATATCGCCATCGTCGCGCACGTCGACCATGGCAAGACCACCCTCGTCGACCAGCTGCTCAAGCAGTCCGGCACGTTGAACGAACGCGCCGTCGTCCCCGACCGGGTGATGGACAGCAACGACCTGGAAAAGGAACGCGGCATCACGATCCTTTCCAAGAACACCGCGATCCGCTGGACCAACCCGAAGACGGGCGAGGTGTGGCGCATCAACATCGTCGACACGCCCGGGCACGCCGACTTCGGCGGCGAAGTGGAACGCGTGCTGTCGATGGTCGACTCGGTGCTCATCCTCGTCGACGCGATGGACGGCCCGATGCCGCAGACGCGCTTCGTGACGCAGAAGGCGTTCGCGATGGGCTTCAAGCCGATCGTCGTCGTCAACAAGGTCGACCGCCCCGGCGCGCGCGCCAGCTGGGTGCTCGACCAGACGTTCGACCTGTTCGACCGCCTCGGCGCCACCGACGACCAGCTCGACTTCACCACCGTCTACGCCTCGGGCCTGCAGGGCTACGCCGGCATGGACGAGAGCGTGCGCGACGGCGACATGACGCCGTTGTTCGAAGCGATCTGCAACCACGTGCCCGCGCCGCCGGTCGACCCGGACGGCCCGTTCCAGATGCGCGTGACCTCGCTCGACTACAACAACTACGTCGGCATCATCGGCGTGGGCCGCATCCAGCGCGGCAAGATCAAGACCAACCAGCAGATCACGGTCATCGACCGCGAAGGCAAGACACGCAACGGCAAGGTGCTGCAGGTGCTCGGCTTCATGGGCCTGGAGCGCGTGGAAGTGCCCGAAGCGATGGCCGGCGACATCATCGCCGTCTCCGGCGTTGAAGGCCTCGGCATTTCCGACACGCTGTGCGAACCGGGCGCGGTCGAACAGCTCCCCGTGCTCACCGTCGACGAACCCACGATCTCGATGACCTTCCAGGTCAACGACTCGCCGTTCGCCGGCGTCAAGGATCGCAGCGGCGGCAAGTTCCTCACCTCGCGCCAGCTGCGCGACCGCCTGATGCGCGAGACGCAGCACAACGTCGCGCTGAAGGTCGAGGACACGGCCGACGCCGACAAGTTCAAGGTCAGCGGCCGCGGCGAACTGCACCTGTCGATCCTCATCGAGAACATGCGTCGCGAAGGCTACGAGCTCGCGGTGTCGCGTCCGGAAGTGATCCTCAAGCAGGTCGACGGCGTGACGCACGAACCGGTGGAATCGCTGGTGTGCGACATGGAAGAACAGTTCCAGGGCGGCGTGATGGGCCGCCTCGGCGAGCGCAAGGCGCTGCTGCAGAACATGGAACCGGACGGCAAGGGACGCGTGCGCCTGGATTACATGATCCCCGCGCGTGGCCTCATCGGTTTCCAGACCGAGTTCCGCACGCTCACGGCCGGCACCGGCCTGCTCTTCCACGTGTTCGACCACTACGGTCCGAAGGCGGAAGGCCAGATCGGCCAGCGCCAGAACGGCGTGCTGATCTCCAACGGCACGGGCCCCTCGCCGGCGTACGCGCAGATCGCGATGCAGGAACGCGGCCGCCTCTTCATCGAGCCGGGCGAAGAAATCTACGAAGGCCAGATCGTCGGCATCAACAGCAAGGACAACGACCTCACGGTCAATGCCCTGCGCGGCAAGCAGCTCACCAACTTCCGCGCGTCCGGCAAGGACGACGATGAAGGCCTGATCCCGCCGATCAAGTTCTCGCTCGAACAGGCGCTGGAATTCATCGACGACGACGAACTCGTCGAGATCACGCCGAAGGCGATCCGTCTGCGGAAGAAGCACCGCAGCGAAACCGATCGCAAGCGCGCCTCCCGCGCGGCGTGACCCAGGGGCCGGCCCCGCACTACAACCCCAACCCGCGGGCCCACCCCGGCCTGCGGGCCATCGCGCTGATCGAAGCGCTCAAGGGATTGCTTGCGTTGTCGGCCGCCAGCGGGCTCGAGATCATCGGGCCCGTCCCGCTCAAGCGATGGGCGCACGCGCTCATCGATTATTTCCAGCTCGATACGCAGCACGGTGCGATGGCGTGGCTGGCCAACGCCATCAATCCCGGCTCGGTGCATTTCGCCGCCGCGGCCGTGGGCGCGTATGCCGTGCTGCACCTGATCGAAGCCTGGGGCCTGTGGCGCGACAAGGCCTGGGCCTCGCTGCTCGGCTGCATCGCCGCGGCCATCTACCTGCCCTTCGATCTCTACGCCCTCTTCCGGCACCCCGGCTGGGTCTCGGTGGCCGTGCTGGCCATCAATGTGCTGATCGTCTGGGTTCTCGCACGCGACCTGCTCAAGCGGCGCACCTGACCCGCCCCACCCTGTTGCAGGTCCGGCCGCTGCGCCCCATGCTCCGCCGGCACATCGCCCCGGGGACCCTGCCATGCGCCTTGCCCTGCTTTCGCTCGCCGTGCTCGCCACCGTTGCCTGCCAGCCGCGCGAAGGCGCGCAGCCCGCATCCACCGCAGCGCCTGCTTCCACCGCCAACGCACCGACCGCGAACGTGCCTGCGTTCGCGTACGACGAAGTGGATGTCGCCACGCTGCAAGCGCGCATGGCGAAGGGCGAACTCGACAGCCATCGCCTGACGCAGGCGTACCTCGATCGCATCGCCGCGATCGACAAGGCGGGCCCCGCGCTCAACTCGGTGATCGAACTCAATCCCGATGCGATCAAGGAAGCCGACGCGCTCGACGCCGAACGCAAGGCCGGCAAGGTGCGCGGCCCGATGCACGGCATCCCGGTGCTGCTGAAGGACAACATCGACGCAACACCGATGGTGAACTCCGGTGGTTCGCTCGCGCTCGCCGACAACCGGCCCAAGCGCGATGCGTTCCTCGTGCAGCGCCTGCGCGCGGCGGGCGCGGTGATCCTCGGCAAGACCAACCTCAGCGAGTGGGCGAACTTCCGTTCGACGCGTTCGACATCGGGCTGGAGCGGACGCGGCGGGCAGACGAAGAATCCTTACGCGCTCGATCGCAATCCGTGCGGTTCGAGTTCCGGCACGGGCACCGCGATCGCGGCGAGCCTCGCCGCGGTGGGCGTGGGCACGGAAACCGATGGCAGCGTGATCTGTCCCGCCTCGGTCGCGGGCCTCGTCGGTTTGAAGCCCACCGTGGGCCTGGTGAGCCGCGACGGCATCATTCCGATCTCCAGCTCGCAGGACACGGCCGGCCCGATGACGCGCACCGTGATGGATGCGGCGACGATGTTGTCGGCGATGGTGGGGCGCGACGACAACGATGTCGCCACCGCCAACAGCGTGGGCAAGGCGGTGTTCGATTACGCGTCGCGGCTGGATGCGAATTCGCTGAAGGGCGCGCGCATCGGCGTGCTGCGCAAGGACATGGGCTTCCATCCCGACGTGGACGCGGCGATGGAGAACGCGATCGCGACGCTGAAGTCGGCGGGCGCGGAAGTCGTGGACGTCGAGATCCCGACGAAGGGCAAGTGGGACGATGCGGAATTCGACGTGCTGCTGTACGAGTTCAAGGCGGGCGTGGAGCACTACCTGCAGACGCACGATGCGCAGGTCAAGACGCTGCCGCAGCTGATCGCGTTCAACAACGCGCACGTCGCCGAAGAGATGCCCTACTTCGCGCAGGAGATCTTCGAGAAGGCGAATGCGAAGGGGTCGCTCGGCGATGCCGCGTACCTGGACGCGCGCGCGAACGCGAAGCGCCTCGCGGGGCCGGAAGGCATCGATGTCGCGCTGGCCTCGCAACATGTCGACGTGCTGATCGCGCCCGCGATGTCGCCGGCGTGGCCGACCGACCAGGTGCTGGGCGATCACTTCGTCGGCGCCGGTTACGGCGCGGCCGCGGTGGCGGGCTATCCGAGCCTGACGGTGCCGATGGGCGAAAGCCATGGGTTGCCGATCGGGATCGTGTTCGTCGGGCCGGCGTGGAGCGAAGCGAAGCTGCTCTCGATCGGCTACGCGTACGAACAGCGCAGCAAGGCGCGGCGCGCGCCGCAATTCCTGCCGACGGTGAAGCTGGGGAAGACGGCGTTGCCGGAAGCGGGCGCCAACACCAAGCCGGTGTGGACGTCGGCGGATCTCGCTACGGCTTCGACGGCGGCGATGCCTGCGGAGACTTCGACGACGACGCCTGCGGCGGCAGCAACGACAAAGTGATGCGGGCGATGCGGCCTTTGTCGCCGCTCATCCAGCCGACCTTGCCGGCGATATCGACCGCGTCGTAACCGGTGTCGCTGACGGCGGTCCATTGCTTGCCGCGGAGCGCGTCGACGCCCGTCGGCCCGACGGCGAGGCACAGCGCCTCGCCGAAACACGCGGCGCCGGAGCGATAACCCCGCGGATCCGGAAGCGGATCGGTGCTCCACCCGTGCAGGGTGTCGAACGTGGCCAACGCCGCGCTGCCTTGCGCATCGTGTTCGAAATCGCCGCCCACCAGCAGCAGCCCGTCGCCGCGCGGCGCCACGGAAAAGATGCCGCCGCCTGGCACGCGGTGCGGCATGTCGACGAACGCAACGATGCCGCTTCCCAGGTCGTGCAATCGCGACGCACCCCCGCCGGAGACGGCCACCGCACCGTGCCTGGTATGTGCGATGCACGTGCCGCTCGCGGCGAATGCGGCTTCATCCTTCCACATGCCCGAGCCAAGCTTCTTGTCGAACGTCCACGTGCGGCCGCCATCGAGCGTCGTGCGCACCTGGAAGGCGCCGTCCACCGGGTCGCCCCACATCCAGCCCTGCTTGCCATCGAACGCCATGCAATCGAAGAACGCGCGCTCGTCGTCATTCTTCAGCGCCAGCGTCCAGTGCTTGCCACCATCTTCGGTGCGATACACGCGCGAGGCCGCACCCGGACCGATCGACAACACGACCGCCGTCTTCGCATCGAAGGCTTCGATGTCGCGGAAGTCGAGGTCCTTCGCGTCGGGTACGGAAACCTTCGTCCAGTGCTTGCCGCCATCGAGCGTGCGCAGCACCGTGCCTTCGCGACCGCTGGCCCACGCGATGTTCGCGTCGACCGCGGAGATGCCGCGCAGGCGCACGGTGACCCCGCTGTCCTGCGCTTCGACACGCACCGGCGGGTTCGACGCCGACGCCGCGGCCATCACCAACGACAGCGCGAGTCCAACCGTTGCGCGCCTCACGCCTGCACCGGCGCCATCAACTGCACCTGCTTGCGCACGATCAGCATCGCGATCTCCAGGGCTTGTTCGTAGTTGAGGCGCGGATCGACCGTGGAGCGATACGCGCGCTCGAGATCCGTTTCGGTGAGTTCGCGGGCGCCGCCGAGGCATTCGGTGACGTCTTCACCGGTGAGCTCCAGGTGCACGCCGCCGAGGCGCGTGCCCGCGGCGGCGTGCAGTTCGAACGACTGCTCCACTTCGCTGCGGATGTTGGAGAAGCGACGCGTCTTGAAGCCGTTCGCGGTGCTCTCGGTGTTGCCATGCATCGGGTCGCACACCCACAGCACGCGGCGGCCTTCGCGACGCACGGCATCGAGCAGCGGCGAGAGTTTGGATCCGATGTGCGCCGCGCCCATGCGATGGATGAAGGTGAGGCGGCCGGGTTCGTCTTCGGGATTCAGCACGTCGATCATGCGCAGCAACTGGTCCGGCGCCACCGACGGGCCCACCTTCACCGCGATCGGATTGCGGATGCCGCGGAAGTATTCGACGTGCGCGCCGTCGAGCGCGGCCGTGCGCATGCCGATCCACGGGAAGTGCGTGCTGAGGTTGAACCAGCCCCACTGGCGCGGCACCTGGCGCGTCTGCGCTTCCTCGTACGGCAGCAGCAGCGCTTCGTGCGAGGTGTAGAAGTCCACGCGGTTGAGGTTGTGCACCTGGCTGCCGGACAGCGTTTCCATGAAGCGCACAGCGTCGCCGATGCTCGCGACCATGTGGTGGTATTCGTCGGCGAGCGGTGAATGGCCGACCCAGCCGAGGTCCCAGTATTCGGGATGGTGCAGGTCGGCGAAGCCGCCATCGATCAGCGCGCGCACGAAGTTCATCGTCATCGCCGAACGCGCGTGCGCCTTGATCATGCGGCGCGGATCCGGCACGCGCTCGGCGGCGGTGAAGCCCGGGGCGTTGACGATGTCGCCGCGATAACTCGGCAACGTCACGCCGTTGCGCGTTTCGTCATCGGTGGAACGCGGCTTCGCGTACTGGCCCGCGAACCGACCGACGCGCACCACCGGCAGGCGCAGGCCGTGCACGAGCACGAGGCTCATCTGCAGCAGCACCTTGAGGCGATTCGAAATCAGGTTGGAGTTGCACTCGGCGAAGCTTTCCGCGCAGTCGCCGCCCTGCAGCAGGAAGCGCTTGCCTTCCTGCGCATCGGCCAGGTGTTGCTTGAGCGCGATGATTTCCCACGACGTCACCAGCGGCGGCAGGCCGCGCAGTTCCTCGAGGGTGTCCTGCAACGCGGCGGCGTCCGGATACACGGGCATCTGCAGCGCGGGGCGCGCGCGCCAGCTGTCGGGCGCCCAGCCTTCGGGCAGGGACACGGGATGCAGGGTGCGGTCGGACTGGGGCATGGCGGCGTTGACGTTGTTGCGGTGCGTCACCGCATCATGGTCCCGTCGCCGGGCGCTCGCAAGCCAAGCGCCGGTGCGACCTCAGCGGCGACGGAACGCGGCGTGCAACGCCCAGCCCGTGAGCACGAGGAACCAGGCCAGGCTCCACTCCGGCATCGACAGGCCGAGGAAATGCCAGTCGACCTTCGCGCATTCGCCCGAGCCGGTGAGCACCATCTTGATCACGTCGGTGAGCGGGTTGGATTCCATCATGAACTCGAGCGGCGGACCGCACGAGGGCACCTGGTCCGGCGGCAGGTGCGTGAGCCACACGTGGCGGCTCGCGATGCCGATGCCCGCCAGCGCGGGGATGAGGGCCACGATGCCCCACGCGCGACGCCCGCCTGCACTGCGCGGCGCAAACAACCCGCCGAGCAGGAACACCAGGCCAAGCGCGATGAAGGCAATGCGCTGGAAGATGCACAGCGGACAGGGCTTGAGCCCCCAGGCCGACTGCGAATACAGGGCGAATCCGAAGAGCGCGGCGCAGGCGACGAAGCCCAGGAGCCAGCGCTTGCGGAAGGCGGAGACGAGGACGTGCGTGCTGGTATGCATCGCGCAAGCGTGCGGGAAGCGGCGGCGCTTGTGAAGTGCGTCGGGTCCTGGAACGAAAAACCCCGGCACGTGGCCGGGGTTGTTCGCATCGCTGCAGCGAAACCGATTACTCGGCGTCGGTGGCAGCCTCGGGGCGGTCGACGAGCTCGACGTACGCCATCGGGGCGTTGTCGCCGGCGCGGAAGCCGCACTTGAGGATCCGCAGGTAGCCGCCAGGACGGGAGACGTAACGCGGACCGAGGATGGTGAACAGGTTGCCCACGGCTTCCTTGTCGCGCAGGCGCGAGAAGGCGAGGCGGCGATTGGCCACGCCGTCGACCTTCGCCAGCGTGATCAGCGGTTCTGCGACGCGGCGCAGTTCCTTGGCCTTCGGGAGCGTGGTGCGGATCAATTCGTGCTTGAACAGCGAGGCCGCCATGTTGCTGAACATCGCATCGCGATGGGCACTGGTGCGGCTGAACTTGCGTCCGGATTTCTGGTGGCGCATGGGTTGGTTTCCTTTGGGAATCTTGGATCGTTGGAGTTCGCTGTCGCCATCCTGGCGTTGTTGCTTGGACTGCGCTGGTCCGGACCGACCCTCCGTGGGCGGCGGTGCCGCGCGGCTTCTGCCGCGTCGGCGTTGTGTTGCATCAACGACGGGCCCCGAAGGGCCCGGCGGTGTTTAACCCATCATCCCGTGCGAAGCGATGCCGGCCGGCGGCCAGTTCTCGAGCTTCATGCCGAGCGAAAGGCCGCGCTGCGCGAGGACTTCCTTGATCTCGGTGAGGGACTTCTTGCCGAGGTTCGGCGTCTTGAGCAGTTCCACTTCGGTCTTCTGGATGAGATCGCCGATGTAGTAGATGCTCTCGGCCTTGAGGCAGTTGGCCGAACGCACGGTGAGCTCGAGGTCGTCGATCGGGCGCAGCAGCACCGGATCCACGCCGCTGGCCTGCGGCTTCGCCGCGCCGCGATCGCGGTGCGTGAAGTCGCCGAACACCGACAGCTGGTCGCTGAGGATGTCGGCCGCGGTGCGGACGGCTTCTTCGGCGTCGATCGTGCCGTTGGTTTCGATGTCGAGGACGAGCTTGTCGAGGTCGGTGCGCTGTTCGACGCGCGCCGCTTCCACCGCATACGCCACGCGGCGCACCGGCGAGAACGAAGCGTCGAGCATCAGGCGACCGATCGCGCGGGTCTCTTCATCCGGACGACGACGGGCGGCGGCCGGCTGGTAGCCGAACCCACGCTCGATCTTCAGGCGCATGTTGAGCGCCGTGTCCTTGGTGAGGTGAGCGATCACGTGCGCCGTGTTGAGGATCTCGACGTTGTGGTCGACCTTGATGTCGCCGGCGGTGACGACGCCCGGGCCCTGCTTGGCCAGGCTCAGCGTCGCCGAGTCGCCGGTGTGCATGCGGATCGCGACGTCCTTGAGGTTGAGCAACACCTCGAGCACGTCTTCCTGCAGGCCTTCGACCGTCGTGTACTCGTGCAGCACGCCGTCGATCTCGACTTCCGTGATGGCGAAGCCGGGGATCGAAGACAGCAGCACGCGACGCAGCGCGTTGCCGAGCGTGTGGCCGTAACCGCGCTCCAGCGGTTCGATCACGACTTTCGCGCGGTTTTCGGCGATGCGCTCGATCTGCGGACCACGGGGGCGCAGGACTTGGTTGGCGGTAACCGTCATGTTTCGGTGTCTCCAGTGACCATCGCCCCGTCGGGCGATGGTTGTTGCATACGGCAGTCGGTTACTTCGAGTAGAGCTCGACGATCAACGCTTCGTTGATGTCGGCCGGCAGCTCGGCGCGATCCGGCACGGCCTTGAACACGCCGGCGAACTTCTTCGCGTCGACTTCGACCCACGCCGGCGACAGATCCATCTGCTGCGAGACGGTGACCGACTCCTGCACGCGGAGCTGCTTCTGCGCGCGCTCGGAGAGCGCGATGGCATCGCCCGCCTTGACGGCGTACGACGGCAGGTTGACCGGCTTGCCGTTCACCGTGACGCCGCGATGCGACACCAGCTGGCGCGCGGCCGGGCGGGTGACGGCGAAGCCCATGCGGTACACGACGTTGTCCAGGCGCGTCTCGAGGAGCTGCAGCAGGTTTTCACCCGTGTTGCCCTTCTTGGTGGACGCCTTCTTGTAGTAGTTGCGGAACTGGCGCTCGAGCAAGCCGTAGATGCGCTTGACCTTCTGCTTCTCGCGAAGCTGGGTGGCGTAGTCGGACAGCTTGCCCTTGCGGGCGGTTGCGCCGTGCTGGCCGGGCTTCTGCTCCAGCTTGCACTTCGAATCGAGCGCGCGGGCCGGCGACTTGAGGCCGAGGTCGGCGCCTTCGCGACGGGCGAGCTTGCAGGTGGGACCGATATAACGAGCCATTTTTCTTCAGCTCCTCAGACGCGACGCTTTTTCGGCGGACGGCACCCGTTGTGCGGGATGGGCGTCACGTCGATGATGTTGGTGATCTTGTAACCGACGTTGTTCAACGAACGAACGGCGGATTCGCGACCGGGACCCGGGCCCTTGATGCGGACTTCGAGCGACTTGACGCCGTAGTCGAGCGCAGCGCGCCCGGCTTTTTCGGCGGCGACCTGCGCAGCGAACGGGGTCGACTTGCGCGAGCCGCGGAAACCCGCGCCACCCGAAGTTGCCCACGACAGCGCGTTGCCCTGGCGGTCGGTGATCGTGACGATCGTGTTGTTGAAGGAAGCGTGGACGTGGGCGACGCCGTCGGTGACGACGCGCTTGATCTTCTTCTTCGTTTTCGCGGCAGCTGCCGGCTTGGCCATGGTGTGGGTTCCTTACTTCTTGATGGCCTTGCGCGGACCCTTGCGGGTGCGTGCATTGGTCCGGGTGCGCTGGCCGCGCAGCGGAAGACCGCGGCGGTGACGCAGGCCGCGGTAGCAGGCCAGGTCCATGAGGCGCTTGATGGCCATGCCGATTTCGCGACGGAGGTCGCCCTCGACCACGTACTTGCCGACTTCGGCGCGCAGGCGCTCGACGTCAGGCTCGGACAGGTCGCGGATCTTGGTGTTGGACTGGACGCCAGCAGCGTCGCAGACCTTCTTCGAACGAGTACGGCCGATGCCGTAGATGCTTTGCAACCCGACCCAGACATGCTTCTGGGCAGGCAGGTTGACGCCCGCAATACGCGCCATGACGCGATCTCCAAACTTGGTGGCTGGCCGGAAGGTGTCGATCCGGCGAAGGGAACACGAAATTTTAGCTGGGTCTCGTGGCATAGGGAAGCCCCGGACCCCGAAAGGCGCCCGTTGGCTCCGGCATGGGGAGTGTGCCCATGCTCCGGCGACGGAATCCGGACTGCCAGGAAAGCGCGGCGAACCCCGCCCTGCCCCGGCCCCGCGCGCTCCTCAGGCGCACGGACTGGTCCGGACCCACCCGCGCACGAGACCGCCGCGCGAGTCGCCCTGTTCGGTCCCGGGCGAAACCCGGGACCGGGTGCGAGGGCGGCTGTCCGTTCCCGGACGGGCCGACCCCGCGGTCATCCTCAACGGCCGGTCAGACCGGCCCGCGAACCCTTCAGGTTCGCCTTCTTCAACAAGCTCTCGTACTGGTGGGACGTGAGGTGCGCCTGGATCTGCGCCATGAAGTCCATCACCACCACCACCACGATCAGCAGCGACGTGCCGCCGAAATAGAACGATGCCCCGATCTTCGTGCGCATGATCTCCGGCAACAGGCAGACCAGGACCAGGTAGATCGCGCCGGCGCCCGTCAGGCGGGTCAGCACGCCGTCGATGTAGTCCGCCGTCGCCTTGCCGGGACGGATGCCCGGGATCAGCGCGCCCGACTTCTTCAGGTTGTCGGCCGTTTCCTGCGAGTTGAACACCAGCGCCGTGTAGAAGAACGCGAAGCCGATGATCAGCGTGGCGAACAGGATCATGTGCAGCGGCTCGCCCGGCGACAGCGCCTGCGCGATGCGCTGGAGCCACGTGGCCTGGCCCGACTGGCCGAACCACTGCGAGGCGGTGGCCGGGAACATGATCAGGCTGGACGCGAAGATCGGCGGGATCACGCCCGACATGTTGAGCTTCAGCGGCAGGAACGAAGTCTGGTTCATGTACGCGTTGCGACCGCCCTGGCGGCGCGCGTAATTGACCGTGACCCGTCGCTGCCCACGCTCGACGAACACCACGAAGAACGTGAAGGACAGCACCACCAGCACGATCAGCGCCACCTGGGGCACGCTCATGTCGCCGTTGCGCGCCTGTTCCAGCGTGTTGAGCACGGCGCCCGGCAAGCCGGCCACGATGCCCGCGAAGATGATCAGCGACACGCCGTTGCCGATGCCGCGCTCGGTGACCTGCTCGCCCAGCCACATCAGGAACATCGTGCCTGCCGTGAGCGCGACGACCGCGGTCATGACGAAGCCCGGGCCCGGCGCGTACACGACGGGCGAACCGTCGGGCGAACTCATGTGCTGCAGGCCCAGCGCGATGCCGGCGGCCTGGAAGACCGCCAGTCCCACCGCGCCCATGCGCGAGTACTGGGTGATCTTGCGGCGGCCGGACTCGCCTTCCTTCGACATCGCCTTCCAGCTCGGCAGGATCTGCGTCATGAGCTGGACGACGATCGATGCCGAGATGTACGGCACGACGTTGAGCGCGAACAGGCTGAAGCGCTGCAGCGCGCCACCGGAGAACATGTTGAACATGTCCACGATGGTGCCCTTCTGCGACTCCATCAGCTGGAGCATCGCCTGCGGGTTCACACCCGGCACCGGGATGTAGCAACCGATGCGGTAGACGATCAGGGCGCCGACGACGAAAAGCAGTCGCTGGCGGAGCTCGGTGAATTTACCGAGCCCGCTTCCCACGTTGGCCGCTGCGCCTCGCGCCATGCGTCAGTTACTCCCCGACCTTGCCGCCGGCCGCTTCGATCGCGGCCTTGGCGCCGGCCGTGGCGAGCACGCCCTGCAGGACGAACTTCTTGGTGACTTCGCCCTTCTTCACGATCTTGACCTGCTTGGCCGCGTTCGGGATGAGCTTGGCGGCGCGCAGCGCGGCGATGTCGATCGTGCCGGCGTCCAGCTTGTCCAGCTGGTACAGCAGCACTTCGGCCGTGTCCTTGAGCAGCTTCGAACGGAAGCCGATCTTCGGCAGGCGACGCTGCATGGGCATCTGGCCGCCTTCGAAGCCGGCCTTGATCTTGCCCTTGCCGCTACGTGCGAAGGAGCCCTTGTGGCCGCGACCCGCGGTCTTGCCGAGGCCCGAACCGATGCCGCGACCGACGCGGGTGCGTTCCTGGCGGGCGCCGTCTGCGGGCTTGAGGGTATTCATACGCATTGGATCAGTCCTCCACGCGGACGAGGTAGTGCAGCTGCGTGATCAGGCCACGCACCTGCGGGCTGTCCTTCAGCTCGCGCACGCTGTTGAGCTTGTTGAGGCCGAGCGCCTTGACCGACAGGCGATGACGCGCCTGGCAGCCACGCAGGCCCTTGACGAGGCGCACCTTGACGGTGCCGCCGGTGTTCGCCGGGGTCTTAGCCATGGTTCAACTCCTCCACCTTCTTGCCGCGCTTCGCCGCGATCTTGGCGGGCGAGCTCGTTTCGCTCAGGCCGCGCAGCGTGGCGCGCACCAGGTTGATCGGGTTGCGCGAGCCGACGGCCTTCGCAAGCACGTTCTTGACGCCGGCCGCTTCGAGCACGGCGCGCATCGCGCCGCCGGCGATCACGCCGGTACCTTCGGAGGCGGGCTGCATGAAGACGCGCGCGGCGCCGTGGCCCGACTTCACGGCGTGCCACAAGGTGCCGTTGTTGAGGTCGACCTGCATGAAGCTCTTGCGCGCGTATTCCATCGACTTCTGGATCGCGACCGGCACTTCGCGCGCCTTGCCGTAACCGAAACCGACCTTGCCGTTGCCGTCGCCCACCACCGTCAAAGCGGTGAAGGTGAACTGGCGACCGCCCTTGACCGTCTTGCTGACGCGGTTGACCGCGATCAGCTTCTCGATCATGCCGTCATCGACTTCTTCGCGGTCGCGACGATCGCGGCCGCGCGATTCCCGTTGCTGTTCTGCCATGTTCGTATCTCGTAGTTTGGAAAGGATTTGCGGCTTGGCCGCTTATGGTTGTGGTGTGGAGCGGGTGCTGCGTGGCGAGGAGAACTCCTCGCCGCGTCCTGCATCGACCCATGCAGGCGGGACGAACACGTGTGGGGCTTGCGCCCCGCACTTTCAATGCATCAGAACTGCAGGCCGCCTTCGCGGGCCGCATCGGCGAGCGCCTTGATGCGACCGTGGTAGCGGTAGCCCGAGCGGTCGAACGCGACCTTCTCGACGCCGGCAGCCTTCGCCTTCTCGGCGATCAGGCGACCGACCTTGGCGGCGGCGTCGCTGTTCTTGCCGTTCTTCAGGCCTTCCTTGACGTCGGACTGCACGGTCGAGGCCGAAGCCAGGACCTTGGAGCCGTCGGACGTGAAGACCTGCGCGTACAAGTGCTGGCCGGTGCGCAGCACCGACAGGCGCGGCACGCCGAGTTCGCGGATGTGGGCGCGCGTCGACTTGGCGCGGCGCAGGCGGGCGGGATTCTTGTTCATGCTTTTGTTCTCCGAAAGCTGAAAGCCGATTAGGCCTTCTTGGCTTCCTTGCGGATGATGTTCTCGCCGGCGTACTTCACGCCCTTGCCCTTGTACGGTTCCGGCGGGCGGAAACCGCGGATCTTGGCCGCGACTTCACCGACGCGCTGCTTGTCGGCACCCGACACGACGATTTCCGTCTGCGTCGGCGTCGCGATCGTGATGCCTTCCGGGGCGGTGAACAGCACCGGATGCGAGAAGCCCAGCGAGAGGTTGAGGTCCTTGCCCTGCATCGCGGCACGGTAGCCGACGCCCACCAGCTCGAGCTTGCGCTCGAAGCCGGACGTGACGCCCTGGACCATGTTGGCGACGATGGCGCGGAGCGTACCGGCCAGCGGGACGAGCGACGGATCGTTCGCCGAAACCTGCGCGGTATCGTTCTCGACCTTGATGTCGATGCCGGCCGGCTTGGCGATCGACAAGGTGCCCTTCGGGCCCTTGACGCTCACGCTTTCCGGCTGGACGTTCAGTTCGATGCCCTTCGCGAGGGCGATCGGCTTCTTGGCGACACGGGACATTATCTGTACTCCCTTAAGCCACGAAGCACAGGACTTCGCCGCCGACGCCCTGCTGGCGTGCCTGCGTGTCGGTCATGATGCCCTTCGAGGTGGAGATGATCGCGACACCCAGGCCACCGAGGACCTTGGGCAGCGCGTCCTTGCCGCGGTACTGGCGCAGGCTGGACTTCGAAACGCGCTGCAGGCGTTCGATGACCGGCTTGCCCTCGTAATACTTCAGCGCGATTTCCAGGACCGACTTGGCGCCGTCCTTGGTCACGCGCGACGACGCGATGTAGCCCTCGTCCGCGAGGACCTTGGCGATCGCGACCTTGATGTTCGACGACGGCATCGAAACCGCCGGCTTGCCAACCGCGGCCGCATTGCGAATGCGGACCAGCATGTCGGCGATGGGATCAGTCATGCTCATTGATTACTACCTTTGAGTGCACCGATATCCGCGAAATTGCGAATAGCTAGTAAGTGGAACGGTGTTGCGATTGCTTTACCAGGACGCCTTGCGGAGGCCCGGGACGTCGCCGCGCATCGTGGCTTCGCGCAGCTTGTTGCGCGCCAGGCCGAACTTTGCGTAGACGCCACGCGGACGGCCGGTGATCGCGCAACGGTTGCGCTGGCGGCTTTCCGAGGAGTCGCGCGGCAGCTTCTGCAGCTTGACCACGGCTTCCATCTTTTCTTCGTACGACGCGGACTGGCTGGAGATGATCTTCTTCAGCGCCTCACGCTTCGCACCATGCTGCTTCGCCAGCTTGGCGCGCTTGATGTCGCGGTTGACCATCGAGGTCTTGGCCATGTGGTGTCAGCCTCAGTTGCGGAACGGGAAGCGGAAGGCCTCGAGCAGGGCCTTGGCCTCTGCGTCGGTCTTCGCCGTGGTGGTGATCGCGATGTCCATGCCGCGCATGGCGTCGACCTGGTCGAAATCGATCTCCGGGAAGATGATCTGTTCCTTGACGCCCATGTTGTAGTTGCCGCGGCCGTCGAACGAACGACCCGACACGCCGCGGAAGTCGCGCACGCGCGGCAGCGAAATGTTGATCAGGCGGTCCAGGAATTCGAACATGCGGGCACGGCGCAAGGTGACCTTGCAGCCGATCGGCCAGCCGTCGCGGATCTTGAACGACGCCACCGAGATGCGCGACTTGGTGACCAACGGCTTCTGGCCGGAGATCTTGGCCATGTCGGCCACCGCGTTCTCGAGGATCTTCTTGTTCGCCGCGGCCTCGCCCACGCCCATGTTGAGCGTGACCTTGACCAGCTTCGGCACCTGCATCGGATTGGTGTAGCCGAACTGTTGCATCAGCTTCGGCACCACTTCTTCCTTGTAAATCTTTTCAAGACGCGTCATGACTTTTCCTCGGACGACTGCATCAGCCGTCGATTGCTTCACCACTGGAGCGGAACACACGCAATTTGCGTCCATCCTCCAGGACCTTGAAACCGACGCGCTCGCCCTTGCCCGTCGCCGGGTTGAAGAGCATCACGTTCGAAATGTGGATCGGCGCTTCGCGCTCGATCACGCCGCCGGGCTGGCCGGCCTGCGGGTTCGGCTTGGTGTGGCGCTTGACGACGTTGACGTTGGCCACGACGAGCTTGTCGCCCGCCATGCGCACGACGTCGCCACGCTTGCCCTTGTCCTTGCCGGAGATGACGACCACCTGGTCGCCCTTGCGGATACGGTTCATGTCAGTTCCTTCCGCCTCAGAGCACTTCGGGCGCGAGCGAGACGATCTTCATGAACTTCTCGGAACGCAGCTCGCGGGTCACAGGCCCGAAGATGCGCGTGCCGATCGGCTCATGCTTGTTGTTGAGCAACACCGCGGCGTTGCCGTCGAAGCGGATCAGCGAACCGTCGGCGCGGCGCACACCCTTGCGGGTACGGACCACGACGGCGTCGTAGACGTCGCCCTTCTTGACCTTGCCGCGCGGGATCGCGTCCTTGACGGTCACCTTGATGATGTCGCCGATGTGGGCATAGCGGCGCTTCGAACCACCGAGCACCTTGATGCACATCAGTTCCTTGGCGCCCGAATTGTCGGCGGCGTCGAGATAGCTCTGCATCTGGATCATGGCTGTCTCTCCTTACTCGGCCGCACGGGCGAGGATTTCAACCACCCGCCAGTTCTTGGTCTTGGACATCGGCGCGCATTCGGCGATGCGCACGACATCGCCTTCCTTGCAGGCGTTGTCGGCGTCATGCGCGTGCAGCTTGGTCGAGCGGCGCATGTACTTGCCGTACAGCGCGTGCTTGACCTGGCGCTCGACGAGCACGGTGATGGTCTTGTCCATCTTGTTGCTGACAACGCGGCCTTCGACCGTGTGCAGCTTCTTGGTTGTTTCGTTCATCGTCGCCGTCCCTTACTTCTTGTTGCCCGCGGCACCCAGCAGCATGTTCACGCGCGCGATTTCGCGGCGGACACGGCGGGCATCGTGGGTCTTGGCCAGCTGGCCGGTGGCTTTCTGCATGCGGAGCGCGAACTGCTCCTTCTGCAGGTCCACCAGGTGGGCCTTCAGTTCGTCGGCGGACTTCTGACGCATTTGCTTGAGTTCCATCAGCGCACCGTCCGGGTCACAAAGGTGGTGGTGACCGAGAGCTTGGCCGCGGCCAGGCGGAACGCCTCGCGTGCGACGTCTTCGCTGACGCCCTCGATCTCATAGATCATGCGGCCCGGCTGGATCTGCGCGACCCAGTACTCGACGTTGCCCTTGCCCGAGCCCATTCGCACTTCGATGGGCTTCTTGGTGATCGGCTTGTCGGGGAACACGCGGATCCACATCTTGCCGCCGCGCTTGACGTAGCGGCTGATCGAGCGGCGGGCCGCTTCGATCTGGCGCGCGGTCAGCTGGCCGAACGCTGTGGACTTCAGGCCGTACTCGCCGAACGAGACGGCGTTGCCGCTCCAGCTCAGGCCGTCGTTACGGCCCTTGTGCATCTTGCGGTATTTGGTTCGCTTGGGTTGCAGCATGATTATTCCCTCGCCTCGCGATCACGACGCGGACCACGCGGACGGTCGGCGCGATCGCCGCGGTCACCGCGGTCGCTGCGCGGAGAGTCGTCCTGCTTTTCCTGGCCGATCTGGCTGAAGTCGAAGACTTCGCCCTTGTAGACCCACACCTTGATGCCGATGATCCCGTACGTCGTCTTCGCTTCGGCAAAGCCGTAGTCGATGTCGGCGCGCAGGGTGTGCAGCGGCACGCGGCCTTCGCGGTACCACTCCGAACGGGCGATTTCCGCGCCGTTGAGGCGGCCAGCGACGTTGACCTTGATGCCCAGGGCACCGAGGCGCATCGCGTTGCCGACGGCGCGCTTCATCGCGCGACGGAACATGATGCGGCGCTCGAGCTGCTGCGCGATCGATTCGGCGACCAGCTGCGCATCGAGTTCCGGCTTGCGGACTTCGGTGACGTTGATGTGCGCCGGGACGCCCATCAGGTCACTGACTTCCTTGCGCAGCTTCTCGATGTCCTCGCCACGCTTGCCGATCACCACGCCCGGGCGGGCGGTGTGGATCGTGACGCGCGCGTTGTTGGCCGGACGCTCGATGAGGATCTTCGAGATGCCGGCCTGCGCGAGCTTCTTGCGCAGCATGTCGCGGACCTTGAGGTCGGCGATCAGGTAATCCGCGTAATGCTTCTTGCCGGCGAACCACTTGGAATTCCAGTCCTTGGCGATGCCCAGGCGGATGCCGGTCGGATGAACTTTATGACCCATGTCTGATCTCCGCCGTTACTTGCCGGCACCGACAACCACGGTGATGTGGCTGGTGCGCTTGAGGATCCGGGTGCCGCGGCCCTTCGCGCGCGCCATGAAGCGCTTCAGCGTCGGACCTTCGTCGACCATGATGGACTTGACGCGCAACTCGTCGACGTCGGCGCCCTGGTTGTTTTCCGCGTTGGCGATCGCCGACTCGACGACCTTGCGGATCATGCCCGCGGCCTTCTTGTCGGAGAACTTCAGCAGGTTGACCGCGCGCTCGGCCGAGAGGCCGCGCACCTGGTCAGCCACGAGCCGGGCCTTCTGGGCGGAGATGCGCGCGCTGCGCAGGATGGCTTTCGCTTCCATGGTCATCTCCCTTACTTGCCCGACTTCTTGTCGCCACCGTGACCCTTGAAGGTCCGGGTGAGCGCGAATTCGCCGAGCTTGTGGCCGACCATGTTCTCGTTGACGAGCACGGGAATATGGTTCTTGCCGTTGTGGACGGCGATGGTGAAGCCGACCATTTCCGGCATGACCATCGAGCGACGCGACCAGGTCTTGATCGGCTTCTTGTTGTTGGCCGCAGCCTCCACCTTCTTGATCAGGTGGTGGTCGACGAACGGACCTTTCTTCAGTGAACGTGCCATGGCCGATTAACCCCTGCGATCGCGCACGATGAATTGCGTGGTGCGCTTGTTCTTGCGCGTCTTGTAACCCTTGGTCGGCACGCCCCACGGCGTGACCGGATGCGGGTTGCCCTGGCCTGCCTTCGCCTCGCCACCACCGTGCGGGTGGTCGACCGGGTTCATGGCGGCGCCGCGGACGGTCGGCTTGACGCCGCGCCAGCGCTTCGCACCTGCCTTGCCCAGCTTTTCGAGGTTGTGCTCGACGTTGCCGACTTCGCCGACCGTCGCGCGGCACTCGGCCGGCACCTTGCGCATTTCGCCGGAGCGAAGGCGCAGGGTGGCGTAACCGGATTCGCGGGCGATCAGCTGCACGCCGGCACCGGCGGCACGCGCCAGCTGCGCACCCTTGCCCGGCTTCATCTCGATGCAATGCACCGTGGAGCCGACGGGGATGTTGCGCAGGGGCAGCGTGTTGCCGACCTTGATCGGGGCGTCACGGCCCGCGATCACCTGGTCGCCGCTCTTCAGGCCCTTGGGGGCGATGATGTAGCGGCGCTCGCCATCGACGTAGCACAGCAGCGCGATGTGCGCGGTGCGGTTGGGATCGTATTCGATCCGCTCCACGCGCGCCGGAATGCCTTCCTTGTCGCGCTTGAAGTCGATGATGCGGTAGTTCTGCTTGTGACCACCGCCGATGTGGCGGGTGGTGATGCGACCGTGGTGGTTACGACCACCGGTCTTCGCCTTCTTCTCGACGAGGGCCGCGAACGGCGCACCCTTGTGGAGATCCGGCGTCACGACGCGGACCGCGGAACGGCGGCCGGGCGAGGTGGGCTTGAAAGTCATCAGTGCCATTGGGTCTGTCCTCAGGCCTTGGCCATCATCACGTCGATCGACTGGCCATCGGCCAGCTTCACGTACGCCTTGCGCCAGTCGCCGCGCTTGCCCTGGCGGAACTTGAAGGCCTTGTTCTTGCCCTTCACGTTCACCACGTTCACCGCTTCGACCGTCACCGAAAAGATCTGCTCGATCGCCGCCTTGACGTCCGCCTTGGTGGCGGTCTTGGCGATCTCGAAGACGTACTGGTTCGACACTTCCTGCAGGCGGGCGGTCTTTTCGGACACCCGCGGCGCACGGATCACGTCATACAAATTGCTGAAGGTCGGCTTGATGTTGTTCATGCCAGCCACTCCTCGATCTTCTTGACCGCATCGGCGGTGACGATGACCGTGTCGGCGCCCACGAGGGCCACCGGGTCGAGGCCCTGCACGTCGCGCACTTCGACGTACGGCAGGTTGCGCGCGGACAAGTACAGCGACTCGTTCGCTTCCTCGGTCACGATCAGCGGACGGCGGCCCACTTCCAGGCCGGCGAGCTTCGCGATGAGGCCCTTCGTCTTCGGACCGTCGACATCGAACGACTCGACGACCTTGATGCGGCCCTGGCGGTTGAGCTCGGACAGGATCGCCGAGATCGCCGCGCGGTACATCTTGCGGTTGACCTTCTGCGCGAAGCTGCGCGGCTTGGCCGCGAACGTCACGCCGCCGCCGACGAAGATCGGAGCCGTCAGCGCGCCATGACGCGCACCGCCGCCCTTCTGCTTCTTCGACTTCTTGGTCGTGCCGTTGACTTCCGAACGCGTCTTCTGCGCCTTGGTGCCGGCGCGACCTGCGTTGCGGTAGGCAACGACGACCTGGTGGACGAGGTCTTCGCTGAATTCACGACCGAACACGGCGTCCGAAACGGACAGCTTGTTCGCACTATTGGTGATGGACAGTTCCATCGTCAGACTCCCTTGCTCGTCGGACGCACGATGACGTCGCCGCCCGGCGCACCCGGCACGGCACCGCGCACGGCGATCAGGCCGCGCTCGGCGTCGACCTTGACCACGCGCAGGTTCTGCGTCGTCTGCGTTTCGGCACCCATGTGGCCCGACATCTTCTTGCCCGGGAACACGCGGCCCGGCGTCTGGCGCTGGCCGATCGAACCCGGCGAGCGGTGCGACAGCGAGTTACCGTGCGTCGCGTCGCCCATGGTGAAGTTCCAGCGCTTGATCGTGCCCTGGAAGCCCTTGCCCTTGGTGATGCCCTGGACGTCGACGACCTGGCCGACTTCAAAGATGTCGGCGCGGATTTCACCGCCGACCTGGAAGTCGGCGATCTTGTCGTCCTGCACGCGCAGTTCCCACAGGCCGCGACCGGCTTCGACCTTCGCCTTGGCGAGGTGACCGGCTTCCGGCTTGTTGATCAGGGCGGCGCGCTTGACGCCGACGGTGACCTGCACGGCGCTGTAGCCGTCGGTCTCGACCGTCTTCACCTGGGTGATGCGGTTCGGGGTGGCTTCGATCAGGGTCACCGGGATGGACTTGCCATCTTCGGTGAACACGCGGCTCATGCCGGCCTTGCGGCCGACGATGCCCAACGAATATTTCTTCGCGGTCATGGTGGGGGCCTCAGGTCAGCTTGATCTGGACGTCGACGCCGGCCGCGAGCTCGAGCTTCATCAGCGCGTCCACGGTCTTGTCGTTCGGGTCGACGATGTCCAGCACGCGCTTGTGCGTGCGGGTTTCGTATTGGTCACGCGCATCCTTGTCGGCATGCGGCGAGGTAAGAATCGTGAAACGCTCGAGCTTGGTCGGCAGCGGGATCGGGCCGCGCACTTGCGCGCCGGTCCGCTTGGCCGTCTCGACGATCTCGCTGGCCGAGCGGTCGATCAGGCGATGATCGAAAGCCTTCAGCCGAATCCGGATCTTCTGGTCCGCCATGACGGGTATTCCTCAGTGAAAAGAGCGAAGGGTCGGCCTCTGGGTGTGCCGGCCCTGGAACAGGTGAAGCGGTGGAACGTGGAGCAAAAATCAGGGCGGCCCGGTTACCCGGCCGCCCGACAGAATTCGTGAACGCGCAAGCGACTCCGCCATGAGTGCTCCGAAGAACTTCGGAACGGGCGGAGGACTGCCGCGCGACAAATCCGTGTCTGGCGAATACGAAGGACGTCCTGTCCGTCATTTCGCTGGTTTGTTGCTGGTCCCGGGGGCCTGTCCGCATGGGTCAGGCCGCGAGAGCCGTGCATTCTAGGGGGCTCCCGGGGGAATGGCAACCCATTTCCCCGGAAAAACACACCTTTTTCACCTGGACCCCCGCTTTCGCGGGGACCCGGATGCATTACTTCAGGATCTTCGCCACCACGCCGGCGCCGACCGTGCGGCCGCCTTCGCGGATCGCGAAGCGCAGGCCGTCGTCCATCGCGATGGGGTGGATCAGCTCGACCACCATCTTGATGTTGTCGCCCGGCATGACCATTTCCACGCCTTCCGGCAGGGTCACGGCGCCCGTGATGTCGGTCGTGCGGAAGTAGAACTGCGGGCGGTAGCCCTTGAAGAACGGCGTGTGGCGGCCGCCTTCGTCCTTCGACAGCACGTACACCTCGGCTTCGAACGTGGTGTGCGGGGTGATCGAACCCGGCTTGGCCAGCACCTGGCCACGCTCCACGTCGTCACGCTTGGTGCCGCGCAGCAGCAGGCCCGCGTTGTCGCCCGCCTGGCCCTGGTCCAGCAGCTTGCGGAACATTTCCACGCCCGTGACGATCGTCTTCTGCGTCGGACGGATGCCGACGATTTCGATTTCGTCGCCCACCTTGATCACGCCGCGCTCGATGCGGCCCGTCACCACCGTGCCGCGGCCCGAGATCGAGAACACGTCTTCCACCGGCATCAGGAACGGCTTGTCGATCGCGCGCTCCGGCTGCGGGATGAACGAGTCCAGCGCGTCCACCAGCTTCAGGATCGACGGCACGCCGATCTCCGACTGGTCGCCTTCCAGCGCCAGGCGCGCCGAACCCTTGATGATCGGGGTGTCGTCGCCCGGGAATTCGTACTTGGTCAGCAGCTCGCGCACTTCCATCTCGACGAGCTCCAGCAGCTCGGCGTCGTCCACCATGTCCGCCTTGTTCAGGAAGACCACGATGTACGGCACGCCCACCTGGCGCGACAGCAGGATGTGCTCGCGCGTCTGCGGCATCGGGCCGTCGGCCGCCGAACACACCAGGATCGCGCCGTCCATCTGCGCCGCACCCGTGATCATGTTCTTGACGTAGTCCGCGTGTCCCGGGCAATCCACGTGCGCGTAATGGCGGTTGGCCGATTCGTATTCCACGTGCGCCGTCGAGATCGTGATGCCGCGCGCCTTCTCTTCCGGCGCCGCGTCAATCGCGTCATAGGCCTTGAACTCGCCGCCGAAACGCTCTGCGCCCACCTTCGTCAACGCCGCCGTCAGCGTCGTCTTGCCGTGGTCGACGTGGCCGATCGTGCCCACGTTCACGTGGGGCTTGGTGCGCTCGAACTTACCCTTTGCCATGGCTGCTTCCCTCGAAATGCTTTAAGTGTTTGTAGGTCAGGACTTCTTGATCACGGCTTCGGCGATGTTGTTCGGCGCCTCGGCGTAGTGGTCGAATTCCATCGTGAAGGTCGCGCGGCCCTGCGACATCGATCGCAGCGTCGTCGCGTAGCCGAACATTTCGCCCAGCGGGATCATCGCGTTGATGATCTTGCCCGACGGGCTGTCGTCCTGGCCCTGCAGGATGCCGCGGCGGCGGCTGACGTCGCCCATCACGTCGCCGAGGTAATCCTCGGGCGTGACGATCTCGACCTTCATCATCGGCTCGAGCAGCACCGGGGAGGCCTTGTGGAAGCCTTCCTTGAAGCCCATCGAACCCGCGATCTTGAACGCCATTTCGGACGAGTCGACCTCGTGGTACGAACCGTCGACGAGCTTGACCTTGACGTCCACGATCGGGAAGCCGGCCATCAGGCCGTTCGCCACCGCTTCCTGGATGCCCTTGTCGACCGCCGGGATGTATTCCTTCGGAATCACGCCGCCGACGATGCCGTTCTCGAACTCGTAGCCCTTGCCCTGCTCGTTCGGCGAGATCTCCAGCCACACGTGGCCGAACTGACCCTTGCCGCCCGACTGGCGCACGAACTTGCCTTCGGCCTTGACCGCCTTGCGGATCGTTTCGCGATACGCGACCTGCGGCTTGCCGACGTTGGCTTCGACGTTGAACTCGCGCTTCATGCGGTCCACCAGGATTTCCAGGTGGAGCTCGCCCATGCCCGAGATGATCGTCTGGCCGGATTCTTCATCCGTGCGCACGCGGAACGACGGATCTTCCTGCGCGAGGCGACCCAGCGCCAGGCCCATCTTTTCCTGATCGGACTTGGTCTTCGGCTCGACCGCCATCGAAATGACGGGCTCCGGGAAGATCATGCGCTCGAGCGTGATCACGTGGTCCTGCGCGCACAGCGTGTCGCCGGTGGTGACGTCCTTCAGGCCGACGGCCGCGGCGATGTCGCCCGCGCGCACTTCCTTGATCTCGTCACGGTTGTTGGCGTGCATCTGCAGGATGCGGCCCACGCGTTCCTTCTTCGACTTGACCGGGTTGTACACCTGGTCGCCGGAGTTGAGCGTGCCGGAATAGACGCGGAAGAACGTGAGCGAACCCACGAACGGGTCGGTCATGATCTTGAAGGCGAGCGCGGAGAACGGCTCGGAATCCAGCGCCTTGCGGCTGTCTTCCTTGTCGTTTTCGTCGATGCCGGCGACCGGCGGGCGATCGGTCGGCGACGGCAGGAAGCGGATGACCGCGTCGAGCATCGCCTGCACGCCCTTGTTCTTGAACGCGGTGCCGCACAGCGCCGGGATGATCTCGCACTTCAGCGTGCGCTCGCGGATGCCGAAGATGATCTCTTCTTCCGAAAGCTCGCCGTCGTTGAGGTACTTGTCCATCAGCTCTTCGGACGCCTCGGCGGCGGCCTCGACCATGAACGCGCGCGCGGTCGTGCACTCGTCGAGCAGGTGCGCCGGGATGTCGGCGTACTCGAACTTGGTGCCCTTGGATTCCATGTCCCACACGATCGACTTCATCTTGATGAGGTCGATCACGCCTTCGAAGCCTTCCTCGGCGCCGATCGGCACCTGCAGCGGCACCGGGTAGGCACCCAGGCGCGACTTCAGCTGTTCGACGACCTTCGAGAAGTTGGCGCCGGTGCGGTCCATCTTGTTGACGAACGCAAGGCGCGGCACGTTGTACTTGTTGGCCTGGCGCCACACGGTCTCGGACTGCGGCTGCACGCCACCGACCGCGCACAGCACGAACACCGCGCCGTCGAGCACGCGCAGCGAACGCTCGACTTCGATCGTGAAGTCGACGTGCCCGGGGGTGTCGATGATGTTGAAGCGGTATTCCGGCAGGGACATGTCCATGCCCTTCCAGAACGCGGTCGTCGCGGCCGACGTGATCGTGATGCCGCGCTCCTGCTCCTGCTCCATCCAGTCCATCGTCGCGGCACCTTCGTGCACTTCGCCGATCTTGTGGTTGACGCCGGTGTAGAACAGGATGCGTTCGGTCGTCGTGGTCTTGCCGGCGTCGATGTGCGCCATGATGCCGAAATTGCGGTAACGCTCGATGGGAGTGGTGCGAGCCACGGCTGTCTCTCGTTTGATCTTAGGTCGGACGCAATGTCCGGAAGGCCGAAGCCGCCTTGCGGCGGCTCGGGCGAGTGCGGCATCAGGGCCGCGGCGAACCCGGCGTCAGCGCGGGTTCGCAGGTCTTACCAGCGGTAGTGCGCGAACGCCTTGTTCGCTTCCGCCATGCGGTGCGTTTCTTCGCGCTTCTTGATCGCGCCGCCGCGGTTCTCGGAGGCGTCGAGCAGCTCGCCGGCGAGCTTGCGCGGCATGCTGTTCTCGCCGCGCTTGCGGGCGGATTCGATCAGCCAGCGCATCGCCAGCGCCATGCGGCGCGACGAGCGGACTTCGACGGGAACCTGGTACGTGGCACCGCCGACGCGACGGGACTTCACCTCGACCGACGGAGACACGTTGCCCAGCGCCTTCTCGACGAGTTCGATGGCGTTGGCGTTCTTCTCGGTGATGACGTCCATCGCGCCGTACACGATCTTTTCGGCGACCGACTTCTTGCCGCTCTGCATGACCATGTTGATGAAGCGGGCGATCGTCTCGCTCCCGTGCTTCGGGTCGGGCAGGACGGTGCGCTGCGGAGTGGAACCTTTACGCGACATGTTCTATATCCCCTGGATCAGGACTTCGGGCGCTTGGCGCCGTACTTGGAGCGGCTCTGGCGACGCTTGGTGACGCCGGCGGCGTCGAGCGAACCACGCACGGTGTGGTAGCGGACGCCCGGGAGGTCCTTGACGCGACCGCCGCGGATCAGGACCACCGAGTGTTCCTGCAGGTTGTGGCCTTCGCCGCCGATGTACGAGATGACCTCGTAACCGTTGGTGAGGCGCACCTTCGCGACCTTGCGGAGGGCCGAGTTCGGCTTCTTCGGGGTGGTCGTGTAGACGCGGGTGCAGACGCCACGGCGCTGCGGGCAGTTCGCCAGGGCAGGCGAAGTGCTCTTGTAGGTTTCCGGGCTGCGCGGCTTGCGCACCAGCTGGTTGATCGTTGCCATCGAGGGACTCTTTTGGGCGGACCTGCGGTCCAGCGTGAAAACGAAGCAGGCCGGATCCGGCCTGCTTAGACGGAAAAGTATAGCCCGCGCCGACGAAATGCGTCAACGCGAGCCAGGTATTGAGAAGCGGCGGGGCGGCCGAATTCGCGAGGCCGCCCTGCCCTTCATGGTTCCCGCCCGTCCTGGGCCGAAGACGAGGCGCTCCCTGCGCCTCATTTCGTGGTCTGGGACGGCCCGTGGGCCGTCGCGCCGAACAGTTTAGCTGTTGCCGGACTCCTCGCCCGCATCGACCGCCGCTTCCGGCGCCGATTCGGTGACGACCGAACCCGACAGTGCCTCCATCTCCGACTCGGTGAGGCCCGAGGCGTTGCGGCGGCGTGCGCTGTGGTAGGCCAGGCCCGTGCCCGCGGGGATCAAACGACCCACGATCACGTTTTCCTTCAGGCCGCGCAGGCCGTCGCGGGTGCCGCGGACGGCAGCCTCGGTCAGCACGCGGGTGGTCTCCTGGAACGAAGCCGCCGAGATGAACGACTCGGTGGCCAGCGAGGCCTTGGTGATGCCCAGCAGCACCGGGTCGTACTTGGACGGGATCTCGTTCTTCGCAACCGCCGCGGCGTTCGCTTCGATCATGCGCTGGCGCTCGACCTGCTCGCCGTGCAGGAACTTGGTGTCCCCGGCGTCGAGCACTTCGACCTTGCGCAGCATCTGGCGGACGATCACTTCGATGTGCTTGTCGTTGATCTTGACGCCCTGCAGGCGGTAGACGTCCTGGATTTCCTTGGTCAGGTAGACCGCCAGCGGCTCCACGCCGAGCAGGCGCAGGATGTCCTGCGGGCTCGGTTCGCCGTCCACCACGGTCTCGCCCTTCTCCACGTGCTCGCCTTCGAACACGATGATCTGGCGGTACTTCGGGATCAGCTCTTCGTGCTCGCTGCCGTCGGCCTGCTTGATGATCAGGCGCTGCTTGCCCTTGGTGTCCTTGCCGAAGCTGACGATGCCCGAGACCTCGGCGAGGACCGCCGGATCCTTCGGCTTGCGCGCTTCGAACAGGTCGGCCACGCGCGGCAGACCACCGGTGATGTCGCGGGTCTTCGACGCTTCCTGCGGGATCTTGGCGACCACGTCGCCCACGCCGACCGGCGCGCCGTCCTGCAGGTTCACGATCGAGCGCGGCGGCAGCAGGTACTGCGCCGGCAGGTCGGTGCCCGGGATGGAGAGGTCCTTGCCGTTCTTGTCGACGATGCGCACGATCGGGCGGAGGTCCTTGCCCTGCGTGCCCCGACGCTTCGGATCGGTGATTTCGCGCGACGCCAAGCCGGTGAGCTCGTCGGTCTTCTCGATGACGGTGACGCCGTCGATGAAGTCGATGAAGCGCATGAAACCGGCCACTTCCGACACGATCGGGTGGTTATGCGGATCCCAGCTGGCCACGGTCTGGCCGGCCTTGATGCTCGCGCCGTCCTTGACCAGCACGGTGGCGCCGTACGGGAGCTTGTAGCGCTCGCGCTCGCGGCCGTGCAGGTCGAGCACCGACAGTTCACCCGAACGCGAGACCGCGACGAGGTGACCGGCAGCGTGGTCGACGTGCTTGAGGTTGTTGAACTTCACCGTACCGGTCGTCTTGACCGTCACGTTGTCGATCGCCGCCGCACGCGACGCCGCACCACCGATGTGGAACGTACGCATGGTGAGCTGCGTGCCCGGCTCGCCGATCGACTGCGCGGCGACGACGCCGACCGCTTCGCCGTGGTTGACCAGGTGGCCGCGGCCCAGGTCGCGACCGTAGCAATGCGAGCACACGCCGAACGGGCTCTGGCAGGTGATCGTGGAGCGCACCTTGATCGACTGGACGCTGGCGTCCTCGATCTTCTGCACCCACGCCTCGTCGAGCAGCGTGTTGCGCTCGACGAAGGGATCTTCGTCGTTGCCCGGCAGGAACACGTCTTCGGCCACGATGCGGCCCAGCACGCGGTCGCGCAGCGGCTCGACGACATCGCCGCCTTCGACGATCGGCGTCATGGTGAGGCCGTCGAACGTGCCGCAATCGGTCTCGGTGATGACCACGTCCTGCGCGACGTCCACGAGGCGACGGGTCAGGTAACCCGAGTTCGCCGTCTTCAGCGCGGTATCCGCGAGACCCTTTCGGGCGCCGTGGGTCGAGATGAAGTACTGGAGGACGTTGAGGCCTTCGCGGAAGTTCGCGGTGATCGGCGTCTCGATGATCGAGCCGTCCGGCTTGGCCATCAGGCCACGCATGCCGGCCAGCTGGCGGATCTGCGCCTGCGAACCACGCGCACCGGAGTCGGCCATGATGTAGATCGAGTTCATGGACTTCTGCGGAACGCGCTCGCCCTTGGCGTTGAGCACGGTGTCGGTGCCGATCGCGTCCATCATCGCCTTGGCCACGCGCTCGTTCGTGCGCGACCAGATGTCGACGACCTTGTTGTAGCGCTCGCCCGCGGTGACCAGGCCCGACTGGTACTGCTGCTGGATTTCCAGGACCTCGGCTTCCGCCTCGTCCAGGATGCCCTTCTTCTCGCCCGGGATGATCATGTCGTCGATGCCGATCGAAACGCCGGCGCGCGTGGCGTACGCGAAGCCGGTGTACATCAGCTTGTCGGCGAACACGACCGTGTCCTTCAGGCCGAGCATGCGGTAGCAGGAGTTGATCAGGCGCGAGATGTTCTTCTTCGTCAGCTCGGTGTTGGCCAGCTGGTACGGCAGGCCTTCCGGCAGGATTTCCTGCAGCAGCGAACGACCGACCGTCGTGTCGACGATCGAGGTCTTCTTCGAGCGCGAGCCGTCTTCGGCGACCACGGTTTCCGTGATGCGCACCTTGACCTTGGCGTGGATCTCGACGACGCGGTTGTCGTACGCGCGCTTGACCTCGGCGACGTTCGCGAACGCCATGCCTTCACCCTTCTTGTTCTCGAGGGCGCGGGTCATGTAGTACAGGCCGAGCACGACGTCCTGCGACGGCACGATGATCGGCTCGCCGTTGGCGGGCGACAGGATGTTGTTCGACGCCATCATCAGCGCGCGCGCTTCCAGCTGCGCTTCCAGCGACAGCGGGACGTGCACGGCCATCTGGTCGCCGTCGAAGTCGGCGTTGAACGCGGTGCAGACCAGCGGATGCAGCTGGATCGCCTTGCCTTCGATCAGCACCGGCTCGAACGCCTGGATGCCCAAGCGGTGCAGCGTCGGCGCGCGGTTGAGCAGGACCGGGTGCTCGCGGATCACTTCCTCGAGGATGTCCCACACTTCCGCTTCTTCGCGCTCGACCAGCTTCTTGGCGGCCTTGATCGTCGTGGCGAGGCCACGGCGCTGCAGCTTGGCAAAGATGAAGGGCTTGAAGAGCTCCAGCGCCATCTTCTTCGGCAGGCCGCACTCGTGCAGGCGCAGCGTCGGGCCGACCACGATGACCGAACGGCCCGAGTAGTCGACGCGCTTGCCGAGCAGGTTCTGGCGGAAGCGACCCTGCTTGCCCTTGATCATGTCGGCGAGCGACTTGAGCGGGCGCTTGTTGGTACCGGTGATGGCGCGGCCGCGACGGCCGTTGTCCATCAGGGCGTCGACCGACTCCTGCAGCATGCGCTTCTCGTTGCGCACGATGATGTCCGGCGCATTGAGCTCGAGCAGGCGCTTGAGGCGATTGTTGCGGTTGATGACGCGGCGGTACAGGTCGTTGAGGTCCGACGTCGCGAAGCGGCCGCCATCCAGCGGCACCAGCGGACGCAGGTCCGGCGGCAGCACCGGCAGCACGGTCATGACCATCCACTCCGGGCGGTTGCCGGAGTCGAGGAACGCCTCGATCAGCTTGATGCGCTTGGTGAGGCGCTTGAGCTTGGTCTCGGAGTTGGTCGCGGCGATCTCTTCCTTCAGGCGGAGCATCTCCGACTGCAGGTCGATCGTGCGCAGCAGCTCGTACACGGCCTCGGCGCCCATCGCGGCGTCGAAGTCATCGCCGTGTTCCTGGCGCGCCTGCATGAACTGTTCTTCGGTCAGCAGGTTGCCGCGCTCGAGCGGGGTCAGGCCCGGCTCGGTCACGACGTACGCTTCGAAGTACAGGATGCGTTCGATGTCGCGCAGCGTCATGTCGAGCATCAAACCGATGCGCGACGGGAGCGACTTCAGGAACCAGATGTGCGCGACGGGCGAGGCCAGGTCGATGTGGCCCATGCGCTCGCGGCGCACCTTGGCCAGCGTCACTTCCGTGCCGCACTTCTCGCAGACCACGCCGCGGTGCTTCATGCGCTTGTACTTGCCGCACAGGCACTCGTAGTCCTTGATCGGACCGAAGATCGCGGCGCAGAACAGGCCATCGCGTTCCGGCTTGAACGTGCGGTAGTTGATGGTCTCCGGCTTCTTCACTTCGCCGTAGGACCACGAGCGGATGAGGTCCGGCGACGCCAACGCGATCTTGATCGCGTCGAAGTCGGGCATGGGCCGCTGCTGGTTGAACAGATTGAGCAAGTCTTTCATGGGTGTCTCCTGATCGGCGGCGGCGGCTTAGCGGGTTTCTTCGAGTTCCATGTTGATGGCGAGGGAGCGGATCTCCTTCACCAACACATTGAAGGACTCCGGCATCCCCGCGACCATCTCGTGTTCGCCGTCGACGATGTTCTTGTACATCTGGTTGCGGCCCTGCACGTCGTCGGACTTCACCGTCAGCATTTCCTGCAGGGTGTAGGCCGCGCCGTAGGCTTCCAGCGCCCAGACTTCCATTTCGCCGAAGCGCTGGCCGCCGAACTGCGCCTTGCCGCCCAGCGGCTGCTGGGTGACGAGCGAGTACGGACCGGTCGAACGCGCGTGCATCTTGTCGTCGACCAGGTGGTTGAGCTTCAGCATGTGCATGTAGCCGATGGTGACCGGACGCTCGAACGCTTCGCCCGTGCGGCCGTCGTGCAGCATCGTCTGGCCGCTCAGCGGCAGGTCGGCGAGTTCGAGCATGCGCTTGATCTCGGTCTCGGCCGCGCCGTCGAACACCGGCGTGGCCATCGGCACGCCGTCGGTCAGGTTGTTCGCCAGGCGCAGGAGTTCCGCGTCGGTGAACTGCGTGAGATCCACGCGCTGGCCGTTGACTTCGTTGTCGTGGTTGTAGATCTGGTCCAGGAACGTGCGCAGGTCCGCGATCGCCGCCTGTGCCTTGAGCATGCGGTCGATCTTCTGGCCCAGGCCCTTGGCGGCCCAGCCCAGGTGCGTCTCGAGGATCTGGCCGATGTTCATTCGGCTCGGCACGCCCAGCGGGTTGAGCACGATGTCGACGGTCTGGCCATCGGCGGAGTACGGCATGTCTTCGACCGGGACGATCGTCGACACCACACCCTTGTTGCCGTGGCGGCCGGCCATCTTGTCGCCCGGCTGGATGCGGCGCTTCACCGCGAGGAACACCTTCACCATCTTGAGCACGCCCGGGGCGAGGTCGTCGCCCTGGGTGATCTTGCCGCGCTTGTCGGCGAAGCGACGCTCGAATTCCTTCTCGTGCGCATCGATCTGCTTCGACGCGCGTTCGATGGCGTCGTTGGCGTCATCGTCCTTCATGCGCAGCTGGAACCACTCGGCCTTCTTCAGGCTGTCCATGTATTCCGCGCTGATCACGTCGCCCTTCTTCAGGTTGGGGCCGCCGTTGGCGACCTTGCCCAGGAGCTGCGAACGCAGGCGCGCGTAGATGGCGCCCTCGAGGATGCGGAACTGGTCGTCGAAGTCCTTCTTGACGCGACGGATCTCGGATTCCTCGATCTGGCGCGCGCGCTTGTCCTTCTCGATGCCGTCGCGGGTGAAGACCTGCACGTCGATGACGGTGCCGTCCATGCCCGGCGGAACGCGGAGCGAGCTGTCCTTCACGTCCGAAGCCTTCTCGCCGAAGATCGCGCGGAGGAGCTTCTCTTCCGGCGTCAGCTGCGATTCGCCCTTCGGCGTGACCTTGCCGACCATGATGTCGCCGGCGCGGACTTCCGCACCGATGTACACCACGCCCGACTCGTCGAGGCGGTTGAGCGCCTGCTCGGAGACATTCGGGATGTCGGCGGAGATTTCTTCCGGGCCCAGCTTCGTGTCGCGCGCGACGCAGGTCAGCTCTTCGATGTGGATCGTCGTGTAGCGATCCTCTTCCACCACGCGCTCGGAGAGCAGGATGGAGTCTTCGAAGTTGTAGCCGTTCCACGGCATGAACGCGACCAGCATGTTCTGGCCGAGCGCGAGCTCGCCGATGTCGGTCGAGGGACCGTCGGCCAGCACGTCGCCGCGGGCCACGCGGTCGCCCACGTTCACGAGCGGGGTCTGGTTGATGCAGGTGTTCTGGTTGGAGCGCGTGTACTTGATCAGCGTGTAGATGTCGACGCCGGCATCGGTCTCGCCGACGATCTCGTTCTCGTTGACCTTCACCACGATGCGGCCGGCGTCGATCTGCTCGATCAGGCCACCGCGGCGCGCGTTCACCGTCACGCCCGAGTCGCGCGCAACCGCCCGCTCGATGCCGGTGCCCACGAGCGGCTTCTGCGACTTCAGCGTCGGCACGGCCTGGCGCTGCATGTTCGCGCCCATCAGCGCGCGGTTGGCGTCGTCGTGCTCGAGGAACGGCACGAGGGCCGCCGCGACCGACACGGTCTGCATCGGCGAGACGTCCATGAAGTGGATCTCGCTCGGCGGCTTGAGCAGCGACTCACCCTGGTAACGGCACGCGACGAACTGCGAGGTGATCGTGCCCTTGTCGTCGGTCGGCGCGTTGGCCTGCGCGATGACGTACTCGTTCTCTTCGATCGCCGAGAGGAACTCGACGTCGTCGGTCACCTTGCCGTTGACGACCTTGCGGTACGGCGTCTCGAGGAAGCCGTAGCGGTTGGTGCGCGCGAACACGGCGAGCGAGTTGATCAGGCCGATGTTCGGGCCTTCCGGCGTTTCGATCGTGCACACGCGACCGTAGTGCGTGGGATGCACGTCGCGCACTTCGAAGCCCGCGCGTTCGCGCGTCAGGCCACCCGGGCCCAGCGCGGAGACGCGACGCTTGTGCGTCACTTCCGACAGCGGGTTGTTCTGGTCCATGAACTGCGAGAGCTGCGAGGAGCCGAAGAACTCCTTGATCGCGGCGGCCACCGGCTTGGCGTTGATCAGTTCCTGCGGCGTCAGGCCTTCGGACTCGGCCATCGACAGGCGTTCCTTGACCGCGCGCTCGACGCGGACCAGGCCCACGCGGAACACGTTCTCGGCCATTTCGCCGACCGAACGCACGCGACGGTTGCCCAGGTGGTCGATGTCGTCCACTACGCCACGGCCGTTGCGGATCTCGGTGAGCACGCGGATCACGTCGAGGATGTCGGACGTATCGCCCATCGTCGAGACGAGGCGCTGCGCTTCTTCGTCCTTGCCGTTCTTGTAGTCGCCGAAGTACTTGCGATCGTAGAGGACGGACGGACCCGTCACTTCCTTGCGACCGATGCGGCGGTTGAACTTCATGCGGCCGACGGCGGAGACGTCGTAGCGCTCGAAGGTGAAGAACAGGTTGTGGAAGAGGTTTTCCGCGGCGTCCTTGGTGGGCGGCTCGCCCGGACGCATCATGCGGTAGATCTCGACCAGCGCTTCGAGCTTGGTCTTGGTGCCGTCGATGCGCAGGGTGTTCGACAGGTACGGGCCGCGGTCCAGGTCGTTGACCCAGATGGTGCCGACCGAATCGATGCCCGCCTTGCGGAACTTCGCCAGGTGCTCTTCGTTGATCTCGTCGTTGGCGATGGCCAGCAGTTCGCCGGTCTTCGCGTCGACGACGTCGTGCGCCAGGATGCGGCCGACCACGTACGCGTCCGGCACGGCCAGCGCGGCGATGCCGGACTGCTCGAGCTGCTTGACGTGGCGCGCGGTGATGCGCTTGCCGGCTTCGACGATGACGCGGTCGCCGTCGGCGAGGTCGAACTCCAGCGTTTCGCCGCGCAGGCGCTCGGGCACCAACTCCAGCTGCACGCCTTCGGGTTCGATGTGGAACGTGTTGATCTCGAAGAACGCGCGGAGCATTTCTTCGTTGTTGTAGCCGAGCGCGCGCAGCAGCACGGAGACCGGCAGCTTGCGGCGGCGGTCGATGCGGGTGAACAGCGCGTCCTTGGGGTCGAACTCGAAGTCGAGCCACGAGCCGCGGTAGGGAATGATGCGCGCGGAGTACAGCAGCTTGCCCGAGCTGTGCGTCTTGCCACGGTCGTGGTCGAAGAACACGCCCGGCGAACGATGCAGCTGCGAGACGATGACGCGCTCGGTGCCGTTGACGATGAAGGTGCCGTTCTCGGTCATGAGCGGGATCTCGCCCATGTAGACCTCCTGCTCCTTCACGTACTTGATGGCCTTGACCGACGATTCGCGGTCGTAGATCACCAGGCGCACGGTCACGCGCAGCGGCGCGCCGTAGGACAGGCCACGGTTGCGGCATTCGCGCTCGTCGAACATCGGCGTGTCGAGCCGGTAGTTGACGTATTCAAGCGCGGCGTTGCCGCTGTAGCTGGTGATCGGGAAGACCGACTTCAGGGCGGCGTGCAGGCCCTTGTCGTCGCGCTTGGAGGGATCGCCCTTCTCCTGGAGGAACTCGCGGTAGGAGTCGACCTGGATCGCGAGCAGGAACGGCACCTCGAGGATCGAACGGCGCTTGCCGAAATCCTTGCGGATGCGCTTCTTCTCGGTGAACGAGTAATTCGTCGTGGACGCTGTGGTCATGGACATGGGGCTGTCGCCTCTCGTAGCTGCGGCCGCGCACGGTGGCGGGGCCGGGGGGAACGTCAAATTGCCAGTGGGAAGTCGCTGGTATTGCCGGCACCAGCACGCCTTCTCCCGCTACTTCCGACTGTCAACTCGGTCTCTTGGGTGACGCATCGCTTCGGTCAAGCTGAAGCGTTCAACACACGATTACCTTGGAACGGCCAAAGGCCGGGGACTTTCGTCCCCAGCCTTCGTGGTCGCCGATGTCACTGGCGACGCAATTTCGATTACTTGACTTCGACGGTCGCGCCAGCGGCCTCGAGTTCCTTCTTGAACTTCTCGGAGTCTTCCTTCGACACGGCTTCCTTGACGGTCTGCGGGGCGCCTTCGACGAGGTCCTTCGCTTCCTTCAGGCCGAGGCCGGTGATGGCGCGGACGGCCTTGATGACTTCGACCTTCTTCTCGCCGGTGGCCTTCAGGACGACCGTGAACTCGGTCTGCTCTTCGACCGGGGCAGCAGCAGCGGCCGGGCCGGCAGCGGCCATGACCGGGGCGGCGGCGGAAACGCCGAACTTCTCTTCGATGGCCTTGACCAGCTCCATCACTTCCATCAGCGACTTGGCGGCGATGGCGTCAACGATCTGCTCGTTGGAAAGGGACATGGTGATTACCTCTGGATATTGAAAGTTGTTGGATACGAAACCGGTTGTCTGGACTCAGGCCTCGGCCTGGGCCTCCGCGGGGACCGCTTCGCCACCGCCCTGCTTGTCGGCCACGGCCTTGACGGCACGGGCGAACATCGCGGCGGGTTCGGCGAGGACGCGGGCCAGCATGGCCAACGCCTGGTCACGCGTCGGCAGCGACGCCAGGACCTCGACGTGCGCGGCGGGAAGCAGCTTGCCTTCCCATGCGACGACGCGGGCCTTGAGCTTGTCGTTACCCTTGGCGAACTCCTTGATGAGGCGACCGGCAGCGCCGGGTTCCTCGGTCGAGAACGCGTACAGCAGCGGCCCGGTCAGCGAATCCTTGACGACTTCGAACTCGGTGCCTTCGACGGCGCGCGACGCCAGCGTGTTCTTGACGACTTTCAAGTACACGCCGGATTCGCGGGCCTTCTTCCGCATCGCGGTCATCTGCGACACGGTGATGCCTGCGTACTCGGCTGCAACCAGGGAGTGGGCCTTCGCGGCCACGTCGGCCAGTTCGGCGACGACTTCCTGCTTCTGGGACAGATTGAGAGCCATTGCACTCCTCCTAATGAACTCCGCGCCCGGCTCCTGCCGTTTGCGGTCCTTGGGCGGCGCCGTCCTGGCGCCGGGGACGCTCGCGCGTCCCGGTGGTGGCCCTTCCCGGAAACTTCCAGAGGGGGCGGCACCATCTGCGCAGGCCCGGCTCTTGCGAGCTGGATTAAACGATCCCGCCTTCGCCGACGACGACTCCATGCCGTACCGAGCTTCCTGCCCGTCGTCGTTGCGCGCGGACCGCACCTGCGGTCTTTGACGGCGTCGCGAAGGCGTAAAGCCCGCGCGATGCCCTCAAACGTTGTTGCCGCATCCGGTCGCCCGGATGCGTATCGCATTACTTCAGCGTCAGGCTCGACTGGTCGATCGTCACGCCCGGGCCCATGGTCGAGCTGAGCGAGATCTTCTGCAGGTACTGGCCCTTCGCGGTCGACGGCTTGGCCTTGATCAGGTCGAGCAGCAGCGCGGTGAGGTTGCCCTTCAGCGCAGCGGCTTCGAAGGAGGCCTTGCCGATCGTGCAGTGGATGATGCCGGCCTTGTCGGTGCGGTAACGCACCTGGCCCGCCTTGGCGTTCTTGACGGCTTCGGCCGGGTTCGGCGAAACGGTGCCGACCTTCGGGTTCGGCATCAGGCCGCGCGGACCGAGCACCTGGCCGAGCTTGCCGACCACGCGCATCGCATCCGGCGTCGCGATGACGACGTCGTAGTTGAGGTCGCCGGCCTGCATGGCCTCGGCGAGGTCGTCCATGCCGACGGCTTCGGCGCCCGCGGCGCGCGCTTCGTCAGCCTTGGCGCCGGCCGGGGCGAACACCGCCACGCGGACCGACTTGCCGGTACCGGCCGGCAGCACGGTGGAACCGCGCACCTGCTGGTCGGACTTCTTCGCGTCCACGCCCAGGCGGACGGCGACGTCGATCGCTTCGACGAACTTCGCCTTCGTGCCGTTCTGGAGGATCTTCAGGGCTTCGTCGATCGCGTAAGCCTTGCCCGGCTCGACGGCCGCCTTGATTGCTTTCTGTCGCTTGTTCATCGCCATGACTTAGCCCTCCACCACCAGACCCATGGAACGGGCGGAGCCCGCAATCGTGCGCACCGCGGCTTCCAGGTCGGCAGCCGTCAGGTCGGGTTCCTTCGCCTTCGCGATTTCCTCGACCTGCTTGCGCGTGACCTTGCCCACCTTCTCGGTGTTCGGGCGCTTCGAACCGGACTGGATGCCCGCAGCCTTCTTCAGCAGGATCGACGCCGGCGGCGTCTTCGTGATGAAGGTGAAGGTGCGGTCCGAGTACGCGGTGATGACCACCGGAATCGGGAGACCCGGTTCCAGCTTCTGCGTGGCGGCATTGAACGCCTTGCAGAATTCCATGATGTTCAGGCCGCGCTGGCCGAGGGCGGGGCCCACGGGCGGCGACGGGTTGGCCTGGCCGGCCTTGACCTGCAGCTTGATGTAACCGACGACTTTCTTAGCCATTTGCTTGCTCCTGCGAGTTCAGACGCCTGCGTGCCTTGCGGCACCTCGGCTCCTCGCGTTACTGCCGGGGCGAACCACTCGCCCTAGCGAATCTCTTTGATCAGGCCTTCTCGACCTGGCCGAATTCCAGTTCCACCGGGGTGGACCGGCCGAAGATCAGCACTGCGACGCGCAGGCGGCTCTTCTCGTAATTGACTTCTTCCACGACGCCGTTGAAGTCGTTGAACGGGCCATCGGTGACGCGCACCATCTCGCCCGCTTCGAACAACACCTTCGGCTTCGGCTTCTCGACGCCTTCCTGCACGCGGTCGAGGATGGCCGCGGCCTCTTCGTCCTTGATGGGAAGCGGACGATCGGCGGTGCCGCCGATGAAGCCCATCACCTTCGGCGTCTCCTTCACCAGGTGCCAGCTTTCGCTGTCCATGCGCGGGATGCCGCCTTCGTCATGCGTGGCGATCTGCACGAGCACGTAGCCCGGGAAGAACTTGCGCTCGGAACGGCGCTTCTGGCCGGAGCGCATTTCCACGACTTCTTCCGTCGGCACGAGCACGTCGCCGAAACGGTCCTGCATTTCCATGCGCGTGATGCGGTCGCGCAGCGCCTGCGCCACCGACTTCTCGAAGCCGGAATAGGCGTGCACCACGTACCAGCGCTTGTCGATGTTGGTGCTCTCTTCCATCTTCCGCCTCAGGTGCCGAGGAGCGCTTTCACGCCCCACTGGATGACCACGTCGAAGCCGGCGATGAGCAGGCTGATGAGGGTCACCGCGATGATGATCAGGCCCGTGGCGCGACCTGCTTCCTGGCGGGACGGCCAGACGACCTTGCGCAATTCGAACCGCGACTCGGCGAGGTATTCGCGCGTCTGCGCGCCCTTCGCCGACAACATGAACACACCGGCGCCGACGAGCAGGCCGCCGATCACCGACAACGTGCGCGCCCACGACGGCCAGTCCTGGAACCAGTAGAAGGCGAACACGCCCGCAGCGGCGATCAGGATCGCCAGCGCGATCATCATCATGTCGCCCGAGGAGGCGGACTTGGGTTGTTCGACCTTGCTGTTCATCCGTTCCCGATCACGCGGAGGCCGCGTTCGAAGTGGCACGCCAGGAGGGACTCGAACCCCCAACCTGCGGTTTTGGAGACCGCTGCTCTGCCAATTGAGCTACTGGCGTACAAGTTGTGTCTCTTCCGAAAAAGGCAACGGCGGCTCGCGCCGCCACGCCGTTTTCATTCCGTTCCGGCGGCGCGGAAGCCCGCGCCGACGGTCCGTCGTTTGCTTACTTCAGGATCTTCGCCACCACGCCGGCGCCGACCGTGCGGCCGCCTTCGCGGATCGCGAAGCGCAGGCCGTCGTCCATCGCGATGGGGTGGATCAGCTCGACCACCATCTTGATGTTGTCGCCCGGCATGACCATTTCCACGCCTTCCGGCAGGGTCACGGCGCCCGTGATGTCGGTCGTGCGGAAGTAGAACTGCGGGCGGTAGCCCTTGAAGAACGGCGTGTGGCGGCCGCCTTCGTCCTTCGACAGCACGTACACCTCGGCTTCGAACGTGGTGTGCGGGGTGATCGAACCCGGCTTGGCCAGCACCTGGCCACGCTCCACGTCGTCACGCTTGGTGCCGCGCAGCAGCAGGCCCGCGTTGTCGCCCGCCTGGCCCTGGTCCAGCAGCTTGCGGAACATTTCCACGCCCGTGACGATCGTCTTCTGCGTCGGACGGATGCCGACGATTTCGATTTCGTCGCCCACCTTGATCACGCCGCGCTCGATGCGGCCCGTCACCACCGTGCCGCGGCCCGAGATCGAGAACACGTCTTCCACCGGCATCAGGAACGGCTTGTCGATCGCGCGCTCCGGCTGCGGGATGAACGAGTCCAGCGCGTCCACCAGCTTCAGGATCGACGGCACGCCGATCTCCGACTGGTCGCCTTCCAGCGCCAGGCGCGCCGAACCCTTGATGATCGGGGTGTCGTCGCCCGGGAATTCGTACTTGGTCAGCAGCTCGCGCACTTCCATCTCGACGAGCTCCAGCAGCTCGGCGTCGTCCACCATGTCCGCCTTGTTCAGGAAGACCACGATGTACGGCACGCCCACCTGGCGCGACAGCAGGATGTGCTCGCGCGTCTGCGGCATCGGGCCGTCGGCCGCCGAACACACCAGGATCGCGCCGTCCATCTGCGCCGCACCCGTGATCATGTTCTTGACGTAGTCCGCGTGTCCCGGGCAATCCACGTGCGCGTAATGGCGGTTGGCCGATTCGTATTCCACGTGCGCCGTCGAGATCGTGATGCCGCGCGCCTTCTCTTCCGGCGCAGCGTCAATCGCGTCATAGGCCTTGAACTCGCCGCCGAAACGCTCCGCGCCCACCTTCGTCAACGCCGCCGTCAGCGTCGTCTTGCCGTGGTCGACGTGGCCGATCGTGCCCACGTTCACGTGGGGCTTGGTGCGCTCGAACTTACCCTTTGCCATGGCTCTTCTCGATGGGTTGCAGTGGTTGGCGTTTCGGTGGTGCGGTTACAGCTGATGTGGTGCTCACGAAAGGAATCGAACCTTCGACCTCCTCCTTACCAAGGAGGTGCTCTACCGACTGAGCTACGTGAGCGGAACTTCTTTCAAGCAATCTGCGTCGCGACGTTCAATGGAGCGGGAGACGGGAATCGAACCCGCACAATCAGCTTGGAAGGCTGAAGTTCTACCATTGAACTACTCCCGCGCCGTCCGGTTTGCACCGGTGAAACTGCTTGGGTCCTGCACCGTCGGTTGGTAACGCCGCCGGCTTGAATCGATCCTGGTGGAGGGAGGTGGATTCGAACCACCGAAGGCGTAAGCCAGCAGATTTACAGTCTGCCCCCGTTGGCCGCTTGGGTATCCCTCCAAAAGAGCCCGAAATTCTGGCGCCGCGACGCCGGGAAGTCAACGATTCGTTGACATCTTTCTTGCGGGGCTTCAGACGTTGAAGCGGAAATGGAGGACGTCGCCTTCCTGCACGCGGTATTCCTTGCCTTCCAGGCGCAAGCGGCCGGCGTCGCGGGCCCCGGATTCGCCGCGGTACTTCAGGAAGTCGTCGTACGCGATGGTCTCGGCCCGGATGAAGCCCTTCTCGAAGTCGGTGTGGATGACCGCGGCGGCCTGCGGGGCGGTGGAACCGGCCCGCACGGTCCAGGCCCGGACTTCCTTCACGCCCGCGGTGAAGTAGGTCTGCAGGCCCAGGAGCTTGTAGGCGGCCCGGATCACGCGGTTCAGGCCCGGCTCGTCCAGGCCCAGGTCGTGGAGGAAGGTGTCGCGGTCGGCGTCGTCCAGCTGGCTGAGCTCTTCCTCGATGGCGGCCGAGACCGGCACCACTTCGGCGCCCTCGCCCGCCGCGCGGGCGCGGACGGCATCCAGGTGGTGGTTGCTCTCGAACCCGTCCTCGAGCACGTTGGCCACGTACATCACCGGCTTGAGGGTCAGCAGGAACAGGTCGCGGACCTGGGCCTTGTCGTCGTCGGACAGGCCCAGCGCGCGCGCCGGCTTGCCGGCGTCCAGGCCCGCGCGCACGCGGCCCAGGACCTCGGCGCGGATCTTGGCGTCCTTGTCCCCGGTCTTGGCCGAGCGCTCGGCGCGGTTGAGCGCCTTCTCGACCGAATCCAGGTCGGCCAGCGCCAGTTCGGTGTCGATGGTGTCGATGTCGGAGATCGGATCGACCTTGCCCGTCACGTGGACGATGTCCCCGTTCTCGAAGCAGCGCACCACGTGCGTGATCGCATCGACCTCGCGGATGTGCGCCAGGAACTTGTTCCCCAGGCCCTCGCCGCTCGCCGCGCCGGCCACCAGGCCCGCGATGTCGACGAATTCCACCGCGGTCGGGATCACCTTCTGCGGCTTGACGATGTCGCTCAGCGCGTTCAGGCGCGGATCCGGCACGGGCACGATGCCGACGTTGGGCTCGATCGTGCAGAACGGGAAGTTGGCCGCCGCGATGCCCGCCTTGGTCAGCGCGTTGAAGAGGGTCGACTTGCCGACGTTGGGCAGGCCGACGATGCCGCATTTGATGCCCATGGGGGTGGATCCGTGATTCGTGATTCGTGATTGGTGACTCGGGCGCCCGAATCACCAATCACCAATCGCCAATCACGCCTTGGCCGTGTTGAGGCGCTTGGTCGCCTCGTTGATGTCGCCCGACACCGCGAGCGGCATGACGTCCATCGCATCGTCGATCGCGCGCAGGATGCTGGCTTCGTCGTCGCGCCCGGGCTTGCCCAGCACCCACGGCGTGACCTTGTCCTTGTGGCCGGGATGGCCGATGCCGACCCGCAACCGGTGGAACCGGCCGTGGCCGAGCAGCCGCATCGTGTCGCGCAGGCCATTCTGTCCGCCGTGCCCGCCATCGAACTTGAGGCGCGCGATGCCCGGCGCAAGGTCCAGTTCGTCGTGCGCGAGCAGCGCTTCTTCCGGCTCGATCTTCCAGTAACGCAACGCGGCGGTGACCGACTTGCCGCTGAGGTTCATGAAGGTGGCCGGCTTGAGCAGCCACACCGGCTGGCCCGCGATCTCCACCTTCGTCGTCTCGCCGAAGAGCTTGGATTCCAGCCCGAAACGCCCGCCGAGTTTCTCGGCGAGCGCATCCACGAACCAGAACCCGGCGTTGTGCCGGGTCCGGGCGTGTTCGGGTCCGGGATTGCCCAGACCGACGATGAGACGCAAGCCAGGCAAGGCTTACTTCTTCTCTTCGTCCTTCTTGGCGACCTTGGCCGCCGGCACTTCGGCCGCAGGCGCTTCGACCGCTTCTTCGACGTCTTCCGTGCCGTGCTTGGCGATGACGATGGCCACGTCGTGTTCCTTGCCGAGCTTCAGCTCGGGGAGCTCGACGCCCTTCGGCAGCTTGAGGTCCGACAGGTGGACGATGTCGCCGACCGTCAGCGCGGACAGGTCGATTTCGATGAACTCCGGCAGGTCCTTCGGCAGGCAGGTCACTTCGACGTCGTTGAGCTCGTGCAGCACGATGACGTCGGCGGCCTTGCCGGCGGGCGACTTCTCTTCGTTGAGGAAGTGCAGCGGGACCGAGACGCGGATGGCCTGGTTCTCGTCAACGCGCTGGAAGTCCAGGTGCATGATGATCTGCTTGTACGGATGGCGCTGCATGTCACGCAGCAGCACCTTCTGCACCTTGCCGTCGAGGTCGAGGTCGAGGATGGACGAGTAGAACCACTCGTTCTGGCTGGCGAGCCAGGTCTTCTCGTGCTCGAGCTGGATGCTCTGCGGGGCGGACTTGCCGCCGTAGACGATGGCCGGGATCGACGCTGCGCGACGGAGGCGGCGGCTCGCACCCTTGCCTTCGTCCTTGCGGCTCGATGCCGAGATCTTGTGTTCGGTTGCCATGATTGCTTACTCACTCTTGTTGCAATGAAACCGCCTCGCGGCGGTGGATGCCGCTCACCCGCGACCAGGTGAGCGATGGTGCCAGTGCACTGCGTCGATCAATCGACGTACAGCGAACTGACGGATTCTCCGAAGGCGATGCGGCGGATCGTTTCCGCCAGCAGCTCGGCGACGCTGAGCTGGCGGATGCGGCTGCATCCCTTCGCCGCGGCCGAGAGCGGGATGGTGTCTGTCACCACCAGCTCGTCGAGTTGCGACTTGTTCAAGTTGTCGATCGCCGGGCCCGAAAGCACGGGGTGCGTGCAGTACGCGACCACCTTGATCGCGCCCTGCGCCTTCAGCGCCGCGGCCGCCGCGCACAAGGTGCCCGCGGTGTCCACGATGTCGTCGACGAGGACGCAGATCCTGCCTTCCACGTCGCCGATGATGTTCATCACGGTGGACACGTTCGCACGCGGACGCCGCTTGTCGATGATCGCCAGGTCCGCGTCGTCGAGGCGCTTGGCGATGGCCCGTGCGCGCACCACGCCGCCGACGTCCGGCGACACCACGATCAGGTTGTCCGTGCCGTGCGCGCGCCAGATGTCGGCGAGCAGCAGCGGCGAGGCGTACACGTTGTCGACCGGGATGTCGAAGAAGCCCTGGATCTGGTCCGCGTGCAGGTCCACCGTGAGGACGCGATCGGCACCGACCGCCGAGAACATCTTCGCGGCCACCTTGGCCGTGATCGGCACGCGCGCAGAACGCGGGCGACGATCCTGGCGCGCATACCCGAAGTACGGCACCACGGCGGTCACGTTGGACACCGATGCGCGCTTGAGCGCGTCGATCAGCACCAGCAGTTCCACCAGGTTTTCCGCGCTGGGCGCGCCCGTCGGCTGGATGACGAACACTTCCTGCCGGCGCACGTTTTCTTCGATCTCGACCTGCACCTCGCCATCGGAGAAGGTGCTGACCAGCGCCTTGCCGAGCCGGATGCCGAGTTCCTTGCACACCGCCTCGGCGAGGGGGCGGTTTGCGTTGCCGGTGAACACCAGCAAATTGCGATCTTCTTGCATGTTGGCTCCGCTGCGCTCTGACCGTTGCGGGATTGGCAGGGACGGAAGGATTCGAACCTTCGAATGCCGGGATCAAAACCCGGTGCCTTAGGCCACTTGGCGACGTCCCTTCCGTTATCGGTCGAGTGCATCGCGCATCGGGGACGCCTGCGCTCCCGCGGCCAACCAGGCCGAGAGGTGCGGCATTCCCTCGCGCAAGCGGTCCAGCGCTTTTCCGGCGGATCCGCGGTCGGCGAATTCGACGAAGCAACCACTGCCCGTGCCGGTCAATCGCGGTGTGCCGATCTGCGCCAATGCTGCGAACACGGCCTGAAGGGCCGGTTCGCGGCGGCGCAGCACCGGCTCGAACGCGTTGCCGAGCACTGCTCCCGAAACGAAGTCGCGCATTGTCGTTGCCGGGGAATCCCGCGTCAATTCAGGGATTTGGAATAACGCGGCGGTCGGCACGTGGATGCCGGGATCGACGAGGACATACCACGCCGGCGGCAGGGCGATCGGCGTGAGGATTTCGCCGACGCCCTCGGCCCAGGCGTTGTCGCCGCGGACGAACACGGGGACGTCGGCGCCGAGGGCCAGGCCGAGGGCGGCGAGGCGATCGACGCCTAGATGGAGGTTCCACAGCCGGTCGAGGGCGAGCAGCACGGTGGCGGCATCCGACGACCCGCCGCCGAAGCCGCCGCCGGCGGGAATGCGCTTTTCGACGGAGATGTCCGCACCTAGTGACGTATTGGATGCGCGTTGCAGGGCGTTGGCGGCGCGGATGGCCAGATCGTCGGTCTCCGCCACGCCGGGCACCGAGGCCCCGACCCGCCGGATCACCCCGTCGTCCCGCACCCGGATCCGCACTTCGTCGCCCCAGTCGAGCAGGCGGAAGACGGTCTGCAGCGCGTGGTACCCGTCCGGCCGGCGGCCGGTGATGTGCAGGAACAGGTTGAGCTTGGCCGGCGCCGGCCAGGCGGTCCACCCGGCGTCCATGGTCATTGCGTCCAGGCGTCGGCGGTCCAGGCATCCACCACCAGGCGGACGCGGGCGTCGCCCTTGGTGGCCTCCACCCGGCCCGGCAGTTCGATGCCGGCGCGGTCGACGATGCGCCAATTGGCGTAGTCAATCGTCCAGCCGGCTTCCGAAATCCGCGTCAATCGGCGATCCGCGCCGTAGGCCAGCGTGGCGTCGGCGCCGCCCAGGCCGCGCACCCAGCGCACGAGCGCATCGACCGGGATGTCCCAGCGCGTCGCGTCGCGGACCAGCGCGCCGGCGTCGGGCCCGGTGCGTGTGCCGCCGGCGAGGCCTTCAAGCACCGCATCGCCGTCGCCGCCCGTCACGCGCCAGCTCTGGCGGGTGATCGGCGCGCTCAGCGACACGTCGAAGCGCGGCCCCTGCTGCGTCCATTCGATGCGGCCGTTGCCGCCATCCTTGCCGTTGGAGACCGCCACGCGGCCCGTCATCGACCAGTCCGGCACCGCCGCGAGCGCGGCTTCGCGCATCGCCTGGTGGGCCTGCGCCGTCCCTTCGACGGCGGGCAAGGCCGGCGCAGCCGGACGCGTGGCGCAGCCCGCCAGCGCGATGGCCAGCATCGCAATCCCGATCGCACGCATGGTCATGCGCCCGTCTTCTCGAGCGCGCGCTTCAACGCGCGGTTTTCCGGATCGAGCTTCTTCGCTTCATCGAAATACTTCCGGCTCTCGTCTTTCTGCCCCATCACCCACAGCACTTCGCCGAGGTGCGAGGCGATTTCCGGATCCTTCTGCAGGGCGAAGGCGCGGCGCAATTCGGACAGCGCTTCGGCGTTGCGGCCGAGGCGATAGAGCACCCAGCCGTAGCTGTCGATGATGGCGGCGTTGCCCGGTTCGGCGGCGCGCGCGCGGTCGATCAGTTCAAGCGCCTCGGCGTAACGCGTCGTGCGATCGGCCAGCGTGTAGCCGAGCGCGTTGAGCGCGTTCACGTCTTCCGGATCGCTGACCAGGATGCGGCGGAAATCCGCCTCCGCGCGCGGGATGTCGTCGCGGCGTTCCCACGTCAGTGCACGCGAATACAGCAGCGCCGGATCATCGGGATACGCGGCCAGGCCGCGCGCGTAGACGTCGAGTTCCTGCGCGGCCTGTCCGTCCTTGCCGCGCAATTCGGCTTCGAGCAGGTACGCGTCGCGGCGCGTGTCTTCCTCCGCCGTCGCATCGCCCTGCAACTGGCGCAGCGCGTCGTACGCCTCGTTGTTGCGCTTGAGCTCGTGCAGCACGTTGGCGGCGCGCAGGCGCGCGATCCAGCGCGCTTCCCCGCCCGGCACGCTGCGATACCATTCGAGCGCTTCGGCATTGCGCTTCAGCAACTCGGCGACCTGGCCCAGCAGCAGGCGACGCTCGGGATCGGGCTTCGCCGATTCCTTCTTCAGTTCTTCGTACAGCGCGGCGAGCGCGACCTGGTCGTCCGCGCGCGACAGCAACGCGGCGCGCAGGCCGTAGCTGCGATCGTCCTGCGGCCCGCGCGCGAGCACGCCGGCGGCCGCGGCGCTGTCGCCGAGCGCGTCGTACTCGGCGGCGATCGACATGCGCAGTTCTTCGTTCTGGTAGGCCGTCGCGGCGATGGTGGCGAGCACCTTGCGCGATTCGTCCGGCTTGCCCGATTCGCGCAGCTGGCTGGCGCGCAGCAGCGCGACGCGCGGCTCGGCCGGGAAGCGCTTCACGACCTCGTCGATGATCCGGTCCGCCAGCGCGGGCTGTTCCAGCCGCTGCGCCAGGCCGCCGAAGGCCAGCCAGGACTGCAGGCGATCGGGGATCTGGCGATCGTCCACGATCTCGCCCAGCAGGCGGCCGGCCAGCTTCGGATCCTTGCCGCCGCTGCTCAGCGCCAGCAGCGCATGGCGCCAGCCGATGTCGCCCTTGTCGGACAGCAGCACGCCCAGTTCGCGGCGCGCCTGGGAGGCATCGTTGCGACGGAGCGCCAGGGTGGCCTGCGCGGCATGCATGGCCAGCGAGTCCGGCGCGCGCTGGCGCCACAGCTTCAGCGCCGCCTCGGCGCGCTTGTCGTCGTTGGCCAGCAGCGCGATGCGGGTGGCGCGCTCGGCCAGGCCGGCGTCGTCGGTGGCGCGGGCCGCGTCGAGGTACCACTTCGAGGCCTCGTCCAGTTGGCCGGCCTGCAGCGCGAATTCACCGGCCAGGGTCCCCTCGAGCGCGGGCGCGGCGTCGGCCTTGCGCGCGGCGCCGGCGGGCGCGGCGATCGCGAGCAGGAGGCTCGCGCCGAGCGTGAGGAAGGACAGGCGGGGCGAGGCGGGTGTCGGCATCGGAACTTCCGTGGGGGCGCGGGCCGGTAGAATGTGCGACCGCGCCTGAAGGCGAGGTCCCGCGGCAGCTTAGCGCAGCCCTCGGAACGAACGAATGAGCCCGCGTCCATGAGCCTCCTGGTTCTCGGCATCAACCACCAGACAGCCCCCGTCGGCCTGCGCGAACGCGTTGCGTTCGGCGCCGATGCGTTGCCGCGCGCGCTGGCGACGCTGCAGGGCATGCCGTCGGTGCGCGAAGTCGCGCTGCTCTCCACCTGCAACCGCACCGAGCTGTACGCGCTGGCCGACGACGAAGGCGCCGCGCTGTCCGAATGGCTCGCCACGCATCCGGGCGAATCGGGCGACCTGCACGCCTATCTCTATCGGCACATGGATGCCGAAGCGGTGCGCCACCTGTTCCGGGTCGCGACCGGCCTGGATTCGCTGGTGCTCGGCGAACCGCAGATCCTCGGCCAGGTGAAGGAAGCCTGGGCGCTCGCGCGCACCGCCGGCACGCTGGGGCCGCAGCTGGATCGCCTGTTCCAGCACGCGTTCACCACCGCCAAGCGCGCGCGCACCGATACGCGCATCGGCGCCAACCCGGTGTCGGTCGCTTCGGCCGCGGTGCGCCTGGCGCAGGATTCCTTCGCGCGCCTGGACGACGCCACCGTGCTGCTGATCGGCGCCGGCGAAACCATCGAGCTCGCCGCGCGGCATCTCGTCGAAGGCAAGGCGAAGCGCCTGCTGATCGCCAACCGCACGCTCGCGCACGCGCAGGACCTGGCCACGCGCCACGGCGGCGTCGCGCTGCCCTTGTCGGAAATCGACAAGCACCTGTCCGAAGCCGACATCGTGCTGTCCGCCACCGCCAGCCGCGATCCCGTCGTCACGCGCGCGCAGGTCGCCGCCGCCCTCGCCCGCCGCAAGCATCGCCCGATGCTGCTGCTCGACCTGGCCGTGCCGCGCGACATCGCCGCGGACGTCGCCACGCTCAAGGATGTCTTCCTGTACACCGTCGACGACCTGGAACGCGCGATCGAAGACAACCGCCGCAGCCGCCGCGAAGCCGCGCGCGAAGCGCAATCCATCGTCGACCTGCAGACCGCGCGCTTCGTCGAAACGATGCAGGCCAGCACGCGCCATGCACCGCTCAAGCGCGTGCGTGCGCATGGCGAACGCGCGCGCACCGAAGCGATCGCGAAAGCGCGCGCGCAACTCGCCGCCGGGCGCGATCCGCACGAAGTGCTCGACCTGCTCGCGCACACGCTGGTCAATCGCCTGCTGCACGCACCGACGGCCGCGTTGCGCGAAGCCGCGCTGACGGGCGACAACGACCTCGCGCGCGCCACCGACAAGCTGTTCCCGCCGCTGCCGGGCGGGGACGGCAACGACGACGCCGACCTTCCGCCTTCGAGCGGGGCCGCATGATCCCCAGCCTCCGCCGCAAGCTCGAGGCGCTGCTCGAGCGACGCGAGGAAGTCGAACGCCTGCTCGCCGATCCGGCGACGATCGCCGACGGCGATCGCTTCCGCGACCTGTCACGCGAGTTCTCGCAGCTCGAACCCGTCGCCGTCGCCCTCGCCGCCGAATCGCAGGCACGCGCGGACCTGGCCGCCGCCGAAGCGATGCGCAACGATCCGGAAATGCGCGAACTGGCCGACGAAGAAATCGCCTCCGCGCACGCACGCCTGGAAGACCTCGACGTTGCGCTGATGGCGCACCTCGTCCCGCGCGATCCGCGCGACGACGGAAATCTTTACCTCGAAGTGCGCGCCGGCACCGGCGGCGACGAAGCCGCGATCTTCGCCGGCGACCTCTATCGCATGTACGCGCGCTTCGCCGAACGCCAGGGCTGGCGCGTCGAAGTGGAATCGGCCAATCCCGGCGAACACGGCGGCTTCCGCGAGATCGTCGCGCGCGTCGAAGGCCGCGGCGCGTATTCGAAGCTCAAGTTCGAATCGGGCACGCACCGCGTGCAGCGCGTGCCGGAAACCGAATCGCAGGGCCGCATCCACACGTCCGCAGCCACGGTGGCGATCATCGCGGAAGAAGCGCCGGGCGCAGCGATCGAAATCAATCCCGCCGACCTGCGCGTCGACACGTTCCGCTCCTCCGGCGCCGGCGGCCAGCACGTCAACAAGACCGAGTCGGCGATCCGCATCACGCACCTGCCCTCGGGCATCGTCGTGGAATCGCAGACCGAGCGCTCGCAGCACGCCAACCGCGACAAGGCGATGAAGCGCCTCAAGTCGATGCTGGTGGAAGCGGAGACCACGCGCCGCGAAGCCGCGCAGGCGCAGGACCGCAAGCTGCAGGTGGGCAGCGGCGACCGCAGCCAGCGCATCCGCACCTACAGCTTCCCGCAGGGCCGCATCACCGACCATCGCGTCGAAGGCCTCACGCTGTACGACCTGCCCAACGTGCTCGAAGGCAACCTCGATGCGCTCATCGACCGCCTGCAGCGCGAACACCAGGCGGACGAACTCGCCCGCCTGTCCGCCAACACCTGACGCGAGCCACGCCATGACCGACACCACGATCCGCCGCGCCACGCTCGCCGACCTGGACGTGCTGGCGCCGCTGTTCGATGGCTACCGGCGTTTCTATGCACAGGCCGGCGACGTCGATCGTGCGCGCGCCTTCCTGCACGAGCGCCTGTCGCGCAACGAATCGGTCGTGCTGCTCGCGTTCCGGGGCGACACGCCCGCCGGCTTCACGCAGCTCTATCCGATCTTCTCCTCGGTGCGCACCGCGCGCACGTGGCTGCTCAACGATCTGTTCGTGGCCGAACACGCGCGTCGCGGCGGCGTGGCCCGCGCCCTGCTCGACGCGGCGGCCGCATTCGGCCGGGCCGACGGCGCCGCGGGCCTCGTCCTCGAGACCACCGTCGACAACGCCCCGGCCCGCGCGCTGTACCGCGCCGCCGGCTGGCACGAAGACGCCACCCAGTGGTATTCGCTTTCACTGGCCTGAGCTAGGCTGCGACCCATGAGCGCCGCCCCCGACCTCGTCCCGCTGTCCCTGTGCGTGCTGACCGTGTCGGATTCGCGCACGCCCGACACCGACAGCTCCGGCGACTACCTCGTGCAGGCGCTGACGGACGCAGGCCATCGGCTCGCCGATCGCGCGCTGCTGCCCGACGACCGCTACCAACTGCGCGCACGCGTCTCGCAGTGGATCGCCGACAAGAATGTCGACGGCATCCTCGTCACCGGCGGCACGGGATTCACGGGTCGCGATTCCACGCCCGAAGCCCTGTTGCCGCTGCTCGACAAGGAGATGCCCGGCTTCGGCGAAGTGTTCCGCGCGATCAGCTTCGAAGAGATCGGCACGTCGTCGCTGCAATCGCGCGCGTTTGCGGGACTGGCCAACGGGACGTTCCTGTTCGCGCTGCCGGGCTCCACGTCGGCGTGCCGCACCGCGTGGGAGAAGATCCTGCGCGAACAACTCGACGCACGCACCAAGCCCTGCAACCTCGCCACGCTGCGCCCAAGGCTGAAGGAGTGATGCCGATGCCGCTCGCCACCACGTTGCGCCTGCTCGCCAAGGCGCGCGGGCTGTCACCGACGGACCTGGCCACCGCGATCCCGCGCGTCGGCGCCGCCACCGTGTCGGCCTGGCTGCGCGGCGAAAAGATGCCGGGCCGCGACCAGCTCGATGCGCTCGCACGCACGCTGGGCGTGCCGGCCGGCGCCTTGTTCGCGGAACTCGCGCAGACGCTGGACCCCGCACGCACCGCCGGCGAGCACGAGTTGCTCGCCGCGTATCGCGCGATGACCACGCGCCAGCAGGGCGCGCTGCTCGAAATCGCGCGCGGCCTGGCCGACCGGCCCGCCCCGCGCCGCACGACGCGAGCGAAGAAATGAAACCGATCAAGCGCAAGGAATACGAAGCCGCGCTGGCACCGATGCAGCGCGAACTGGTCGCCATGGCGCGCTGGTTGAAGGACAGCGGCAAGCGCGTGGTCGTCGTCGTCGAAGGCCGCGACACGGCTGGCAAGGGCGGCGCGATCGAAGCGATCCGCCAGCCCGTCAATCCGCGCCAGTGCCGCGTGGTCGCGCTCGGCAAACCGACGGAAACCGAACAGGCGCAGTGGTATTTCCAGCGCTACGTCGAACACCTGCCCGCCGCCGGCGAACTCGTGCTCTTCGATCGCAGCTGGTACAACCGCGCCGGCGTCGAACGCGTGATGGGCTTCGCCACGCCCGCGCAGGTGAAGGCCTTCCTCAAGCAGGCGCCCGCGTTCGAACAGCAACTCGTCGACGACGGCATCCTGTTGTTCAAGTACTGGCTGTGCTGCGACCAGGCGAAGCAGGAAGCACGCTTCGCCGAACGCGTGCGCGATCCGATGAAGCGCTGGAAGCTCTCGCCGATCGACCTGGCCGCGCGCACGCACTACGCCGATTACACGAAGGCGCGCGAAGCGATGCTGCGCGCCACGCACACCGAACAGGCCCCGTGGACGCTGGTGGATTTCAACGACCAGAAACGCGGGCGGCTCACGCTGATCCGTGATTTGCTGGATCGCCTGCCGGACACGCGCGTCGCGGACCCGACCATCGATTTCCCTCCGCTGCCCGGCAAGCCGCAGAAGGAACGCTTCGGCGTGCTGGATCCGATTCCCGCGTTCGACCTTTAAGCGGTTTCGAAATCCGGGCCGGCCTCGCCGTCATCCGCGGCAAGGCGTTCGATGCCTTCGACCCGCGCGTGCGGCGGGCCGTGCTTCAGCCATTCGGCCATGTGTTCCAGCGCCTGCACGTCGCCGACGGCGAGCACTTCCACGCGCCCGTCGTGCAGGTTGCGCGCATAGCCGCGCAAGCCCAGGTGCAGCGCTTCGTTGCGCGCGGACGCGCGGAAGAACACGCCCTGCACGTGTCCCGACACGAAGAAGCGCGCGGCCGCCATGTCAGCCGCCCTGCGCGCCCGGCTTCGGGCCGCCCGCGGCGGCGATCGCGGTTTCGATGTCGCGCGCTTCGACCGGGCCGAGGAAGCGCTTGGCCACCTTGCCGTCGGGCGCGATGAGATAGGTGGTCGGCAAGCCGGCCGGCGATTCGAAATCCTTCGGCGGCGAATACACGTCGACCAGCGCGACCGGATACGAGACCGGATGCTTGGCGAGGAATGCCTTCATCGCCTCGGGCGTGGTGTCTTCGTAGGCCAGGCCGACGACGTCGATGTATTCGCGCATCGTGTCGAGCGCCGACAACGCGGGCATTTCCTTCAGGCACGGCCCGCACCACGTGGCCCAGAAATTCACGACCACCCAGCGGCCGCGATGCGACGCCAGGTCGAAGTGCTTGCCGTCGATGGTGGCGAGCGAGAGCGTCGGGATCTCGGCGGTCTTCGCGGGCGGTGCCGCCGCGACGGTGGCGGGCGCGGCGACGCTGGCGGGGGCGGCGACGCTCGCGGGCGCGGCCGGTGCCGCGGGCGGCGCCGGTGCATTGCAGGCGGCGAGCACGACGCACGCGCACGCGGCTGCCATCAACTTCAACTTCATTCTTCCACTCCGATATCGGCAAAGATCGACGACACGCGGCGCTTCAGCAATTCGCGCAGCGGCAGTCGCAGTTCGTCCAGGGCATTGGCCGCGGCGATGCCCAGCTTGTCGTCGCGGCACGGCAGGTGCGCTTCGGCGACGGGCACGCGCAACTGGCAGGCTTCGTACAGTTCGCCGAGCGTCAGGTGATCCAGGTCGCGCGCGAGCAGCCACTCGCCGTCCTCCGAGCGTCGTACCAGCCCGATCTCGCACAGCTGCGACAACATCTGCTGCACCAGCGAGTCGGTGAACATCGGTTCCATCTGCTGGATGTCGTGGCTGTGCAAGCCACGCCCCTGCACGCGCGCCTGGCTGAAGCGGCCCAGCAGGCGCAGCAGCGCATAGAACTCGAACCCCAGCGGCAAGCGCATCGCCACCGGCTGGTAGCGGAACGCCGACATCGACGCCGCGAACGACGCGCCGAGCAGGATCGCCGTCCACCCCAGGTAGATCCACACCATGAAGATCGGCAGGAACGCGAGCGTGCCGTACACCTTGCCGTAGCTGCTGAAGTTGCCGATGAAGGCGCCCAGCCACCACTTCACGATCTCGAACACCAGCGCCGCGAGGAACGCGCCGCCCACCGCATGCCGCCACAACACGGTGCGATGCGGGACCACCTTGAAGATCGCCGCAAACGCCGCGAGCTCGATCAGGAACGGCGCCAGGCGCAGCAGGATCTGTTCGAGCCACTGCCCCGCCTGCGTTTCGAACACGGCCATCGCGAAGAAGCGCGAGGAAATCGCCAGGCTCGTCGCCGCCACCAGCGCGCCGAGCGTGAACACCGTCCAGTACACCAGGAACCGCGCGAACTTCGGCCGCGCGGTCTGCACGCGCCAGATGCGGTTGAACGTGGCCTCCACGCTGGTCAGCGTGATGAGCAGCGAGATCACCAGGGCCACGATGCCGGCCGCGGTGAGTTGCCCCGCGTTGGCGGAGAACTGGCGCAGGTAGGTTTCCACCGCGCGCGCGGAGCTGGGCACGAAGTTGGAGAAGATGTAATCGACCAGGCGGTCGCGCCAGATGTCGAACACCGGGAACGCCGACAGCACGCCGAAGCCCACGACGAACAGCGGCACCAGCGCGAACACCGTGGTGTAGGACAGCGCGCCGGCGGCCTGGAAGAGTCCGTCGTCGAGGAAGCGCTTCCACAAAAAACGGAAGAACGTGCCCGTGCGATGGCGATCGCGCAGGTATGAGGCGTAGCGATTGATGGTGTCGAGGGGCTCCATCGGAGGCCAAGCCTACCCCACCCATCGTCTATGCTGCGCGCTTGCCGGAGGTCCGCATGCCCGAAGTCCTGGTCCTTTACTACAGCCGTGGTGGTTCGGTGGCGCGACTCGCGCGGCAGGTCGCGCGCGGGATCGAGGAAGTCGACGGCATGACCGCGCGCCTGCGCAGCGTGCCGCCGGTCGCGCCCGTCACCGAAGTCGCGGCGCCGCCGGTGCCCGACGAAGGCGCGCCCTACGTGGACCGCAAGGACCTCGCCGAGTGCGCGGGGCTCATCCTCGGCAGCCCGACGCGCTTCGGGATCATGGCCTCGCCCCTGAAGTACTTCATCGACCAGCTCGGCGCCGAATGGGCCAGCGGCACGCTGGTCGGCAAGCCGGCCGCGGTGTTCACCTCCACGTCCACGCTGCACGGCGGACAGGAAGCCACGCTGCTCTCGATGATGTTGCCGTTGCTGCACCACGGGTGCGTGGTCGCGGGCCTGCCGTACACCGAGCCTGCGCTCAACACCACGCGCACCGGCGGCACGCCGTACGGCGCCAGCCACTACGCCGGGCTGCAGGACGATCCGCGTCCCAGCGACGAAGAAGCCCTCCTCGCGCGCGCGCTCGGCAAGCGCATCGCCCTCCTTGCAGGAAAACTCGCATGAGCCTTTCGACGCGCTTGTTGATCGGTGGCCTGCTCGGGCTCGCCGCGCTGTACGTGTTCTGGTTCTACGTGGAGCCCGTCGCGATGGCGATCTTCGCGGGCCCGGCATTGTTGCTGGCCGCGCTGTGCTGGAACGGCGGCAACCGCCCCGCGTTCTGGGCCGGGCTGCTCGCGCTGGGGTGGTTCTCGCACGGGGTGATGGTGTCGTGGTCGCGGCCGGAGGATCGGCAGCTGGCCAACATCGAGATCCTGTTGTCGCTGGTCGTGGTGCTGGCCGCGAGCCTGCCGGGCCTGCGCGCCCGCTTCTCGAAGCGCTGATCGAAAGCCGGCCGACCGGACCTATAATCCGCGCCCATGGACACGCTCTGCATCGTCACCACCGGCGGCACGATCGACAAGATCTATTTCGACGACAAGTCGGACTACCAGATCGGCGAGCCGCAGATCGGCGGCATCCTGCGCGAGCTCGGCGTCGCGTTCCAGTTCAACGTGATCCCGATCATCCGCAAGGATTCGCTGCACATCACGGCGGAGGATCGCGAACTGATCCGCGCCACCATCGCCGCGCAACCGGCGAAGCACGTGCTGGTCACGCATGGCACCGACACGATGGTGGAGACGGCGCACGTGCTCGCCAGCCTGGCGGATCGCACGATCGTGCTGACCGGCGCGCTGAGCCCCGCGCGCTTCCGCGGATCGGATGCGGAGTTCAACGTCGGCACGGCCGTCGGCGCGGTGCAGAGCCTGCCGCCGGGCGTGTACATCGCGATGAACGGGAAGATCTGGGATCCGGCGCACGTGCGGAAGAACGTGGCGGCGAATCGCTTCGAAGCGACCTGATGCGTGGATGCCCCGCCTGCGCGGGCATGACAGTCAGAGCATCCCGGTCTCGAGGCGCGCGGCCTCGGACATCATCATGCGATTCCACGGCGGGTCGAACACCAGTTCGACGTCGGCTTCCGTCACCGTCGGGATCATCTCGAGCTTGTTGCGCACGTCGTCCACGAGGATGTCGCCCATGCCGCATGCGGGTGCGGTGAGCGTCATCTTGACCTCGACTTCGCGCGTGCCGTCCTCGCGCGCCTTCACCGTGGCCTCGTACACCAGGCCCAGGTCCACGACGTTGATCGGGATCTCCGGGTCGAAGCACGTGCGCAACTGCTTCCACACCAGCTTCTCGACGTCTTCGTCCGACGCGCCGGCCGCGAGCTCCAGCGGCACGGGCGGCTCCTTGCCGATCGCGTCGGCATCCTTGCCCGCCACGCGGAAAAGATTTCCTTCGACGAACACGGTGTAGCTGCCGCCGAGCGCCTGGGTGATGTAGCCGATGCTGCCCGCGGGCAACGTGACTTCCTCGCCCTGTGGCACGAGGACCACGGCGCAATCGCGTTCGAAACGGACAGGTTCGCTGCTGCGGGAATACATGCCGGACACGTGGGGGTGCGCGGCGTTGCGCGCAAGGCCGTGCATTCTAGTGGCTGTCCGGCCGGTATGCTGTGCGCCCCGCTGAACCCGCCTGCCCCGGAGCCGGTCTGCATGTCGCAGGCGCAACACCCCGATCCCCGTCCGCTTCCCTGGTCCGCCCTCGCCCTCCTTGCCCTCGGCTGCAGCGGCCTCGCCGCGGCCTGGATCGTGGCGGCGCTGCTCACGGGTTCGCAATGCGCGTGGATGGCGCTGCTCGCGGCGCTCGATGCGGCGTGGCTGCTGCGCCTGGGCGGCGCGAGGCCGGGCGTGCCGCGCATGCTGGCCGGGGTCGTCGCGACGCTCCTGACCATCCTCCTCGCGCACTGGGGCATCGTCTCGGCGCACCTGGCCGGGATGCTGGGCATGGGCTTCATCGATACGGCGACGCGCCTCGGGCCTTCGCTGGCCTGGACCCTGACGATGCTCGCCAACCACACCGCCGACCTCGCCTTCCTCGCCGCAGGCGTGGTGCTTGCGGCGATCGCCTCGCGCTGATGCGTCAGCGATAGGCCTGGTCCAGCACGCGCGCGAACAACGGCAGCGCTTCGTTGATCTCGCTCACCGACAAGCCGCAGTAACCCATCAGCAGGCCCGCGCGATCCGGCGGCTGCAGGTAGTGCGGGCGGATCGAATACAACCCCAGGCCCAACTGGTGCGCATGCGCGAGCAGGCTGTCGAGGTCGGCGTGCGTCTTGTCGCGCAGCCACACCACCAGGTGCATGCCTGCGTGCGAATCGGCGATGTCGATGCGGCCCGCGCCGATTTCGCGCAGTCCATCCAGCAATGCCGCGCGCCGTTCCTGCAAGGTGCGCGTGCTGCGACGCAGGTGGCGTTCGAAGCCACCCTCGGTCATGAAGTGCGCGAGCGCCGCCTGCTCGATCGCCGAACTGCCGAAGTCCTGCGCCCATTTCGCAGTGACCAGATCCTGTTGCAGCGTCGCGGGCATCACGATGTAACCGAGGCGCAGCGACGGGAACAACGTTTTCGAGAACGTGCCGACGTACAGCACGCGCCCGTCGCGATCGAGGGAACGCAGCGCCGCGAGCGGCTTGCTGTCGTAGCGGAACTCGCCGTCGTAGTCGTCCTCGAGGATCCAGCTGTGGTGCTGGCGCGCGTACTGCAGCAGCTCGAGGCGCCGCGGCAGCGACATCACCGCGCCGCTCGGGAACTGGTGCGACGGGGTCACGCAGATCAATCGCGGTGACGCCGAGGGCAACTGGTCGACGCACAACCCATCCGTATCCACGCCCGTGCCCTGCACGCGCGCGCCGTGCATCTGCAGGATCTGGCGCAGCGCGAAGTACTGCGGTTCCTCGACCACCGCGAGTTCGCCTTCCTCCAGCAACACGCGCGCCGACAACGACACGGCCTGCTGCGTCCCGCTCACGATCAGCACGTCGTCGGGCGTGGCCTGCACGCCGCGGCGGCGCGCGAGGTAATCGCAGATCGCTTCGCGCAACGCGGGCAGGCCTTGCGGGTCGGGATAGTTGGGCGTGGTGTAGGCGGCGGCGCGGGCGAGTTCGCGCGCCCAGGCGGTGGTGAGCGCGGGATTGACCAGCGGTAGTCCGTACTGGAATGACCAGCGGATGCCCTGCACTTTCCGGCGCGTGCCGAGCGTGGCGAGGCTGTGGATTTCGCGCGAGCGGCGCGCGTACGCGGTCTGCGGTTCGGCGACCCGCGGCGGCGGATCGTTGGCGGCTTCGGCCAGCAGCGGCGCGGAGACATAACTGCCGGAGCCCACGCGCGCATCCATGAAGCCTTCGGCGCGCAATTGTTCGTACGCGGTCAGCACGGTGTTGCGCGACAGGCCGAGGTCGCGGGCCAGCGCGCGCGTCGGCGGCAAGCGGCTGCCTTCGCCCACGCGGCCGTTGGCCAGCGCGGACTTGAGCGCCCGGGTGAGCTGGGCATGGAGCGGACCGCGACCATCCAGTTGCAGGTGCATGGGCGACCTCCGACGGAATGGCACCATTCGGCCGTGCCAGTTTGGCCCTTGCCAGTGCCAATCTTCAGGGGCCAGATGAGGCCAATTCCGCGAGGAGCCCGGCCATGCACGCATTCACTGCCCTGGATTCGCCCCGTTCCGGCCTCCGCGCGCTGCCCCGGCTGGGATGGATCGCGCTCGGCGGCGTGGTGTTCGCGGCGGCGGACCTGGCGGTGGCGGCGCTGTTCTGGGGACTGCGCAACGGCATCCCCGCCATCCGCATTCCGCAGGCGATCGCGTCCTGGGTGCTCGGCAGCAACGCGGCGCACGCCGGCGGCATGGCGACGGCGATCGCGGGCTTTGCGTTGTATTGCGCGGTGATGGGCGTGATCGTCGACGGGTTCGTGCGCTTGCATGCGCGCAGTGCGCGCGTGCGCGCGTCGGGCTTCATCGGCGGTGCGCTGTATGGCATGGCCGCGTACGTGCTGCTGTTCCATGTGTGCGTGCCGCTGTTCACCGCGGTGCGCGAGACCGGTGCGACGCCGCTGTCGTGGTTGCTCGCTTGCGCGGCGACGTTCGCGGGCATCGGCATCGGCTGCGTCGGCATCGCGCGCGTGACCGCGTCGCGCTGATTGGTTCCGGGCGATTGCGTGCAGGTGGTGCTCGCGATGCGCGGCCGCCGGCAAGAGCATCCCGTCCACGCCGGCGATCCCACCGCCGGTTCCGGGAGTCCACCATGTCGCACGCTGCGTCGTTCCGCTCGCGCCTTGCCTGTGCATTCGCCGTATCCCTCCTCGCCAACGGCGCCGCGCACGCGGGCCAGTGCAAGGCCATCCATGCCGACCTCCTCGAGATGCGCGTGACCGAAGGCTGCAATGCCGGCGAGCCGTCGTGCTTCCTCGGCGTCGTCGACGGCAACCACGGCTTGCGCGGCACCACGCATTTCCGATCGGACAGTTTCCTCGGCTCGATCCCGACGTCGCCGGGTTCGACGCCCTACAGCGGCCCGTTCGAATACCGCCTCGGCACCGGCACGCTGCTGATGCGCGAGACGGGCGTGACCGTGCCGGGCGTGGTGGTCGCGCACCATCGCATCGTCGAAGGCACCGGCGAGTTCGCGGGCGCCACCGGCGACTTCTTCGTCAGCGGTACGCGCGAAGGCACCGTCATCACCACGAACATCACCGGGACGCTGTGCCTGCCATGAGCAAGCGCGGACCGGGGACGTTCGAACACCTCCCCAACGGGCGCACGTTCCCGGTCCGCCACCCACTTTCGACGAGGCTCCCATGACGACCCATGCTGCGACGTTCCGCGCTCCCCGCCTGCATTTCGGTCCCGTGCTGCTCGGCGGATTGCTCGTCGGCACGTTCGACCTGGTGTTCGCCTCCACGTGGTGGAAGATCGCGCACGACGTGCCGCCGATCCGCATCCTGCAATCGATCGGCTCGGGCCTGCTGGGGGAAGCGAGTTTCGAAGGCGGCGTGCGCAGCGCAACGATCGGCGGCGTGGCGCATTACTTCATCGCCACGTGCATGGTGCTGGCGTTCGCACTGGTGGCCACGCGCGTGCCCGCGCTGCTGCGCCGACCGATCGCGTGGGGCGTGCCCTACGGGTTGTTCCTGTACGGGCTGATGACCTACGTGGTCGTGCCGCTGTCGGCTGCGGCGCCGTCGAAGTCGGTGAACGTGCCGTGGGTGACGGCGAGCATCGTGGTGCACGTGCTCATCGGCGTGGCCTGCGCATTCATTGCGCGACGCGCGGTGCGCTAGCGGCCGTTAGTGGCCGCCACCGTCGAGTGCCTTCAGTTCGCTGACGAGCGCACTCGCCATCTCCGCACCGTCGCCGTACAACATGCGCGTGTTGTCGGCGTAGAACAGCGCATTCTCGATGCCAGCGAAACCCGTGCCCTTGCCGCGCTTGATCACGATGGTGTGCCTGGACTGGTCGACGTCCAGGATCGGCATGCCGTAGATCGGCGAGGCCGGGTCGGTCTTCGCGACCGGGTTGACCACGTCGTTCGCGCCGATCACCAATGACACGTCGGTGTTCGGGAATTCGGGGTTGATGTCGTCCATGTCCGCGATCAGGTCGTACGGCACGCCGGCTTCGGCAAGCAGCACGTTCATGTGGCCGGGCATGCGGCCCGCGACGGGATGGATCGCGAACTTCACCTTGACCCCGCGGGCGATCAGGCGCTGCGCGAGCTCCCAGATCTTGTGCTGCGCCTGCGCCACGGCCATGCCGTAGCCGGGCACGATCACCACGCGTTCGGCGTAGGCCATCATCGCGGCGACGTCGCCGGCTTCGATCGGCTTCTGCGCGCCGCTGATTTCCTGCGCGGTGCCGCCGCCACCGAAGTTGGAGAACAGCACGCCGGAAATCGGCCGGTTCATCGCCTTCGCCATCAGGCGCGTGAGCAGCATGCCCGCCGCGCCCACCATCGTGCCGGCCACGATCAGCGCGTTGTTGCCGAGCACGTAGCCCTCGAACGCCACCGCCATGCCGGTGAACGCGTTGTACAGCGAGATCACCACCGGCATGTCCGCGCCGCCGATGGGCAGCGTCATCAGCACGCCGAGCGCGAGCGCCACGACGAAGAACGCGACGATGATCGTCGTGTCGAGCGTGTACACCGCATACGCACCCAGCACCACCGCCGCCACCGCGACGAGCGCGTTGAAGACCTGCTGCGCGGGGAAGGTGTAGCGCTTGTCCATGCGCCCGTCGAGCTTGGCCCACGCGATGATCGAACCGGTGAGCGACACGGCGCCGATCAGCGCGCCGACGATCGCGAGCACCAGGTGCAGCATCGACGGCGGCTCGCCGCGATGCGCGCTGACGCGCAGCAATTCCACCGCGCCGATCGCCGCCGCCGACCCACCGCCCATGCCGTTGAACAGCGCGACCATCTGCGGCATGTCGGTGATCGCCACGCGCTTGCCCCACACCCACGCGCCCGCGGTGCCGATGACGAGCGCCACGATGATCAGGACGAAGTTGTGCAGGCCCGGCAGCAGGAACGTGGCCACGGTGGCGAGCACCATGCCGATGCCCGCCCACTGGATGCCGCTGCGCGCGGTGACCGGCGAGGCCATGCGTTGCAGGCCCAGCAGGAACAGCGCGGCGGCGACGAGATAGCTGAGCCCGGCGAGGGTCGTCGCGACGACGGGGCTCACTTGTTCGCCTCCGGCTTCCGGCTGGACTTGAACATGTCGAGCATGCGTTCGGTCACCACGTAGCCGCCGGCGGCATTGCCCGCCCCCAGCAATACCGCCAGGAAGCCGATGACCTTCTCCAGCGGGGTCTCCGCGGCGCCCAGCACCACGATCGCGCCGATCAGCACGATCCCGTGGATGAAGTTGGAGCCCGACATCAGCGGCGTGTGCAGGATCACCGGCACGCGGGAAATGATCACGTGCCCGGCGATCGCCGCGAGCACGAAGATGAAGGCAACCGCGAATCCGTCCGCCATGCGCCGTGCCCCTGTCCGAGTCGCGGCCATCATAACGATTGGTGAATCCGGCGCGCGCCCGGTCAACCATCGCGGCCGGGCCGCGTTCCCCTCCCCCGCAGGCGCCGTGCCTGCCCAACGGAGGGTCGTGATGAAACACCGGACCGCGCTTTCCTCGCTTGCCCTGTTGCTCCTCGGCCTCGCCCTGGCCGGTACCGCGGCCGCCGCCGACCGCGGCGATCGCGTCGAACACCGCATGGATCGCCGCGGCGACCGCATCGACCACCGCCTGGACCGCCGCGGCGCCCGCATCGAGCAGCGCTACGACCAGCGCGCCCGCTGGGCCGACGCGCATGGCCACGAACGCATGGCCGATCGCCTGGAGCACCGCGGCAATCGCATCGAACAGCGCCTGGACCGTCGCGGCGACCTCGCCGACGCCCGCTGGGACCGTCGCGGTGAACGCTTCGACCGGCGCTGGGATCGCCACCACTGACCGGCGGCTATGCTCCAGCGCGTGACCGACGATATCGACGAGCAAGCGGCCGCCCAGGCGGTCGCCAGCCTCCTGGCCCCGGAGACGGTGGACGGGCCGCGCACGCTCGATGCCTTCCTCGATGGCATCTCCGCGCGCGCGTTCCGCTTCGCCGAACTGGGCCTGCGGCATCGTGAAGACGCGCTCGACGCGGTGCAGGACGCGATGGTGAAGATGCTCGGCTACCGCGAGCGGCCCGCGTCGGAATGGACGCCGTTGTTCTGGAGCATCCTGCGCAGCCGCATCATCGATGCGCAGCGGCGGCGCACGTTCCGCCTGCGCTGGCTGCTCCCGCAGCCGGCGCGGGAAGACGCCGGGTTCGATTGGCTGGACGCCGCTGCGTCGGCGGATCCGGACACCGACCCGGCACGCAAGCACGAAAGCCGCGAGGCCTACACGCAGATCGCGGGTGCCTTGGCGGCCTTGCCCGCACGCCAGCGCGAAGCCTTCACGCTGCGGGTGCTCGAACAGCTCGACGTCGCGACGACCGCGCGCGTGATGGGCTGCAGCGAAGGATCGGTCAAGACACATTTGTTCCGCGCCCGCGAAGCGTTGCAGGCGCAACTGGAGGAATTCCGATGAGCACGCACGAAAACGAAAACGCCCGCGACGCCGCCTTCGATGCGGCGATGCGCGAAGCGCATGTCGCGTCGCTCGATCACCTGTCGCCGCGGGTGCGCGCACAACTGGTGCAGCGCCGCCGCACCGCGCTGGCCGGCAATGCGCGCAAGACGGCGCATCCGCTCCGCGCTGCCTGGCCCCTCGCCGCGGCCTTCGCGATCGGCGCGCTCGCGATCGGGCTGTCGGTCCGCACGCCGACACCCGCGCCCGCCACGGTCGCCGCCACGGCGCCGACGGATGCCGCCACCACGTACGACACCCTCGACGAAAACCCCGACCTCTACGTGTGGCTGGCGTCCGACGACGCCGCCTCGCTGGCCATGGAGTGATGACGATGCGCCACGCCCGATTCCTTTCGATGCATGCGCTGGCGATCGCGCTGTTCGTGTGCTGCGCGTCCGCGTTCGCGCAGGACAAGCCTGCGAAACCGGTGCCGACCGGACCCACGCCGCCTGCGTGGGAACAACTCAGCGCCGCCGAACGCGAGTTGCTGATCGCCCCGATCCGCGAACGCTGGAACGCCGAACCCGCCGCGCGCACGCGCATGCTCGAACACGCGAAGCGCTGGCAGACGATGACGCCGGAACAACGCAAGGCCGCGCACGACGGCATGCGCCGCTGGTCGCACCTCAATCCCGAACAGCGCGAACACGCGCGCGCCTTGTACGAGCGCATGCGCGAGATGGATCCCGACGCCCGCCGCGCCCTGCGCGAGCAATGGCGCACGATGACGCCCGAGCAGCGCGACGCCTGGCTGGAACAGCACCCGCCCGCGAATCCCGCCCCGCAACGCCCGCGCTGACGCTCAGGCCGGCGCGCGCTCCGGCCACACCGAGCGCGCCAGCAGCTCGTCGTTCCAGTCGAACGCGAGCGCGCCGTCCTTCAACAGCAACGACGCGAAGTTGTAGACGTTGCGCGCGTACATCTCGCTCGCGTGCAACGCACCCATGCTGGCGAGGTTCAAGGGGCCGGCAACAATGACGCCGCCGGCTTCGATCGTTTCGCCCGGTTGCGTGCGTTCGCAGTTGCCGCCGGTTTCCGCGGCCAGGTCCACGATCACGCTGCCCGGCTTCATGCCGTCCACCATCGCCGCGGTGACGATCTTCGGCGCGGGACGGCCCGGCACCGCAGCCGTGCACACCACGACATCGACGAGCTTGAGGTGTTCGGCGAGGCGGCGCTGTTGTTCCGCGCGTTCCTCGTCGGTGAGCTGGCGCGCGTAACCGCCCTCGCCCGCCGCGCTGACACCGAGGTCGAGGAACTTGCCGCCGAGCGATTCGATCTGTTCGCGCGTTTCGGGGCGGACGTCGAAGCCCTCGACCTGCGCGCCCAGGCGCTTGGCGGTCGCGATGGCTTGCAGGCCCGCGACGCCCGCACCGACGATCAACACGCGCGACGGGCGGATCGTGCCCGCGGCGGTGGTGAGCATCGGGAAGAACCGCGGCGCGAGTTGCGCGGCGATCAGCACGGCCTTGTAACCCGCCATGCCGGCCTGCGAACTCAACACGTCCATCGCCTGCGCGCGCGTGGTGCGCGGCAAACGTTCGAGCGGGAAGGCAACGAGTTGTCGCGCAACGATCGCGTCGCCACGCGCCGCATCGGCCTGCGGTTGCAGGATGCCGATGAGCACGCCGCCGGATTTGAGCCGCGCGATGCGTTCGGGCGACGGGGGTTGCACGCACAAGGCGATGTCGGCGTCGCCGACGGCCGCGTCCGCATCGTCGACGATGCGCGCGCCGGCATCGGCATAGGCGGAATCCGGGAAGCCGGCCCGCATGCCGGCATCGCGCTCGATGCGCACGTCGGCGCCGGCGGCGATGAATTTCTTGCAGGTTTCGGGCGTAAGCGCGACGCGCCGCTCGCCTGGTGCGGTTTCCCGCGCGATGCCGATCGCAACCGCCATGCCTTGCTCCTTGCCAGGGGGAATCGCGCCAGGGCCCGCGGGCCCGTGGCGCATCCTAGCGCGGCGCGGCGCCGGCCCGGGCGATCAGGCGCCGACGGCGCGACCCAGGCGCAGGCGCATCTGACGCATGGCTTCGTCGAACGGCGCCTGTTCGGTGCCGGCAACGAGGCGGCCTTCGGCGACCAGCGCGGCCAGTTGCTCGGCCGATGCGACCAGCACGCGCACGCCGCGGCGATTCACCAGCAGGAAGCGACCGCTGAGCGGGCTGATCCACGCGACCTTGGCGGCGACGTGTTCGCCCTGCGCATCCAGCAGGCGCAGCCATTCGCCGGGGGAGAGGTGCTTCATGCGATCGGCGATGGCCGGGTCGAAGTCGAGGCCGGCGTGGCCGCCGACGACGCGCAGCGGACCCTGGTCTTCTTCGTCCGCCACGACCTGCGGCGGGAGCTTGCGCAAGCCGCGGGGGAGGTCGGGCTGCGCGAGTGCGCGCACCAGGCCGGCGAGCCAGTCGTGCGCGCTGTTTTCGTCCAGGCCGCAGGCGACCAGGCATTCGGTGATCGCAGGCTGCAGCGCGATCAGGCGATCGGCCACCACCGCACCGCGCCCCTGCGCGGCCATGCCGTCGACGAGGATCAAGGCATCGGCGAGCGCGAGCACGTCGGCGTGCTTCGGCGATTCGCGCCCGTCGCGCAGCAACGTCTGCAGCAGGTGGTGCTGCCAGTGCTCGACGAGGAAATCGGCGACGGCCTGCGTGAGCGGCGTCTTCGACAGGCGCTGGTTGAGCGCGGCGCCGGCCTGCAGGCGCGCCTGCAGCAGGCGTTCCTTGCCGTGCACGGCTTCGGCGGCGCGCTTTTCCAGCACGTCGACGCGCTTGCGCTGTTGTTCGAGCAACGCTTCGAGTTCGTCGCTGGCCAGCGCGAAGATCTCGAGGTCTTCGTTGTAGTCGGCCACGATGCGCTGCGCGATGCCGGCGGCGCGTTCGAGCAGTTCGCGATCCTGCGGCGTGGAACCGTCGTTGCCTTCGCACGCTTCGGTGATGACGTCGAACAGGCGGCGCGCGGGATGGTCGCGGCGCAGGAACATGCCTTCGTCGGTCAGCGCGACCTTGACGTACGGCAACACCAGGCGCGCATACACGCGGCGTGCGCGATCGAGCATGGCGTGCGTCTGGAACAGCGATTCGAACAGCAGGCCGACGAGGTCGATCGCATCGTTCTCGGGGCCGGCGAGCTGCGTCTGGTCCGGATCAAGGCCCAGGCGGCGCGCGCCTTCGGTCAGTTGTTCGCGGATGGCGTCGGCCAGGCTGCCGGCGCCGGCCAGCGCGCGGGCATAGGGTTCCGGGCCATCGCGCTGCAGGAGCGAGGTGACGCTGATGACTTCCGCGGCGCGCAGGTCGCGGCGCGGCGCGGTCTGCGGACCGGGCGCGCGGCCTGCCGGCACGGGACGGGCGGGAATGGTGCCTTCTCTCCATGAATGCAACATCGTGCGCAACTCTCCGAAACGTTCCATCGCATCGATATCCGCCGCGATCTCGTCCGGCGGCGGCGGCGGCCGGGTGGAGTCGTCGGCGACCGCCTTCGCGGCCATGCCCGGGCCGGCCTTGAGGCCGTAACCGGCCGCGGCGAGCAGGGTGTTGATCCGGCCGTACAGATCGGCCAGCACGCGCGAGAGTTCGAGTTCGTACTGGCGGAACAGCAGCGGACGCAGGGTCTCGGGGAGTTCCGCGTCGTGGAAGGTGGCCAGGAACGCACCGGCCAGGCGCGTGGCGCTGATCGGGTTGGAACCGGCGCCCGTGCCGAGTTCCGCGGACAGGGCTTCCAGGCGGCCGTCGAGCATTTCGATCTGGCGCGCGTAGCGCTGGCCGATCGATTCGGCGAGCTTCTGGCCCGCGTAGTGGTAATCAAGCTGGCCTTCTTCCACCAGGCCCAGCGGCAGGTGGTTGGTGCCGCGGCTGCGCAGGTTACCGGGCAGCGCGCGGAAGTCGTCGAACCCCTGCGCGATCTGCTGCCGGTAGCGCATGACGAAGGCCGCGTTGCGCTGGCGCAGGTTGAGCAGCGCGATCTGGTCGCCCCGTCGCAGCTGCACCATCCCGGAGCGGCGCGCGGAGTCTTCGAGGGCGTCGGCGACGGGTGCGTACAATGCCCCGGGCACGCCGCCGAGCTGCTCGACGGACAGGCGCTTCATTTCTTCGAGCACGCCCGCGGGATTCGCGCGATCAGCGTGGCCCAGACCCACCGGATGTCCTGACATGTGTGACTCCCCGCGACGCCATGTGACCAAATACGACACTGAACGGCAGCATAGTGCCGCTGTATGTCAGTCAATCTTCCAAACTTCCGATCTGTGAACCATGTCCCGCTCTGACCCCACCCCGTCCGACGAACTGCATTTCTTGAACGCGCGACGGTCGGTGCCGGCCAAGCAATTGGGCGAACCTGCGCCGGACGAGGCCACGCAACTGCGCCTGCTGGCGGCCGCCGTGCGGGTGCCCGACCACGGCAAGCGGGTGCCCTTCCGCTTCATCCGCCTCCAGGGCGACGCCCGCCACGCGCTCGGCGAACGGCTGGTCGCACGCACCCAGGTGCGCGACCCCGAGGCCGGCGAAAGCGCGATCGAAAAGGACCGCAAGCGCTTCTCCCACGCGCCGCTGGTGTTCGTGGTCGTGGCGAAGCTGGGGCCCGACGAGAAGATCCCGGAAAGCGAACGCGCCAGTTGCGCCGCATGCGTGTGTTTCGCCTTGCTGCAGGCCGCGCAGGCGCTGGGGTTCGGCGCGCAGTGGCTGACGGGCTGGCCGGCCTACGATCCGGAGATCACCGCCCTGCTTGGCCTGGGCGAACACGAACACGTCGCCGGCTTCCTGCACGTGGGCACGCCGAAACTCGACGCACCGGAACGCGATCGCCCCGATCCGCGCGAATTGCTCACCGACTGGACCCCCGCATGAACGCACCGCTGCCCGTCGCCGCCCCGCTCTACCTGGTCGACGCCAGCCTGTACGTCTTCCGCGCGTGGCATTCGATGCCGAATGAATTCCACGACGGCGAAGGCTGGCCGACCAACGCCGTGCACGGCTTCGCGCGCTTCCTGCTCGAACTGCTCGAACGCGAACGCCCCAGGCACATCGCCATCGCCTTCGACGAAGCGCTCGACTCGTGCTTCCGCAACACGCTGTATCCGGCGTACAAGGCCAACCGCGACGCCGCGCCGGAAGAACTCCGCCGCCAGTTCGCGCACTGCAAGGCCTTGTGCAGCGCGCTGGGCCTGGCCGTGCTCGCGCACCAGGACTACGAAGCGGACGACCTGATCGGCACCGCGCTGCACCACGCGCGCGCCGCCGGCCATCGCGGCGTGATCGTGTCCGCCGACAAGGACCTGTCGCAGCTGCTCGCGGGCCTGGACGAACAATGGGACTACGCGCGCGGCCAGCGCTGGACCATGGGCGGCGTGAAAGCGCGCCACGGCGTCGAAGCGCACCAGATCGCCGATTACCTCGCGCTCACCGGCGATGCGGTCGACAACATCCCGGGCGTGCCCGGCGTCGGCAGCAAGACCGCCGCGATCCTGCTCGCGCATTTCGGTTCGCTCGATGCGTTGCTCGCGCGCGTGGACGAAGTGCAGTTCCTGCGCTTCCGCGGCGCCGCCACGGTGGCCACGAAATTGCGCGCCAACAAGGACCAGGCGCTGCTGTGGCGCCAGCTCACGACGATCGCCCTCGATGCGCCGATGGACCAGCGCGATTTCACGCGCGGTGCCGCCGACGCGACGGCGCTGGTGTCGCTGTGCGACAACCTGCGCTTCGGTCCGCTGACGCGCCGCCGGCTGCAGGAGGCCAGCGGCGTGCAGACGACGGCCACGGTCGCGGGCTAGCATCGGCGCATGAGCAAACCCCACGCGCACGACGATCACGAAGTCCTCTTCGAAGGCGACTGGCTCCGCCTGGTCCGCCGCGGCCATTGGGAATCGTGCGAACGCACGCACGGCAAGGGCATGGCGGTGATCATCGTCGCGTGCACGCCGGACGACGATGTGCTGTTCGTCGAGCAATACCGCGTGCCGCTCGGCTCGAAGACGATCGAGATGCCCGCGGGCCTCGTCGGCGACCAGTCGGAAGACGACACGCTCGAAGCCGCGGCCACGCGCGAACTGGAAGAAGAAACCGGCTGGCGTCCCGATCGCGTGCACGTGCTGATGACGGGCCCGACGTCGGCGGGCATGAGCAACGAGCGCATCGCGTTCGTGCGCGCCGAAGGCCTGGTGCGCACCGGCCCGGGCGGCGGCGTGGAAGGCGAAGACATCACGGTGCACGCGGTGCCGCGCAAGGACGCCCCGGCGTGGCTGGTGCAGAAGCAGCGCGAAGGCTACGAGCTCGACCTCAAGCTGTGGGCCGGCTTGTGGATGCTCGAACGCAACCCCGACGGCACGTCGCTTTAAGCGAACGAATCCGTCGCGCGCACCAGCGCGTCCACGTTCTCCGGCTCGAACGCCGAATGTCCCGACGTGGGCGTGATCACCAGCTCGCCCTTCGGCCACGCGCGCTTGAGGTCCCACGCATTGCGCATCGGGCACACCACGTCGTAGCGCCCGTGCACGATCACGCCCGGGATGTCGCCGATGCGATGCGCGTCGCGCAGCAACTGGTCTTCCACTTCGAAGAACCCGCCGTTGACGAAGTAGTGGTTCTCGATGCGCGCGAATGCCAGCGCGAACGCGGCATCCTCGTGCCCGCTGATGAAGTCCGGGTCCATGCGCAGGAAACTCGTCGCGCCTTCCCACACGCTCCACGCGCGCGCCGCGGCCAGGCGCACGGCTTCGTCGTCGCTCGTCAATCGGCGGTGGTATGCACTGATCAGGTCGTGGCGTTCCACCGGCGGGATCGCCTCGAGGTAGTGCTCCCACACGTCGGGGAACAGGCGCGAGGCGCCTTCCTGGTAGAACCATTCCAGTTCCCAGCGCCGCAGCATGAAGATGCCGCGCAGCACGAGTTCCGTCACGCGTTCGGGATGCTTCTGCGCGTACGCCAACGCGAGCGTCGAACCCCACGATCCGCCGAACACCTGCCAGCGATCGATGGACAATTTCGTGCGCAGTGCTTCGATGTCGGACACCAGGTGCCACGTGGTGTTGTCCACCAGGTCCGCGTGCGGCGTCGAACGGCCCGCGCCGCGCTGGTCGAACAGCACGATCCGGTACTTCGCCGGATCGTGGAAGCGCCGCATCTTGTCGCTGCACCCGCCGCCCGGCCCGCCGTGCAACATCACCACCGGCTTGCCCTGCGGGTTGCCGCACTGTTCGTAGTACAGGGTGTGGCGGCCATCGACCTTCAGCATGCCGGTGTCGTAGGCCGGCAGCTCCGGGTAGAGCGTGCGGAGGACAGGATCGCGGGGGGATTCGCGCATGGCCGTCGCCTGCGTCGGGGGGACGCGCAGTCTAGCCCAGCGCCGCGTCGTCGCCGGGCAGGCGGCCCGAGGTGACGCGGTCGCGCTGCTCGATGTCCTGCGAGGTTTCGACCCCGTGGAATCCGGCCGTGGCGAACAACGCACGCACCGCGCCGCCCTGGTCCTGGCCGTGTTCGAGCAACAGGATCCCGCCCGGCCGCAGGCAGGCGCGCGCACCGGCGAGGATGGCGCGGATCGCATCCAGGCCGTCGCGGCCGGAGGCGAGCGCGGATTCGGGTTCGTAACGCAGGGCTTCCAGGTGCAGGTCGCCCAGCGCGATGTAGGGCGGGTTGCTGGCGATCAGGTCGAACTGTTCGCCGCCCAGCGCCTCGCACCAGTCGCCGACGCGGAATTCCACCTGCGGCAGGCGCAGTTCGCGTGCGTTGGCGCGGGCGACATCGAGTGCGGCGACGCTCGCGTCCACGGCGACGATGTGCGCACGCGGGCGTTCGTACGCGAGGGCCAGCGCGATCGCACCGCTGCCCGTGCCGAGGTCGGCGATCGCGACATCGCGATCGCGCGGCAAGTGCGCGAGCGCGAGTTCGACGAGGAGTTCGGTTTCCGGCCGCGGCACCAGCGTGTCGGGCGTGACGTGCAATTCGAACCGCCAGAATCCCTTGCGGCCCGTGATGTACGCGAGCGGTTCGCCCGCGATGCGCCGCGCGAGCGCGGCTTCGAAACGTGCGGCGACGTCGGCGTCGAGCACGTCGTCCATGTGCGCGTAGAGGTAACTGCGCGACTTGCCCAGCACGTGCGCGAGCAACCACTCCGCATCCGCCGGTTGCTCGTGGGCGCGCTCCACCCGAGCGCGCGCATCGCGAAGGACTGCTTCGATGCGCGCGTCGGGGGGAGGCGTCATGCCGTCATCCTACGCCCATTCACTTCTTCGCAAACAGCGCCATGCCGGTGCGGGCCTGCTTCTGCGCCGCGCACAGGCGGACGGCTTCGGCGGTCTGCTTCAGTTCCAGCGGGCCGCCTTCGATCGTCTTCATGCGCGCGCCGAAACGCTGCTCCAGGTCGGCCGCGTCCTGGTCGCTGCACATCCCGGCCGAGTACAGGTTGACCAGCGCCGCGCCCGCCGGCGCCAGGCGCGCCTCGAGCTCGGTGAAGTGCGTGTCCACCCACTGGCGCAGGGCAGGACGCGTGGCGGGGTGTTCGGTCTGGCCGCCGACCACCGGGAAGATCTCGTTGCGGCGCAGGAGGCCTTGCTCGAACACCATCGCGCGCGCCTTCTCCACCAGCTTCGGGTCCTGCGCGCTGCCCATCGCACCGAGCAGCTGGGCGCGGATCACCGCATCCTGGCTGGCACGGAAGTGCTTGTCGGCGGCGTTGAAGGCATCCGCGCCGCCGTCTTCGACGGCCACGGCCAGCGCCACGCCGCGCAGGTCGCGCGACACGGCATCGGCGTGCAGCGCACCGTCGCCGCCCAGGCCCAGGACCATGCGGCCCTGCTTGGCGAGTTCGGCGCGGACCGCGGTGTCGTGCAGCGTGCCGGCGAAGAAGTTCACCAGCGTGGTGCGCAGCAGGCGATCGTCGTCGGCTTCGCCCTGCTTCGGCGTGAGCCCGAGCTGTTCCAGGCGCGGACGGTAGATCGACGCGACCTGCTTGCGGAACGCGGCGCGCTCGGCGTCGTTCTTCAGCAGGAATTCGTCCATCCAGCCGACCTGGCCCAGGCCCGCGGTGACGGTCTGGCGCACCGGCGCGTTGGCGAACTGCGGCAGCGTGGCCAGCAATTCGGACGGCTTGAGCTTGCCCGCGCCGTACGCGGACGTGACCGAATCGGCGTACACGCGCTGCTCGCGATCATCCAACTGCGCGAACGCCCCCGACAGCGACTGCTGGAACTTCGGCGCCAGCGCGAAGCGGTAGTAGCCCGCACCGTGCGCGTTCGGCATCACCCACGCCGGGCACGATTGCGCCTGCGTGAGTTCGAAGCGCGACGACGCGCCGGTGACGATGCCCTTCTGCTCGCGGATCGTGCCGTTGTCGGAATAGCGCACGCTCAGCGGGATGCCCCACGTCTGCGACGCATTCGCGGTGGAACCCAGCGGCAGGTAACGCTGCTGGTTGACCACCAGCGTCGGCTTGCCCGCGCCGCATTCGACGTCGATCGTCACGAACGGCACGCCCGGCTGGTCGATGAAGCTCTTGAACGCCGCGTCGACGGCGGCGGCATCGTTGCTCTGCGCCGCGACCGAGGCGATCAGGTCCGAACTCGTCGCGTTGCCGCGCGCGTGCGCCTTGATGTAGTTGCGGATGCCGGTGCGGAACTGGTCTTCGCCGACATAGCGCTCGAACATGCCGAGCACCGCGCCGCCCTTCTGGTAGGTGATGCCGTCGAACGCCGACTGGATGTCGGTGAAGTCCTTGATCGGCTCGTGCACGCGACGCGTGCTGGCCAGGCTGTCGGCGCCCATCGCGCCGATCGCGCCTTCCAGCAGGCCGCGGTCGGTGTGCGCTTCCGGACGCAGCTGGCCGTGGATCTTGTTGCCCATCCACGTGGCGAACGCTTCGTTCAACCACAGGTCGTCCCACCAGCGCATCGTGACCAGGTCGCCGAACCACTGGTGCGCCAGCTCGTGCGAGCTCGTGCCCCAGAAGCCCTGGCGCTCGCCCACCGACGAATTCTCATCGGGGAACATCAGGCGATCGCGGTACACGATGAGGCCCGCGTTCTCCATCGCGCCGGCCCAGAAGTCGGGCGCGGCGACGTTGTCGAGCTTGTCGAACGGATACGGCGTGGCGAAATAATCCTCCAGCGCCTTGACGATCACCGGGGTGTTTTCCAGCGAGTACTTCATGCGCGGGCCCTGCCCCTGCGCCGCGACGCCGCGCAGCTTGATGGGCGTGGTGCGCGCGCCGTTCGGGCCGATGTCCGGGCCCTGCTGCAGGTCCCACGGACCCACGGCGAAGGCGACGAGGTAGCTCGGCAACGCCTCGGTGCGGTTGAAGGTGACCTTCTTCCAGCCGCCCGGGAGCTTTTCGGTTTTTGCTTCGGCGGTGTTGGCGACCGCGGTTTCGCCTTCGGGAACGATCAGCGTGATGTCCCAGGGCTGCTTGAAGCTGGGTTCGTCGAACGACGGGAACGTGTGGCGCGCGCCCAGCGGTTCCATCTGCGTGATGACGTAGTCCTTGCCATCGGGCTTCACGCGGTACGCGCCCTGCAGTTCGCCGAACGGCGCTTCGTACGCGATCTCGAGCGTGACATCGCCCGCGGGGATCTTCGAGGCGGCGGCCAGCTTCAGCACGCCCGACACATCGGCTTCGCTCGGCGTCAGCGCGATGCGCTTGCCGCCCTTCAGCACGGCCTCGGCCTTCGCGATCTTCAGGCCCTGCCCGTGCATCCAGATCGTGTCGGTGGCTTCGGACACCTTCGCCTGGATCCGGGTGGTGCCGGTGAAGTTGGCCTGCTTCGGATCGAGCTTGAGTTCCAGCTGCACCAGCGACGGGACGACGGTGCGCGGCAGCGGACCCTTCGGGACATCGGTGTTGTCGGCGGCGTGGGCCAGACCGATGGCGGCCACCAGGGCCGTGGCGAGGAGACTGCGGCGCAGCAAGGTCATCGGGGAAGCTCCGTGGGCGAAACGGCCGAGCTTACGGGGGGCTTGCCCGAAGGACGCATGACGAAAGTCCTAGTTGCTGCGCGCCGTCGCCGATTTCCGCTAGGGGTCCTCCGCCCCCAGCGGCAGGTAAAGCGTCGATGCCGCCGCGCTCGTCCGACGGAACCCGTAGGCCAGATAGAAATCGACGGCCGGTTCCAGCGCATCCACGAGCATCACGCGCACGCCCAGGGTCGTTCGCATCTCCAGGCTACGGTGCACCGCGAAACCGAGGAGCAGTTCGCCCAGGCCTTTGCGCTGGTGTTCGCGTGCGATCGCCAGGCGACCCATGCGGACGGCTGGCACGGGATAGCGGGGCAACAGTGCGCGATCCGCGGGTTGGAGGTCGGCCAACTGGAGATGCGCGGCCGACAGCGAAAAATACCCAAGCACCGCTCGACGCTGCGCCAACACGTGCGTGGTGGCGATGCCGTTGCAGTGGTTCGTCCAGGCGTAGTGCTGCAGGTAACGATCGAGCGATGGTTCGCCGCTCGCAAAGGCGGCGAGGTCGTGACGCTCCGGATCAAGCAGACCGAGCGTCGGCACGCCTCATCGCCCCGTGCGCGCCAGTGCGCGCGCGAGCTTTTCGTTCGGCGCGAAGGGCGCATCCAGCGCGGCCATGAACCGCCTGGTCTGTTCGGCATCGAGTTGCGACGCGGCGTGCGCGGCGAGGATGGCGTCCGCCTCGCGAAGCATGATTTCCCGGATGAACACGGAAACCTGCTGTCCCTTGAGCGCTGCGGCGGACTGGATTCTTTGCTTTTCCATGGGATTGAGCCGCAGGTCGAATCGACCTGCCTTGGCGTCGTTGGGGGTCGGCTTCATGGGATGTCTCCTGTACGGCGATCTTCCGTACGGAGCGCATTTTGCTGACCTGGCGGGTGGGGTGTCAAACGTAAACACCGAGGGCGCCCGCGACTGGGGCGCCCTCGGCGAAACCACGCACGTCGGATCAGAACTTCTGCTGGTACTGCACGTAGACGAAGCGGCCGATGTCGAAGCCGCCGTAATACGGGAAGCTGCTGTTCGGCTTGGAGTACAGCATCGGGCCGACCTTCTCGAAGACGTTGTTCACGCCCAGCGAGACGGTGGACGACCACGGGGTGGCGTAACGGAACTGCACGTCATTGAAGGTGTTGGAGCCGACTTTGTTGCGCGGGGTGACCTTGCCGTTGGTGTACGGGGCCTGGAACAGTGGATCGCTGCACTCGGCCGTGTAGGTGCACGCTTCGGTGATCGACGAGTAGTGGCGCAGGCCCCAGCGCACGCCGTAGTTGCCCATGCTCCAGTCCGCCGAGAGGTTGGAACGCATGCGGAACGTGCCCGCCGTGCCCGCGTACTGCACCGGCACGGATGCGCTGTTCGTGGACTTCTGCTCGTAGTAGTCGACGTACGTCGTATCCCAGGTGAAACCCAGACGGCCCCAGCGCTGCTCCGGCAGGTGATACGTGGCCAGCAGGTCGTAGCCGGCGGTTTCCACGTAGCCCAGGTTGACGAGCGCGAAGTCGAGCGTGGATATCGCACCGGTCGTCGGATTGCGCGTGAACTTGCTGCAGCGCTCTGCGATCCCACGCACGTAGCAATCGTCGAGGATTTCGTTCGGCGCGTCGGTGACAATCGCGTCATCCACGCGCACCTTCCACCAATCCAGGCCGATGCTCAGGCCATCGACCTGCTGGGGGCTGTAGACGAAGCCCACGGTCATGTTGCGCGACAGTTCCGGCTGAAGGTTCGGGTTGGAGCCGGAAAGGAACGGCACGTTGGACTGCGAGTTCGGACCGTCCGCTGGAACGCCACCGGACATTTCCTGACGGAATCCCGGCGGGACGACGGCCGTGCAGGCAGGCGAGGTACTTGCGGGACCGAACGACGTGTCGCAAGGATCGGTGTAGTCCTCGAACGATTGATTCTGCGGCCCGTAGAGGTCATCGATCGTTGGCGCGCGAAAGCCTTGGCCCCAAGTACCGCGCACCAGCAGGTCCGCGATCGGGCGCCACTCAACGCTCGCCTTACTTCGCGTGGTCGAGCCAAAGGTGCTGTAGTTCGAATAGCGCGACGCAAGATTCAACGCGAGCGCATTGGCGAACGGCTTGTCGCGGAGCAACGGGATGTTCACTTCGGCGTAGAGCTCGTCGAGATGATACTGACCGCCGCTGTTGCCCGAACCCAGGTCCGTCGACAAACGCGACTGGCGCAGCGCATCGGGCGAGAAGAAGCCCTTCTCCTGGCGATGCTCGTAGCCAGCCGCGAAACCAAGTTCACCCGCATCAAGTTCAGCGAGTACGCCGGAAACGTTCGCGAAAATCGAATTCGTTTCGGTCTCGCCAACGTCGTGACCGATGGGAAACAAGAACTTCTGCAGTTCAGGATCAGACAGCGATCCGGCGGCATCGCTGCCGTACGGCGCGAGCGGATTCCATGGAATGCACTGACCGTTGCCGAAGTCGGAACCATAGGCGATCGGCTTGGCCGCGGAACCGCACTCGTAACGGTTGGTAGCTACGTTGAACCACGACGCTCCCGCGGCCTTCTGCGCGGCCGGCAAGAACAGGTTGCCCGTCCCGTCCTTCACCGTTCGGAACTGGCTCTGGAAGGCACCGGCCTCCCAGTCCCACGGCAGACCGCCGAGATCGAACGGTTGCGAAAGTTTCGCACCGATGCGATAGGTGGTTGCCTTGTTCATCGTCACGCGCGGCACTTCCCACGTACGGCGGAAGTACTCGGTCTTCTGGCCGGGCAAGGGATTGAACGCGCTGTCTGGGGCAAGGCGCGGATCCCAGTCGCGCCACAGGGGATCGTTCGGGGACGGGTCTGCGACTGGGCCTCCGGAACGGAACGGATAGCCTGCGATCTGCTGCATCGTGTCACGCTGGTTGTACAGCGCATCAACGTGGAGCGTGAGGGAATCGGTCAACTTACGTCCTGCATCCAGGTACAGCGCACGACGTTCCTGACCTGTTTGCAGTGTCATCTGCGCATTGGGATTGGAACTATCGGTCGCGCCGACGTACGGCCTGAAATCCGCGAAGTCCGCAGGATTGCCGCCATCCTTCAACGTGTAGCGGTCATAGACGACCTTGCCGTCTGTGGTGGTTCGCGGAACGAACAGCACGCCCTTCTCCGTGATCGAGCTGCGCCCATCCAACGGATGCAACGGCCCGTTGCCGCTGGCGCTGTACTCCCGGTCCTTCGCCCACACCGGATCTTCCTTCGCGTACTGCATCGACGCCGTCAGCCACCCGAGGTCGCTCGTGAGGCCGAACGTTGCGTCGTACGTCTGTTTCTTGCCATCGCCTTCGTCGAACTGGCCGAAGTACACGTTGGCTTCCGCGCCCTCGACGTTGCGGCGCGTGATGATGTTGACGACGCCGGCGATCGCATCGGAGCCGTAGTTCGCCGAACCGCCATCCTTCAGCACCTCGATCCGCTCCACCGCCGACGTCGGGATCTGGCTCACGTCCGCGAGGCCGCCGGTGGTCACGCCCAGGCGCTGCCCGTTGACCAGGACCAGCGTGCGCGCGGCGCCGAGGTTGCGGATGTCGACGTACGAGCCGCCGACCGCTTCGCCCGACGACAACGCATCCGCGCGGCTGATCGCCGGCGAACCCATCACCACGAGGTTCTGCAGCACGTCGGCGACGGACTGCACGCCGCTGCGTTCCATGTCCTGGCGCGTCAGCACGGTCACGGGCTGCACGGTTTCCACGTCCACCGCGCGCGAAATGCGCGAGCCGGTCACGGTGATGCGATCAAGGGTGGTGGGCGCTGGCGCCGCGCCTGCATCGCCGGCCGCATCGGCGACGTCCTGGGCCTGCAACGGCAACGCCACCGCCGCGATGGCGCCCGCAAACAACGCGCGACGAATCGCGTCGCGCAACAAGGTCCTGCTCATTCGTGCTGACTCCGGTCTGGGAAATGAAATCCGCGTGCTTAAAAAAGCGTTAGCGGTGACCGGGGACGTTAACGACGCGCCTCACGTGCAAATAGCTGCGAATTGCGCACATTTGCGCCGAGCATTCGCAGGGTGGAAAGGAAACCTCCGATATAAAAAACCCGCCGCGTCCGAAAGACGGCGGCGGGCTTTCATCAAGCGCGCAACGATTCGAAGGCGCTCAGGCCGCGGATTGCTCCAGCGTCACCGCCACCGCATGCACCACGGCGGCGATCTTCAGTGCGCTCTGCACGCCCTGCGCGCTCACGTCGTGCTGGCGCAGCGTGCGCTCGTGCGAATCCATGCACGCGCCGCAGCCATTGATGGCCGACACCGCGAGCGACGCCAGTTCGAACGTCATCTTGTCGACGCCCGGGCTGCTCATCACGTTCATGCGCAGGCCGGCGCGCATCGTGCCGTATTCGTCGTTGTGGATCAGGTGCGTGGCGCGGTAATAGATGTTGTTCATCGCCATGATCGCGGCCGCGGCGCGCGCACCGTTCATTTCTTCCGGCGACAGCTGTTCGGCGGCGAAGCCTTCGATGCCGGCCACCAGCGGGGCGTGGCGCGCGGCGATCGCGCAGGCCAGCGCGATCACGCGGATCTGCTTCGCATCCAGGCCCGCGGCGCCGGTCTCGCTCAGCACCGAGTCGAGGTTGAGCTTGAGGTCCTTCGCGTAGTCGGGCAGCGCATTGCGCAAGTCCTGCAGGTTCATTCGAAACTCCTTGGGATTCGGGCCCCTGAAAAAATCGTGGCCGGGAAAGACCCGGCCACGAGGGCTCCGCGCTGAGGGGAGGGAGCGGATCTCGCGGAGGGGGACGGCGAGTCGCAGGCGCGGAACGAAATGGAACGTGTGGGTGGCTTAGGCGACCTTCAACGTCTGCTCGCCCTTGTGCCAGTTGCACGGGCACAGCTCGTCGGTCTGCAGCGCATCGAGGACGCGCAGCACTTCCTCCGGGTTGCGGCCGACGGAACCGGCGGTCACGTACACGAACTGGATCTCGCCGTTCGGATCGACGATGAACGTCGCGCGCTGCGCCACGCCGTCGCTGCCGAGGATGCCCAGCGCCGAGGTGAGCTCGCGCTTGATGTCGGCCAGCATCGGGAACGGCAGGCTGTTGAGGTCCTTGTGGTGCGTGCGCCAGGCGTGGTGCACGAACTCGCTGTCGGTCGAGCCGGTCAGCAGCTGCGCGTCGCGGTCCTTGAAGGCCTGGTCGAGCTTGGCGAAGCCGGTGATCTCGGTCGGGCAGACGAAGGTGAAGTCCTTCGGATAGAAGAACACCACGAGCCACTTGCCCTTGTAGGTCTCGTTGGTGATGTCGACGAACGCGTTGTTCAGGTCGTTCGAGACGGTGGCCTTGAGGTTGAACTGGGGAAACTTGTCGCCGACGGTCAGCATCGAGGAGCTCCTTGCAGGGGGGATCGGGAAGGGTCGCGCCGGGGTCGTTGCCCGGCGATGAGGAGGAAGTCTGGTCCTCGCGCGGGGATGCAGCAAGTCGATTGTTTTGATCCAGCCCATAGGAGTAGGCTATCGCCGGCCATGAACCTCCGCGACCTCCGCTACTTCGTCGCCCTCGCCGACCACAAGCATTTCGGCCGCGCCGCCGCGGCCAGCTTCGTCAGCCAGCCCACCCTGTCCACGCAGATCCGCAAGCTCGAGGAAGAGTTGGGCGTCGCGCTGGTCGAACGGGCCCCGCGCAAGGTGATGCTCACCCCCGCCGGCCGCGACATCGCCGAACGCGCGCGCCGCATCGTCGGCGAGGTGGAACAGATGCGCGAAGCCGCGCGGCGTTCGCAGGATCCCGAAGCCGGCACCGTGCGCCTGGGCCTGTTCCCCACGCTCGGCCCGTACCTGTTGCCGCATGTCGTGCCCGGCATCCGCGCGCGTTTCCCGAAGCTCGAGTTGCTGCTGGTCGAGGAAAAGAGCGACGTCATCCTGTCGCGCCTGCGCGAAGGCAGGCTCGACGCCGGCCTGCTCGCGCTGCCGATCCACGACGACCAGCTGCACGCCGAATTCCTGTTCGAAGAACCCTTCCTGCTTGCCGTACCCGAATCGCATCCCTTCGCGAAGCGCGATTCGCTGTCGATCAAGGACCTGGCCGACCAGCGCCTGCTGCTGCTGGAAGACGGCCACTGCCTGCGCGACCAGGCGCTCGACGTGTGCCAGCTCGCGGGCGCCGGCGAAATGCGCGACTTCCAGGCAACGAGCCTGGAAACGCTGCGGCAGATGGTGGCGGCCGACGTCGGCATCACGCTGCTGCCGACGCTCGCGGTGAAGCCACCGGTCGCGCGCTCCAACGACATCCATCTGCTCGGCTTCCGTGATTCGCATCCGAGCCGGCAGATCGCGATGGTGTGGCGGCGCAGTTCGGCGATGGCGGAATTCCTGCAGAAACTCGCGAGCGTGTTCCGCGCGTTGCCGGAAGAACTGTTCACGCCGACGGCGGACTTCAACAAGCTCCCCGCGCCCGCCGCGAAGGCGAAGAAGACGGGCAAGCGCGCATGAGCCTGCGCACGTTGCTGCTCATCGGCGTGCTCGCGGTGTTCGGCGCGTGGTGGTTCTCGCGACCCTCCGAGGCGCCCGCGCCCATCGATGGCGCCAGCGTGCAATGCCCGCAACCGCCGCACGTGATCGCCGGCGAAGCGCCTCTGCAATCGCCGGTGCCCGCCGGATTCGACGAGATCCGCCTGCAGCCCGCCACGCTGCATCCGCTGGCCGGTTTCAGCCTCGATGCGCGCGTGTTGTCGCGCGAGGACTATTCGATGGGCCGCGAAGCCGACCTCTCGCCCACCGACCTCGCGTTGGGCTGGGGCCGCATGCGCGACGACGCCGTGCTCGACAAGCTCGACATCTCGCAATCGGGCCGCTGGTACCACTATCGCTGGCGCGACAACCCGCCCATCGCGCCGGCCGAGATCATCCGCTCCAGCGCCAACATGCACATGATCCCCGCCGACGCGGCCGCCGCGGCGCAACTCAAGCGCGTGCGCGAAGGCGATCGCGTGCGCATCGACGGATGGCTCGTGCAGGCGCAGGCGCCGGACGGCTGGCACTGGAGCAGTTCGTTGTCGCGCGAAGACAGCGGCAACGGCGCGTGCGAACTGGTGTACGTGTGTTCGATCGTGCGCGAGTGATATGCGCAGCGTGATTCAGGCTTCTCGGCGCGCCCCGCGCGTCAGCCCCAGGAAGATGCCCGCCAGCGACAACGCCAATCCCACCATGCCCGCCGCATCGAGCCGCGTGCCGAACAACGTCGCGTCCCACACGTAGGCCAGCAACGGCTGCAGCAACAGGCACAACCCGAGCGCCCCGGCGGACAAGCGCGGCATCGCGCGCCCGATCACCAGCCAGCCGCACACCTGCGCGATGAACGCGTACGCCAGCAGCGACGCCCAATCGGTCGCGCCGTGCGGCGACAAGCCTTCGCCGCCCACGAGCGCCATCGGCAACAAGAGCAGCGACGTGCCCACGCACATCCACCACAGCAGCGCTTCGTTCCCCGCTTCGCCGCGCAAGGCCTGCGCGCGCCGGAAACACAACAGGAACCCCGCATACGCGGCCGCGGTGCCCAGCCCGAACCCGATGCCCACGCGGAAGCGCGCATCGAACCCGCCCCACCCCGGCACCAGCATCAGCGCCAGCCCCGCGATCGCGAGCAGCAACCCGACCCACAACCGCCAGCCGCCGCGTTCGCGCAACACGAGCGCGCCGTAGGCCGCGAGCACGAATACCTGGAAGTTGCCAAGCAGCGTGGCCATGCCCACGCCGACGTACAGGATGCTCCGGTGCCACATCCACAGGTCGAGCGCGAAGAACACCGCCGCCACGCCGACCAGCAGCGCCACGCGCGACGACATCCCGGTCCAGCGCGCGCGCAGCGCGAACGGCAGCAACATCCCCGCCGCCAGCGCCATGCGCCAGAACGCCGACACCGTCGGCCCGACGTGCACCCACTTCACGAACACCGCCGAGGTGCTGATCAGCACCGCGCCGAGCAGCATCGTGGCGAGCGCGCCCCGTGCGTCGTGGTGGACGCGCGCGGCTTCAGGCACGCGCGTGGTCCGGGTTTTCCAGGGCTTCGACTTCGGCGTCCGCATCCGCGCGCCAGGCTTGCCACGCCGGAAGTGCCTGGATTGCATTCGCGAAGGCTTGCGCGGTGTCGTCCATCGGCACGCCGTAGGACAGGAAGCGCGACACCACCGGCGCGAACATCGCATCGACGATACCGAATTCGCCGCACAGGAAATCGCCGCCCTGCCCGTGCCACGCGCGCAGGTCGCGCCAGAGTTGCTGGACGCGGGCGATGTCGGCGTCGGCCGCCGCGTCCCAGCAGTAATCGTCCGGCGTGCGCCGCATGTTCATCGGGCACTGCTTGCGCAGCGCGGCGAAGCCCGAATGCATCTCCGCCACCGCTGCGCGGGCGTGCGCGCGCACCGCGATGTCCGCCGGCCAGCCGCGGCCGTCGAGGTAGCGTTCGTTGATGTATTCGCAGATCGCGAGCGAGTCCCACACCATCAGGTCGCCGTCGCGCAGTGCCGGCACGCGGCCATTCGGCGTCCACGGCGCGATCTGCGCCAGGAACTCCGGCGTATCCAGCAGCACGCCCACTTCCTGGAACGGAATGCCGAAGTGCCGCAGCAGCAGCCAGGGGCGCAGCGACCAGGAGGAGAGATTCTTGTTGCCGATGACGAGGGTGAGCATGGTGGAGGCAAGCGTCGACGTGGGACGCAAAGCCTAGCCGAAGACGCCGCCCGCGCGACCTACGTGAACACCGCCGGCGCCACGTTCACCCGGTTCCGGCCGCTGCGCTTGGCCGCGTACAAGGCTTGGTCGGCGCGCGACACCGCGGCCGCCGGATCGCTTTCGCGCGCCAGCCGCGTCGCCACGCCCACGCTCACCGTCAGGCGGATCGGCTTGTCTTCGTATTCCAGGCGCACCAGTTCCACCGCCGCGCGGATGCGCTCGCCCAGCTGGCGCGCGTCGTCGCCGTTGCGCCCGGGCAGCACGATCACGAATTCCTCGCCGCCGTAACGGCCCAGCAGGTCCGAGGGCTGCAACTGCCGACGCAGCACCTCCGAGATCTGCCGCAGGCACGCATCGCCCGCGGCGTGCCCGTGCGTGTCGTTGATCGACTTGAAGTGGTCGATGTCCACGAACAGCACCGACAGCAACCCATCCTCGCGATGCGCTTCGCTGAAGCACCGCGACAACCACAGGTCGATCGTGCGCCGGTTGAACGTGCCGGTCAGCGCATCCAGTTCCGCCGACTTGCGCAGGGTCAGCGCGGCGGCGGCTTCGTCCGCGTGCTGCACGGCCAGGCGCCCGAAGTCGGTGACCAGCGCCAGTTCTTCATCGCTGAAGCTGGAGCCGTCCGCGCGCCGCAGCAACAACACGCCCCAGCCCGGCGCGCGGATCGGCAGCGGCACCACCGCGTGCGACAGGTGCAGCGCATCGCCGTTGCCGAGTTGCAGTTGCACCGGCGCCTGCGTGCGCGCCAGGCCTTTCATCATGCCCAGGCGCGAGGACAGCAGGTCCGTGTAATGCGGCTTGCTCGAAATCGGTTCGGCGAGCAGCAGGTCGAAGCCGTGGAAGCCGTACGCCACCAGCGCCGCCGATTCCAGTTGCAGCAGCGGCAGCAGGCGTTCGAACACGCTGCGGAACGCGGCCCATTCCAGGTCGCCGGGCGGCAGTTCGCGCAGGCGGCGCTGGAGTTGCTGCACCAGGTCCACGCGCGCCGCTTCGCGTTCCAGGCGGCGTTCGCTGTCGCCGCGCGCGAGGCGTTCGCGGTCGCGTTCGTCGCGCACGTGCGCGATGCGCCCGATCATCCCGATCGTCACCAGCAGCACGCACGCCAGCAGCGCGAGCTGCATCCCCGAGCGCACCCAGAACCCCGACAGCACCATCGGCGCCCACGCGCGCAGCAGGCACGCGCCGGCGAGCACCAGCACGATGGTGAACACCGACGGGCTGTTCCAGATGCGATGGCGCACCGCGATGAACGTGGCCGCCACGCCGTAGGCCAGGGTCAGCGCGCCGGCGATGAGCACCGCCCAGTCGAGGATCGGCACCAGCGCGTCGAGGCGCACCAGCGCCACCGCGGCCAGGCCAAGGGTTGCGAAGCGCAACGAATCGCCGAGCCGCGCCAGCTTCGGCGAGGTATCGGCCAGGGCCGCGTAATGCTGCGCGAGCCAGGCCGCCGCTGCGCAATGCAGCATCGCCAGGGCCCAGATCCCCTGCACGCCCCACAACGCGATCCACGACGCCCATGGCCACGCATACGCATGCCCGCTGAGCGCGGCGAGCCACGCCAGCGCGCTGGCCCCGAAGGCAAGCAACGACAGGTACACGCGATCGCGCACCGCCGCGAACAACGACAGCGCCACGATCGCCAGCATCAGCAGCCCGGCGTAGGTCGCCCCCGACATCACCGCCCAGCGCTCGCGCGCCTGCGCCACCACGGTGTCGGTGCGCACCTGCGGACGCAGGGTCACCGGGGCGCGGGAGCGCACCAGCAGGTCGATGCCGGTCTTGTTGGCGTCGGCCGGGAGGTCGAAGACGAAGCCGGAGGGAAACGCCGGGCCCTCGGCCTCGGGCTTGAAGAAGCCTTGCGAGGCCGAGCGCCAGGCCCCCTGTTCGATCCACACCTCGTCGACCGGGGCGCGTTGCACCCACAACGAGGCGCCGGAATCGGCCGCGGTCGGCACCGCCAGGCGGATGCGCACCGGGATCCGCGAGGCGGGGACGTGGAGGGCTTCCCCCTCCGGAATGCGGGACGGCGCCGGCCGCTGCGCCACGGCAGCGGCCAGCAACGGCGAGAGCAGCAGCGCGGCGAAGAGGCAGAACCCCGTCGCCCGTTGCCATGCGCCCGCCCAGTCCCCCTGGCCGTCCCGCATCCGACCCTCCCCGCATTACTGTGGTGACTATCACGCAACTTCCGTGCCAGAGAACGCATTCCCGCGCCGCAACAGGCCGCTCGGCTAAACTCGCGGCCCGAAATCGCCATCGCAGCGCACCCCCACCGTGTCCATCCAGCACTCCGTTCCGGGCGACACCGTCGCCGACGACGCCACCCCCGTCCGGCAGGACTTCATCCGCCAGATCGTCCGCGACGATCTGGCCGCCGGCCGCCAGCAGGCGATCAAGACGCGCTTCCCGCCGGAGCCCAACGGGTACCTCCATATCGGCCACACCCGGGCGATCTGGACCGACTTCGGCATCGCCGCGGAATTCGGCGGCGTGTGCAACCTGCGCCTGGACGACACCAACCCGGCGAAGGAAGACCCCGAATACGTCGCCGCCATCCAGGACGACGTGCGCTGGCTCGGCTACGACTGGCACGACCTGCGCCACGCCTCCGATTACTTCGACGTGCTGTACCTGGCCGGCGAAAAACTGATCAAGCAGGGCGACGCCTTCGTCTGCGACCTCACGGCCGAACAGGTGCGCGAGTACCGCGGCACGCTGACCGAGCCGGGCCGCAATTCGCCGTACCGCGATCGCAGCGTGGAGGAAAACCTGGACCTGTTCCGCCGCATGCGCGCGGGCGAGTTCCCGGACGGCGCGCGCACCCTGCGCGCCAAGATCGACATGGGCAGCGGCAACATCAACCTGCGCGACCCCGCGCTGTACCGCATCAAGCACGTCACGCACCAGAACACCGGCGATGCCTGGCCGATCTACCCGATGTACGACTACGCGCATTCGCTGAGCGACGCGGTCGAAGGCATCACGCATTCGCTGTGCACGCTGGAGTTCGAAGACCATCGCCCGCTGTACGACTGGTGCGTGGACAAGGTGGACCTGGCGCACCACCCGGAACTCGTTGCACCCCTGCAGGCCAAGGGTTTGCCGTTCGAAGCGAGCAAGCCGCGCCAGATCGAATTCTCGCGCCTCAACATCAACTACACGGTGATGAGCAAGCGCAAGCTGATGGCGCTGGTGCAGGAAAACCTGGTCGATGGCTGGGACGATCCGCGCATGCCGAGCCTGCAGGGCATCCGCCGCCGCGGCTACACGCCGGGTGCGCTGAAGTTGTTCGTCTCGCGCCTCGGCTTGTCGAAGCAGAACTCGATGATCGACTTCTCGGTGCTCGAGAACACGCTGCGCGAAGACCTCGACGCCGCCGCGCCGCGCCGCATGGCGGTGCTCTCGCCGCTGAAGTTCGTGCTCACCAATTTGCCGGAGGGTCACGAAGAATCGTTGCGCTTCTCCAACCATCCGAAGGATGCGTCCTTCGGCGAGCGCGACATCCCGTTCTCGCGCGAGTTGTGGATCGAGCGCGACGACTTCGCAGAAGTCCCGCCGAAGGGCTGGAAGCGCCTGGTCCCCGGCGGCGACGTGCGCCTGCGCGGCGCGGGCATCGTGCGCTGCGATGAAGTCATCAGGGACGCGAACGGCGAGATCGTCGAACTGCGCGGCACGCTCGATCCCGAGTCGCGCCCCGGCATGGCCGGCGCCGACCGCAAGGTGAAGGGCACGATCCACTGGGTCAGCGCGCAGCACGCGGTGCCGGCGGAAGTGCGCCTGTACGACCGCCTGTTCTCGGTGGCCGATCCCGACGACGACGCCGACGGCAAGACCTACCGCGACCACCTCAACCCGGCCTCCCGCACCACCGTGCAGGGCTGGGTGGAACCGGCCGCCGCGACCGCTGCGCCGGAGCAGAGCTTCCAGTTCGAGCGCATCGGGTATTTCGTGGCGGACCGCAAGGACCACCGCGCGGACAAGCCGGTTTTCAACCGCAGCGTGACGCTGCGCGACACATGGAGTGCAGGGGCATGACGCTGCCGGGCATGCAGGTGCGGGGAATCCTGGTCGCGTGTTGCACTGCGGCGATCCTGGTCGCGTGCGCGCCCGTCGACAGCCAGACGCCGTCCCGGCCGCAGCCCGCCGTCCCCGTCCAGCCCGGTCCCACGTGCCGCGTGGATGCCGATTGCGCGGTGGACACGCACTGCACCGCCCTCCCCGGCGGCTGCCGCTGCGCCAACGGGCATTGCATCGCGCCGCGCGCCGCGGTGGACCCGGTGATCGATCCGGCGCCCGCGCCGACGGCGACGGTGCGCTGATGCTGTATGCGCAGGTCCACCTCACCCTGCCCGCGTGGGTGCACGACGCGGTCGACACCACGCGCGTGTATGCGCGCGACGAAGACAAGGTGGCGCTCGCGATCGACCTGTCGCGCCGCAACATCGAAGCGAACAGCGGCGGTCCGTTCGGCGCTGCGGTGTTCGGGCCGGACGATCGCGTGGTCGCGGTCGGCGTCAATCGCGTGCTGCCGCACAGCTGTTCGCTCGCGCACGCCGAAACGATGGCGTACATGCTCGCGCAGCAACGCCTGCAGCGCGCGCGCCTCAACGAATCCGCACCGGGCCAGGGCGCCGGCCCGATGGTGCTGGCCACCTCCGCGCAACCGTGCTGCCAGTGCTACGGCGCGACGTTCTGGGCGGGCGTGGATGCCTTGCTGATCGGCGCGCGCGCCGAAGACGTGATGCGCCTGACCGAATTCGACGAAGGCCCGCTGCCCGCCGACTGGGTGGGCGAACTGGAACGCCGCGGCATCGCGGTGACGCGCGACCTGCACCGCGACGCCGCGTGCGATGTCCTGCGCACGTACGGCGAGCGCGGCGGCACCTTCTATTGAGCACGGGCGTGAGCGATGCCCGCGCCAACGGCCTGCTCTGCTACTGCCGGCCCGGCTTCGAACCCGAACTGGCGGCGGAACTCGGCGAACGTGCTGCGCAAGCAGGCGATGCGGGCTGGGCGCGCGCCGAACGCAACACCGGCTACGTGCAATTCTTCAGCACGCAGGGCCATGCGCTCGCGCAACTGCTGCCGCTGCAGGCGTTGATCTTCGCGCGCCAGAAACTGCGCCTGCTCGCCGAACTGCGCGACCTCGACGCGAAGGACCGCATCACGCCGATCCTCGCGGCGTTGTTCGAACAACCGGCGTTCGGCGACCTGATCGTCGAGCATCCCGATTCGGATGAAGCGCGTCCGCTCGCGGGGCTGGCGCGCAGCTTCGGCAATGCGTTGCGGCCTGCGTTGCGCAAGGCGGGTTTGCTGACAGCGAGCGCGGATCCGCACCTGCCGCGCCTGCACGTGTGTTTCCTTTCGGGCGACCACGCATTGCTGGCGAGCGGCCATCCGCGCGATGCGTCGCCGTGGCCGAGCGGCATCCCGCGCCTGCGCACGCCGCCGGATGCGCCGTCGCGCAGCGCGCTGAAGCTCGAGGAAGCGCTCGTCGTGATGCTCGATCCGGAAGAACGCGCGCGCCTGGTCCAGCCCGGCATGCGCGCCGCGGACCTCGGCGCCGCGCCGGGCGGCTGGACCTGGGTGCTCGCGCGCAACGGCGTGCGCGTCACCGCGATCGACAACGGCCCGCTGCGGCAGCACGTGCTCGATACGGGGCTGGTGGAACACCTGCGTGCCGATGGCTTCCAGTGGTCGCCGCCGAAGCCGCTCGACTGGATGGTGTGCGACATGGTCGAGTCGCCGAAGAAAGTCACCGCGCGCATGGCGCAGTGGTTCCGCGAAGGCTGGTGCCGCCACGCGATCTTCAACCTCAAGCTGCCGATGAAGAAGCGCTGGGACGAGACGCGCGAGTGCCTGGCGATGTTCGAGGAACAAGCGCAGCGTCCGCTGCGCGTGCGCGCCCGGCAGCTGTACCACGACCGTGAAGAGATCACGGTGCTCGCGATGTCGACGGCGCATTGACGACTTATGGCTGAGCTTGCCGCCTGAATGGTGGCGATCGGCGGTCGCGTGAATTGACGCTTGTTTGATCGCATCGCTTCTACGGTCCGGGCTTCCCCCGCAGGGAGTGCCCGCACCATGGTTCGCAATACCTTCGTTCGTTCCAGGCTTTTCCACGCACTGCTCGGCGCGTGCGCCGCATTGGCGATGACGTCCGCATTCGCGCAGGACGCCAGCCAGACCACGCCGCCGGCCGATCCGCAGACGCAGATGCCACCGACGCCCCCCACGCCGCCGACGCCGCCGACGCCGCCGGTCCCGCCGGTCCCGCCGGTCCCGCCGGTGCCGCCGACCGACATGCCGCCTCCGCCGCCCCCGCCGCCGGGCGCCCCGATGCCGCCCAATCCCCCGTCGCCGCCGCCGATGCCGCCGGAAGCCCCGCCCCCGGGTGCCCCGATGCCGCCCATGCCGCCGACGCCGCCGACGGGTGAACCCACCGGCACCGCGATGCCGCCGGCCGCTAATCCGACGAGCGTCACTTCGCACGCGCCGGACTCGATCTCGTCGAACTACCACGTCGACTGGTCGGCGCTCGACAAGAACGGCGACGGCAACATCAGCCGCGCGGAAGTGAAGGCCAGCGGCAACGCCGACCTGATGCGCGAATTCCGTGTCGTCGACGCCAACCACAACGGGCGCCTGTCGAAGGAAGAGATGAAGGGCTGGATCGACTGATCCCACCCGCGCACGTCGTGAATCGAAACGCCGGCCGAAGGGCCGGCGTTTCCTTTTCGGTCAGACGCCCGCCGCGTGGCGCCACAACGCGCGGGCGACTTCCGGCATCTTGCCTGCAAGCCCGAGCAGCGGGCCGCGCAGCAGCGTCGGCGCCATGTCGTCGTTGCTGAAGAGCGCGTTGATCGCGCCGAAGGCGTGCGCCGAGGTGGCGTTCTCGCTGCGACGCGTGCGCGCCCAGCGTGCGATGCGCGAGGCGGACGCGAAATCGCCGCGCCGCTGCTGCGCTTCGTCCACCAGTTGCGCGAACGCATGCGCATCGCGCAGGCCCAGGTTCACGCCCTGCCCGGCGAGCGGATGCACCACGTGCGCGGCATCGCCGAGCAGCAGCACGCGGCCTTGCGCGTACGCAGACGCGAGCTGGCGTCGCAGCGGGAACGCGGCGCGCTTCGAATGCAAGGACAACGCGCCGAGGCGACGACCGAAGGCGCGTGTGAGTTCGTCGCCGAAGCCGTTGTCCGGCAAGGCGAGGACGCGATCGGCTTCGTCGTTCGGCAACGTCCACACGATCGAACTGACCTGCGCGTTGCCATCGCCCACGAACGGCAGCAACGCGAGCGGCCCCGTCGGCAGGAAGCGCTGCCACGCCGTGTCCTCGTGCGGCTGCTCGCTCGCGATGAACGCGACGACGCCCTTCTGTTCGTAGTCGCGGCGCTCCACCTCGATGCCCGCGAGCGCGCGCACCGCGGAGTCGGCGCCGTCCGCCGCGAGCACGAGCCGCGCATCGATCTGCGTGCCGTCGTCCAGGCGCACGCGCACGCCGTCGTCGTGCGGCTCCAGCGCAGCCGCGCGCGCAGGCGCGACCACGTGCACGCCGGCGCGGGGCAAGGCCGACCACAACCGATCGACGAGCAAAGAATGCTCGATGATCCAGCCGAGTTCGGCGCGCGCCAGGCGATCGGCGTCGAACGCAAGCGCTTCACCGCCCGCGGCATCCCACACGCGCATGCGGCGATACGGTTGAACGCGTGCGTCGCGGATCGCCGGCCACACGCCCAGCGCATCGAGCCACGCCGCGTTGTCGGGCGCGAAGGCATACACGCGCAGGTCGCGTTTTTCCGGTGACCACGGCGCGGGCGGCTGCGCTTCGATCAGCGCAACGTCCAGCCCCGCCTGCGCGAGCGACAACGCCGCGGCGCAGCCGACCACGCCGCCACCGACGACCAGCGCATCCCGCCGACCGCGCCGGCTCATGCGTCGCCCCGGCACAGCCGCGGCACGTCGCCGCGATATCCGAGTGCGCCACCGACGAGGTGCGCGCGCAACGCCGGCAGGCGCGCAACGGCGGCGAACCCGAGGCTGCGCAGCGGACGCAACGTGGCGTCGTCGCCTGCGGTCAGTGTGGCGAGGCCACCGGAGAATTGCAGCGTCGCATTGCGATCGTCTTCGCGGCGACGCGCGTGTTCGCCGAGCAACGTCGCGTTGCCGGGATCGTCGTGGCCTTCGATCAGTTCGGCCAACGTGAGCGCATCGCGCAAGCCGAGGTTGAAGCCCTGCGCGCCGATCGGATGCAGCGTCTGCGCAGCATTGCCCACGATCGCCGCGCGATCGGCGACAAGCGCGCGCGCCACGACCTGCACGATCGGATACGCACTGCGCGGGCCGGTGGCGAGCAGGCGCCCGACACGCCAGCCGAAGGCCGCCTGGATGCGCGCGAGCCACGCGGCATCGTCGAGCGCGGCCACGGCGTCCGCGTCCGCGCGCGCCACGCCATGCACGACACCGAAATGGCCGTCGCCGCGCGGCAACAACGCCGTCGGGCCGTCGGGGCCGAAGCGTTCGTATGCCGTGCCGTCGGGGGCACGTTCCGCACGCACGCGCGCCACGAACAGGGTCTGCCCGAAATCGCGTTCGTCCGCGCCGATGCCGAGCGATTCGCGCACGCCGCTGCGCGTGCCGTCGGCGCCGACCAGCAGGCGCGCCGCGATCGTCTTCTCCTGTCCGTCGGCATCGCGCAGGCGCAAGGTGCGCGCGCCGTCGCCCGGGTCGCTGCCTTCGAACCGCATCGGCCGGTATCGCGTGACGCGCGTGCATTCCGACAAGCGTGCTTCCAGGGCCTGGCCGAAGTCGCGCGCGACGACCACCTGGCCGAACGCCTCGCGCCCATGCTCCTTCGCGTCCAGCACCACGCGGCCGAAATCGCCCTGCCGGCTCACGTGGATGCGGCGGATCGCACCGGCCGGCGCACGCAGCTTCTGCAAGACGCCGAGCGCGCGCAGGCCGTGCACGGTCGCTTCGGCGAAGCTGAGGTTGCGTTCGTCGAACACCGCGGGCAGCGCGCCGGGCGGCGCGGCTTCGACCAGCGCGACGTGGCGGCCGATGCGGTCCAGCGCGATGGCGAGGCTCGCGCCGACGAGGCCGCCGCCGATGATGGCGACGTCGTGTCGGGCGTCTGCGGGGTGATCCGGGGGCTGCATCGCGTGACCGGGCGTGGGGGACGGGTGGAGTATGCTAGCGCCCCGCTCCCGCCGACCCATGACGCACGCCCGATGAACCGCGCCCCGTCGAACCCCACCGCCCCCACCCTCGCGCCCGGTCCGGTCGCGCTTGCCGGCCTGATCTTCATCGCGGCCCTGACGCGCCTGCTGCCGCATCCGCCGAATTTCTCGCCGGTGGAAGCGATCGCATTGTTCGGTGGTGCGTACTTCGCCGCGCGCCAGTGGGCGCTGGTCGTCCCGCTCGTCGCGATGTTCGTGTCCGACCTAGCGCTGGGCCTGGTCAACGGCGGCGTGTACTTCGAATACTTCGCCAGCGCCGGCTTCTGGCTGGTGTATGCGTGCATCGCGCTGTCGACGGTGCTGGGCTTCGGCCTGCGCGGCCGCGTCACCGGCGGCCGCGTGCTCGGCTATTCGCTGCTGGGCTCGGTGCTGTTCTTCCTCGTGACCAACTTCGGCACGTGGTTCGGCGGCACGATGTATCCGCAGAACGCGCAGGGCCTGGTGGCCGCGTACGTCGCGGGCATCCCCTTCTTCAAGTGGACGCTGCTCGGCACGCTGGCGTACTCGGCGCTGCTGTTCGGCGGCTTCGCGCTGTTGCGCCGCCACGTGCCGGCGCTGCGCGAACAGACGGTCTGACCGTCCGCCGGCACGCCGCACCGCGTGGGTAACCGCCTCAGCAAGATCTACACGAAGACCGGCGACGACGGCACGACCGGTCTCGGCGATGGCACGCGCGTGGCGAAGGATTCGGCGCGCGTCGCCGCCTACGGCACCGTCGACGAAGCCAATTCCACGATCGGCCTGCTGCTCGCAAGCGCGCCCTTGCCCGGTCCGCAGGGCGAGGCGATCGCCGCGCTGCTCACCACGATCCAGCACCAGTTGTTCGACCTGGGCGGCGAGTTGTGCATCCCCGGCCATGCGGCGATCCACGAAGCCGACGTCAAGGCGCTCGAAGACCAGCTCGATGCCTACAACGACCCGCTGCCGCCGCTGAAGGATTTCATCCTGCCCGGCGGTGGTGAAGCCGCGGCACGCTGCCACGTCGCGCGCACCGTGGTCCGTCGCGCGGAGCGCGAGACCGTGACGCTCGCGCGCCACGATGCCGTGCGGCCCGAAGCGATCCGCTACCTCAACCGTCTCTCCGACTTGCTGTTCGTGCTGGCGCGCGTGCTCGCGCGCGACTCGGGCCATGGCGAAGTGCTGTGGAAACACGAGCGCCGCACATGAGCCGCGGCGTCGCGACCCAGTTGTGGACGCATCCCGCCTGCTTGCTGCACGACACCGGCCCAGGCCACGCCGAACGCCCCGAACGCCTGTCCGCCGTGCTCGAAGCGCTGCAGGGCGCATTCCCGTCGCTGTCGTTGCATGACGCGCCGCGCGCGTCGCGCGGCCAGCTGCTGCGTGTGCACGACGCCAGCCTGCTGGCCACCGTGCTCGAAACGAAATCGCCGGACCGCGTGCAGCTGGATCCCGACACGATCCTCTCGCCCGCCTCCGCCGAAGCCGCACTGCGCGCCGCGGGCGCGGGCATCGCCGCCACCGATGCGGTGCTGCACGGCCACGCACGCCGCGCGTTCTGCGCCGTGCGTCCGCCGGGCCACCACGCGACCATCGACGTCGCGATGGGCTTCTGCCTGTTCAACAACATCGCGGTCGCCGCGGCGCACGCGCGTGACCACGGCGGCCTGGAACGCATCGCGATCGTCGACTTCGACGTGCACCACGGCAACGGCACGCAGGCGATCTTCGAAACCGATCCGCGCGTGCTGTACCTGAGTTCGCACCAGATGCCGCTGTATCCCGACACGGGCCGGCGCGACGAACACGGCGCGGGCAACATCCTCAATGCACCGCTGCCGCCGGGCGCGGGCGGCGACGCCTTCCGCGCGACGTGGTCGCGCGACCTGCTCCCCGCGCTGGACACCTTCCGCCCGCAGATCGTCTTCATTTCCGCGGGCTTCGACGCGCACTGGCGCGATCCCCTGGCGCAACTGCAGCTGCAGGCGGGCGACTACGCCTGGCTCACGCAGGCGCTGGTCGACATCGCGCAACGCCATGCCGACGGGCGCGTCGTGTCGATGCTCGAAGGCGGGTACGACCTGCAGGCCTTGCGCGAAGCCAGCGTCGCGCACGTGGCGGCGCTGTCGGGACTTGCGCCCGCGGGTTAACCGCCGCCGACTTCGGCGACCGGATGGAAATCCAGCGAGGCCGAATTGATGCAGTAGCGCAGGCCCGTGGGCGGCGGACCGTCGGGGAACACGTGCCCCAGGTGCGATTCGCAGCTGGCGCAGCGGATTTCCACGCGGCGCATGCCGTGGGTTTCGTCGACGTGTTCGGTCACCGCGCTCGGCGAGACCGGTTCGAAGAAGCTCGGCCAGCCGCTGCCGGAGTCGTACTTCGCATCCGACAGGAACAGCGGCGTGCCGCAGGCGACGCACGTGTACACGCCATCGGCCTTGTGGTCCCAGTACTTGCCGGTGAACGCGCGCTCGGTGGCCGAGCATCGGCAGATCGCGTACTGCTCCGGCGTGAGCTGGTCGCGCCATTCGGCATCGCTCTTCGCGGTGGCGGGCGCGGTGGCGGGCGTCTTGTCCATCGTTGACCTCGTGATGCGGGGGATGCCTTCCAGATGGGGGCGTGGCCGGGAAAACCACGGCCGTGCGGAGTGTGGACAAAGCCCGCGGCCGGGATGTTCAGGGGAAGTGAACGTACGAATTTCGTTATGCTGCCCGCCGATCTTCACCGACCACGGATGTTCGCGTGCGTGCCAGCCTCAGACTGACCCCCCTCGCCCTGTGCATCGGCCTCTCCTTGTCCGCGCACGTGCGGGCACAGAAGATGCAGGACGATTTCAGCCTGTGCCCGCTGACCCAGGCGGTGCCCGAGTTCGAGGACGTGCCGGCCACCGGAATCACGCTGGGCAAGACGCCGCTGGACCGCGCCCAGTCGCCCACCGACATCGAAGGCGACACCCTCAGCGGCACGGACGTGGCGCCGCAGTTCCAGGGCAACGTCGCGCTGCGCCGCGGCGACCAGTTCCTGGGCGCCGACCGGCTGACCTACGACAGCGAGCAGGAGCACTACGTCGCCGACGGCAACATCCGCTACCAGGACAGCAGCATGCGCCTGACCGCGGAACACGCCGAGGGCAACCAGGCGGCCGACGAACACCAGATCGACGACCTGAAATACCAGCTGGTCTCGCGCCGCGGCAACGGCGAGTCCTCGCGCATCAACCTGCACGGCGCGCAGGGCAGCCTGCACGATTCGACGTACTCCACGTGCGATCCCGAAGATCGCCACTGGGAACTGAAAGCCAAGCGCATCGACGTGGATTCGGCCGAAGGCTTCGCGGTCGCGCACAACGCGGTGCTGCGGATCGGCCGCATCCCGGTGCTGTACGTGCCGTGGTTCGAGTTCCCGATCGACGAGCGCCGCCACACCGGCCTGCTGTTCCCGTCGGCGTCCAACTCCAGCCGCAACGGCTTCGACTACAAGCAGCCGATCTACCTCAACCTGGCGCCCAACTACGACGCCACGCTGTATCCGCGGATCATGACCGCGCGCGGCATCCAGCTCGGCGGCGAATTCCGCTACCTGGGCACCAAGGGGCAGGCGTCGGTGTCGGGCGCGTACATGCCGCACGACGACCTGCGCGACGACGAGGGTTACGACAAGCGCTACTTCGGCGCCTTCAACGGGTTCCAGAACCTCTCGCGCAGCTGGCAGGCGCGCGTGAACCTGCTGCACATCAGCGATCCGCGGTACTTCGAGGATTTCAACAGCAGCATCAACGGCATCTCGGTGTACGCGGCGTACAGCGACGCCGGCCTGTACGGACGCGGCCGCCACTGGAGCGCCGGCCTCATGGCCGACCACTGGCAGCTCGCCGACTACACGCTCAGCGAAGTCAGCCTCGCCTACAACCGCATGCCGCGCGCGTTCTTTTCGTGGGACCAGCGCCTGCGGCCGTGGTTGTCCGCGGGCGTGGACGCCGAAGCGGTGCGCTTCCAGAAGGACGAGGCCGTGTTCGAGGCGCCGCCGCCGGGCGCGCCGTTCGGCACGCAGGGCCGGTTCGTGGGCGCCGCCGGTTCGCGCCTGGACATCAAGCCCTACGTCTCGCTGCCGCTGGAGGGCGCGAGCTGGTTCGTGCGCCCGACGCTGGCGTGGCGCTACACCGCCTACCAGCTGGACGACCAGCTCGCGGCCGTCGTGAAAGCCAAGTCGCCCTCGCGCAGCCAGCCGATCGGCAGCGTCGATGCCGGCCTGTATTTCGACCGCAGCACGCGCCTGCACGGGCAGTCGTTCCTGCAGACGCTCGAACCGCGCATGTTCTACCTGTACAGCCCGTTCCGTAACCAGGACACGCTGCCGGCGTTCGACACCGGCGCGCTCACCTTCAGCTGGGGCCAGATGTTCCGCGACAACCGGTATTCCGGCGCGGACCGCCAGGCCGATGCGAACCAGCTGACGATCGCGCTGACCTCGCGCCTGATCCGCGAATCCGACGGCCGCGAGCGCTTCAGCGCGAGCATCGGCCAGATCAAGTACTTCGACGATTCCCGGGTCGTGCTCCCCGGCGAACAGCCCATCCTCGCGGGCAAGTCGGCGTGGGTGGCGGACGTGGGCTGGGCGCCGACCGACCGCTGGACCTTCGGCGGTTCGTACCAGTACAACCCGAAGCTGCGCCAGAAGGACCTGGTCAGCGTGCGCGGCCGCTACCTGCTGCCCGACGACGGCGTGGTCAACCTCGCCTACCGCTTCCGCCGCGACGTCTCGGACCAGGTGGACTTCTCCTTCCTGTACCCCGTCAACGACACCTGGAGCGTGGTCGGGCGCGACTATTACTCGATCCTCGACCGCAAGCCGCTGGAACAGGTCCTCGGCGTCCAGTGGGACAGCTGTTGCATCGCGGTTCGGCTTGTCGGCCGGCGCTACGTGCACAATCGCGAGGGCGAGCTGAGCCGCGGCATCATGCTCGAGATCGAACTGAAAGGCCTCGGCTCGGCCGGGCAGGACACCCGCAAGACGCTGCGCCGGGCCATCCTTGGCTACAATCGCGGCGATCTCTACTTGGTGCCGCCCGAAACAGCCACGGCCCAGCCCTCAACGGATTCGGATCCGGACCCCACGCCATGACCTTTGCTTCCCGTTTCGCCGGCCATGCGCTCGCCGGCGCCCTCGCCATCGCGCTGCCCGCCGGCGTGCTGCTTGCCGTGCCCGCGCCCGCCCGCGCCCAGGCGCTCGTCCCGATCGACCACCCGGTGGCGATCGTCGACGAAGACGTCGTGCTGCACAGCGAGCTCGACCGCGCGGTGCGCAACATCACCAACCAGTACGCCGGCAAGGAAGACCAACTCCCGCCGGCCGACGTGCTGGAGCGCCAGGTGCTCGAGCGCCTGATCCTCAACAAGCTGCAGGTCGCGCGCGCCGAGTCCAACGGCCTGAAGGCGACCGAGGAAGACATCGACGCCGCCATCGGCCGCATCGCCCAGGGCAACAGCCTCACGCCGGCGCAGATCCGCCAGCAGGTCGAGCAGGGCGGGCAGACGTGGGAAGAATTCCGCCGCTCGATCCACGACGAAATCCTGATCCAGCAGTTGCGCCAGAGCTTCGCGCAGGGCCGCATCCAGGTCAGCGATTCGGAAGTGGAAGCCGCGATGGCCGCGCAGGCCAACACCACGCAGTACCACCTGGCGCACATCCTCGTGGCGCTGCCGGACGGCGCCACGCCGGAACAGATCGGCGTCGCGCAGAAGAAGATCGAAGGCGTCAAGGCGCTGCTCGACAAGAACGAAATGGATTTCGCGGCCGCGGCCGTGCGCTATTCCGACAGCCAGAACGCGCTGGAAGGCGGCGACCTGGGCTGGCGCGCCCTCGATGAAATCCCCGGCACGTTCGCCAACGTCATCCGCACCATGCAGGTCGGCCAGGTCATCGGCCCCGTGCGCGGCCCGAGCGGCTTCCAGCTGCTGAAGCTGGTGGAAACGCGCGACGCCGCCGGCGACGCCGCCGCCCCGGTCACCGAATTCAACGCGCGCCACATCCTCGTGCGCGTGGATGCCACGCATCCGGAAGCCGAAGCGCGCGCCAAGGTCGACACGATCGCCGCGCGCCTGGCCGGCGGCGCCGATTTCCAGGCGCTGGCCAAGTCCGATTCCGAAGACGAAGGCACCAAGGCCTCCGGCGGCGACCTGGGCTGGTTCCCGGCCGACCAGTTCGGCACGACGTTCGGCGCGCAGGTCGCTTCGCTCGCCGACGGCGCGGTGTCCAAGCCGTTCCGCAGCGATGCGGGCTGGCACATCGTGCAGCGCATCGGCACGCGCCAGGGCACGGCGGACAAGTCGCGCAAGGCGCAGATGCGCGAAGCGATCGGCCGTCGCAAGCTGGAAGACGAATACAACCGCTTCCTGCGCGAAATGCGCGGCGAGGCCTACGTCGAAATGCGCATGGCCGGCGCCGCGCCTGCAGCCCCTGCAGCGCCCGCCGCGCAGCCGCAGGCGCCTGCAAGCGGCGGCTGAGATGTCGCCGCCGCGGCTGGCGCTGGTGCCGGGCGAACCGGCCGGCATCGGTCCCGAACTCTGCGTGCGCCTGGCGCAGCAGCCGCGTGGTGATTGTTCGCTCGTCGCCTTCGGCGACGGCGACACGCTGGTGGCCGCGGCCCGCGCGTTGTCGTTACCGCTGCAGTTGCTGCCTGCCGACGCGGTTGCCACGCGTCCCGGCGACCTGCCGTTGCACGCCATCCCGAATGCAGTCGCGGTCGAATTCGGCCGCGCCGATCCGCGAAACGCACGCGCCGTCATCGCCGCGCTCGAAACCGCCGCACGCGCGTGCCTCGACGGCGCGTTCGATGGCCTCGTCACCGGCCCGGTGCACAAGGCCGCGATCAACGACGGCGGCATCGCCTACACCGGCACCACCGAACTGCTCGCGCGGCAAGCAGGCTGCGACGTGGTGATGATGCTGGCCAACGCCATCGTCCGCGTCGCGCTCGCCACCACGCACCTGCCATTGCGCGACGTGCCGGATGCGATCAACGCCGATTCGCTCGCGCGCACGCTGCGCATCGTCGACGCCGCGCTGCGCACGCGCTTCGGCATCGTGGCACCGCGCATCGCCGTCCTCGGACTCAATCCGCATGCGGGCGAAGACGGGCACATGGGACGCGAAGAACTCGACGTCATCGCGCCGGTCATCGCCGCGTTGCGCGCGCAAGGCCTGCACCTCGAAGGCCCGCTGCCCGCGGACACCGCGTTCCTGCCCGCGAAACTCCGCGACGTCGACGCAGTGCTGGCGATGTACCACGACCAGGGATTGCCGGTGCTCAAGTACAGCGGATTCGAAAGCGCCGTGAACCTCACGCTCGGCCTGCCCTACCCGCGCGTGGCCGTCGACCATGGCACCGCGTTGTCGATCGCCGGTCGCGGCATCGCCGATCCGTCGAGCCTGTTCGCCGCCGTCGACACCTGCGCGCGCATGGCGCGCAAGGCAGTCGCGGCATGAGCGAGGCGCGCCCCGGCTTCCAGCGCGAAGCGAAGAAACACCTCGGCCAGCACTTCCTGCACGAGAAGGGCGTCATCAACAAGATCGTGCAGGCGGTGGATCCCAAGCCCGGCGATCGCCTGGTGGAAATCGGCCCCGGCCAGGGCGCGATCACCTTCCCGCTGCTCGATCGCCACGGCGCGCTGACGGTGATCGAGTTCGACCGCGACCTCATCGCCCCGCTCACCGAAGCGGCGCAGGCGCACGGCCGGCTCACGATCGTGCATCGCGACGTGCTGCAGGTGGATTTCACCGCGCTGGCCAAGGACGTCGAAGGCACGGACGGACAAATCCGCCTCGTCGGCAACCTGCCCTACAACCTCTCCTCGCCCATCCTCTTCCACGCCCTCGAACATGCGGGCGCGATCCGCGACATGCACTTCATGCTGCAGAAGGAAGTGGTGGACCGCATGGCCGCCGAACCCGGCAGCAAGGTGTACGGGCGGCTGAGCGTGATGCTGCAGGCCTACTGCCGCGTCGTGCCGCTGTTCAAGGTGCCGCCGGGGGCGTTCCGTCCGCCGCCGAAGGTCGATTCGGCGGTCGTGCGGATGGTGCCGCGCGCGCCCGGCGAGATGGGCGTGCAGGATCCGGTGCGGTTCACGCACGTGGTCCGCGCCGCGTTCGGCCAGCGCCGCAAGACCTTGCGCAATGCGCTGCAGGGCGTGGCCGACACCGCGATGATCGAAGCCGCGGGCCTGCGCCCGGACGCGCGCGCCGAACAGATCGACGTCGCCGGCTTCGTGCGCCTGGCGAACCTGCCCACGCCCTGAGCGCCCGCCCGCACGGGCCTTCGCGCGACATCCAACGGCTTGCGGCTAAACTGCACGCATGACGGACACCGCTGCCTATGCGTTCGACATCGATGTCGACACCCGCTTCCTGGACGAAGAATCCGCGCCCGATGAAGGCCGCTACGTCTTCGCCTACACCATCAGCATCCGCAACCGCGGCACCGTGCCGGCGCGCCTGCTCGGCCGCCACTGGGTGATCACCGACGCCAACGGCAAGGTCGAGGAAGTCGTGGGCGAAGGCGTGGTGGGCGAGCAACCGTGGCTCCGGCCCGGCGAAGATTTCCAGTACACCTCCGGCGCCATCCTCGAAACCAGCCTCGGCACCATGCGCGGCAGCTACGACATGCTGGCGGACGACGGCACGCGCTTCGCCGCGCCCATCCCGCCGTTCACGCTGACCACCCCGCGCACGCTGCACTGACGGGCACGCGCGCGCATGGCCACCTACGCGATCGGCGACCTGCAAGGCTGCTACGACCCGTTGCAGCGCCTGCTCGAACGCCTGCGCTTCGACCCCGCGCAGGATCGCCTGTGGTTCTGCGGCGACCTCGTGAACCGCGGCGGCCAGTCGCTCGAAACATTGCGCCTCGTGCATTCGCTGCGCGCGCAGAGCGTGGTGGTGCTCGGCAACCATGACCTGTCGCTGCTCGCGATCGGCGAACGCCGTCCCGACGAACAACGCAAGGTCAACCCCGACCTGCAACGCGTGCTGTTCGCCGACGACGCGCGCGAACTCCTCGATTGGCTGCGCCTGCAACCGCTGCTGCACGCCGACCGCGCGCTCGGCTGGATGATGGTGCACGCGGGCCTCGCGCCGAAGTGGACCACCACGCTCGCGGAAAAACACGCCAGCGAAGTCGAGCGCAAGCTGCGCAGCGAGGGCTACCGCAAGCTGCTGAAGAACATGTACGGCGACAAGCCGGCGTGGTCGCCGGGCCTCGGCGGCATCGAGCGCGAGCGCGCGATCATCAATGTGTTCACGCGACTGCGCTATTGCTCGCCCCGCGGGCGCATCGCGTTCGAAGAGAAAGGCGCGCCGGGCACGCAGCAACCGGGCCTGTATCCCTGGTACGAAGTGCCGGGCCGTGCGGAGCGCGATCTCAAGATCGTATGCGGGCACTGGTCGACGCTGGGCCTGTTCCTCGGCCACGGCGTGCATGCGATCGATACCGGCGCGGTGTGGGGCGGCAAGCTCACCGCGTTGCAGCTGGACACTGACGAACTGCGCGTCATCCAGGTGCCGGGCCGCGACGTGCCCGCCAATCCGCCGCAGCCGCGTCCGCCGTACCACCGTCCGCTCCCGGCGGTGCCCGCGCGCGACGAGTGAGGTTACGCGCGGTCGTAGTCGATGAATTCGAACGCGAACGCATGCCGTTCGTCGGCCGCGTGCGCTTCGCGATGGGTCACGCGCCACGCCGCGGCATCGAACGCCGGGAAGAACGCATCGGCGCCTGCCACGATCGTGTCGACGTGCGTGAGGTGCAACCGATCCGCGCGCGGCAGGCACAGCGCGTAGACTTCGCCGCCGCCGATCACGCTGAGTTCGTCGTCGGCGAGCGCCAGCGCCGCATCGATCGAGTCCACCGCTTCCATCCCGTCGAACGGCACGCGTCCGCTGCGCGTCAGCACGAGGTTGCGACGCCCCGGCAACGCGCGGCCGATCGATTCGGCCGTCTTGCGCCCCATCAGCACGGGCTTGCCGAGCGTGAGCGCCTTGAAGCGTTTCAGGTCCGCGGGCAGGTGCCACGGCAAGGCATTGCCGCGTCCGATCGCGCGGTGGCGATCGAGCGCGGCGACGAGGCTGAGGATCGGCTTGGGCATGCGGCGAGTATCGCTTACGTGCGCCACGATCAGAACGGTTTGCCGATCTCCAGGAATAGCACGCCGTTGCCGCCTTCGCGCCAGCCGTACCCGAACAGCATGGGCCCCACCCACGAATCGAAGCCGATGTAGAGGCTCGCGTTCCAGATGCCGTCGGCCCAGTCCATGTCGCTGCGTTTTTCCCACGCGTTGCCGTATTCCAGCGTGCCGCCCACCAGCGCCGAACGCCCGAACACCTCCGCCAGCTGCCACGTGTAACCGCCGTACACCACCGCGTAGTCCTGGCCGGTCAGTTCGAACTGGCGGAACCCCACGAGTTGCCCGCGCCCGCCGAGGCGATAGCGGTCCTGCACGGGCAGCGTGCCCTGCGTGGTGGCGTGGTAGCCCACGCCGCCCTGGATGGCGCTGCGGCCGAAGGACTTCGCGGCGAGCACGTCGAAATCCAGCTGCGCGTATTCGCTGTCGCTGCCGAGCCAGTCGCGCGCGATCGTGTACGCCAGGTTGGTGCCATAGCCGTTGCGCGGGAAGAACAGGCTGTCGAGGCGATCGATCGACACGAAGGCGGACAGGCGCCCGGTGTCGAAGTTGAACGGTACCGCGGGGTCGCCGGTCTGCACGCTCGCGTGTCCGCTGCCGCGCTCCAGGCCGAAGCCGGCGGTGCCGTAGTTGCCGAATTCGCGCGCCACCTGCAGTTCGACGCCGAGCGTGGCGACGTCGTACGTGGCCGTGTTGTGGCCATTGCTGTCGTACACGCGGATGTTCGGGTTGGCGTAAGCGGCCTCGGCGTGGAGGAGGTAGCGGTTGGCGATGTCGAACGGGTGGTAGTACTCCGCCGACAGGCCCGGTTCGCTGCCGATCTGCAACACGACGCGCGCCTCGGCGCCGAACGGCGACAGCGGCGCGAACAGCAGGCCCATGCGCAGGTTGCTGTCGTAGCCGCCCTGGAAATCGTTGCTCAGCGTGAGGCCCAACTGGAGGTAATTCGGGCCCTGCGGTTTCGGGCGCGCGCTCACCACGATGCCCGTGCGGCCGTTTTCCTCCACCACTTCGTACGTCACGCTGGCCATCGTGCCGAAGCCGTACACGCGCAGCACGTGTTCTTCCACCTTCGCCGCGTCCAGCGGCTTGCCGATGTCGATGTCCAGTTGCGCGAGCAGCATCGCGTCGGCGTAGTCGGTCTGGTTGTCCAGGCGCACGAACTCGATGATCGGCGGCTGGTTGTCGAACACGGGCCGTTGCGCGATCGCGGTGCGATACGCCGCGTCGTCCTTCGCGGCCAGGCGCGCCAGGCGCGGTCGCGCTGCTTCCGCGGCGCGCGCGCCGATCGCGAGCGCTTCCTTCGCCTTGTCGAAATCGCTGGTGGCCACGTCCGTGCCGAGGTCCGGCACGATGAGCACGTCGCCTTCGCCCATCGTGGCGAGCATGCGGCGCGTGTTGCCGGTGGTGAGCATGCCGGTCATCTGCGAAACGACCTGCAGCAGGCTGGCGTCGCGATCGAGTTTCTCGAGCGGCGTGCCCACGTCCACCGCGATCAGCACGTCCGCGCCCATCGTGCGCAACACATCGATCGGCACCTGGTCGGCGACACCACCATCGATCAGCACGTGCCCGCCGATTTCCACCGGCTGGAAGATGCCGGGCAGCGACATGCTCGCGCGCATCGCCATCGCCAGGCTGCCGTGGTCCAGCACCACGGGGTCGCCGGTGTTGAGGTCGGTGGCCACCGCGCGGAACGGGATCGGCAATTGGTCGAAGTGTTCGACGCGGCTCACGCCCAGCGTGGCCTGTTCGAACATCGCCAGGATGCGTTCGCCCTGCAGCACGCCGGGCGAGAGCTTCAGCCCGCGCGGTCCACCGATGCCGACGCCGACGGTGGCGAGGGCATCGCGGTCGTCCTGCTTGCGCCGGTAGGTGCGCTCGGGGCGTTCGATGGAATCGTCGAACAGGCGTTTCCAGTCGGTCGAGGTGACGAGGTGTTCCATGTCGTCGACCGACATGCCCGACGCGTACAAGCCGCCGACCAGCGCGCCCATGCTGGTGCCGGCGATGCAGTCGATCGGGATGTGCCGCGCTTCGATCTCGCGCAGGATCGCGACGTGCGCGATGCCGCGCGCGCCGCCGCCGCCGAGGGCCAGGCCGATGCGCGGGCGCGTGTCGCCGGGGGCGCGCGTGCCGCAGGCGGGGGTGGCCGGCGCCGTCGCAGGCGCGGGGGTGGTCGTGGTGGAAGTCGACTGCGCAAAGGCGGCCGATGTGAACAGGCCGCCCAGGAGGAGCATCGACCACGCTGCGTGCCTGCATCCCATGCAATCACCTCGCTGGCGCCCCTGCGCGCCAGCGCATTCTGGCCCGGTTCGCGGGCCGGTGTCAGTCCGTCATTGCACCGTGTAGCCCTTGCCCGACATGCACGCGCCCCAGGCCCGCCAGTAGGTGTCGATGGATTGCGCCTTGGCGGTCTGCTGCTGTTGCACCTGCGCGGCCTGGCTGCGGCGCGAGCGCGCGCCGCCGGCGATCACGCCCGCCGCGGCGCCGGTCTTCGCGCCCTGCGAGGAATCGCCGTGCGCCACCTCGCCGATCACCGCGCCGGCCGCCGCGCCGCGCACCGCGCCGCGGGCGCGCTGGCCCTGCGGTCCGGTGGTGGTGGTCGGGGCCGCGGCGACGGCCGCCGGGTCGATGCCCGTGTCGGTCTTCGCCCAGGCCTGGCAACTGCCATCGTCCTTGGCCTTCTGGTCGGCTGACTGGTCGTCGGCGATGAGGATTCGCATGGCAGATCCCGGCGGCCCGCGTTGGGATCGGAGGATACGCCCGGTGACCGGAAGTCACCTAGCGGCCTTTCGTGCACGCGCCCCGGATGCGGCCCGACCTGCGTCAGACGGCGATGGGCGCCTTGATGGCCGCATGCGGCGTGTAACCGGTGATCTCGAAGTCGTCGAAGCGGTAGTCGAACAACGACGGCGGCCGGCGCTTGATCGTGAGCTGCGGCAAGGGCCTCGGCTCGCGCGCAAGCTGCGTGCGCGCCTGTTCGAGGTGGTTGTTGTACAGGTGCACGTCGCCGCCCACCCACACGAACTCGCCCACGTCGAGGTCGCATTGCTGCGCCACCATGTGCACGAGCAAGGCGTAGCTGGCGATGTTGAACGGCGTGCCGAGCAGGAAATCCTGGCTGCGCGCCATCAACATGCACGAGAGCCTTCCGTCGGCGACATAGAACTGGAACAGCGTGTGGCACGCGGCCAGCGCCATGCGCCCGTCGCGCACGTTGTTTTGCGGGCTGCGCGATTCGTCCGGCAGGTATTCGACGTTCCAGGCGCTGACGATGTGGCGGCGCGAATTCGGCTTCGCCTTCAATGCAGCGATCAGCCCCGACATCTGGTCGATCGTGCCGCCGTCGCGCGTGGGCCAGCTGCGCCACTGCGCGCCGTACAACGGGCCGAGACTGCCGTCTTCGGTCGCCCATTCGTCCCAGATGCTGACGCCGTTGTCCTGCAGATAGCGCACGTTGGTGTCGCCGGCGAGGAACCACAGCAGCTCGTGGATCACCGACTTCAGGTGCAGCTTCTTCGTCGTGACGAGCGGGAACCCCTCGCGCAGGTCGAACCGCATCATCCGCCCGAACACGCTCAGCGTGCCCGTGCCGGTGCGGTCGCCCTTGGGGGTGCCGTGTTCCAGGATCTCGCGCATCAGGTCGAGGTATTGGCGCATGTGACGCTCCGTGCGGTCAGGCGACGCGCGGCTGCAGCGTCGGCGCGCTGCGCGAACACCACAACCAGAACAGGCCCAGCAGGATCAGCGGCACGCTCAGCAACTGGCCCATCGTGAGCCAGCCGAAGGCGATGTAATCGAGTTGCTGGTCGGGCACGCGCACGAACTCCACGAGGAAGCGGAACACGCCGTACAACAGCACGAACAGGCCCGCCACCGAATAGCGCGGCCGCGGCTTGCGCGAATACAGCCACAGCACCAGGAATAGCACCAGGCCTTCGAGGAACGCCTGGTACAGCTGCGAAGGATGGCGCGCGAACACATCCAGTGCGCCGGCTTCGAACTGCGCGCGCAACGCCTGCGGATCCATGCTGGCGTACGGCTGCGGCAGCGCGTTCGGGAACACCACGCCCCAGTGCGCGTCGGTGGGCTTGCCCCACAGCTCGCCGTTGATGAAGTTGCCCAGGCGCCCGAAGCCCAGCCCCGGCGGCACCAGCGGCGCGATGAATTCCATCGTGTCCATCACGTGCAGGCCGTGCTTGCGCGACCACCACCACGTGGCCACCACCACGCCGATCAGGCCGCCGTGGAAGCTCATGCCGCCTTCCCACAGTTTCAGCATCTGCAGCGGATGGGCGATGTAGGTGTGCAGGTCGTAGAACAGGATGTAGCCCAGCCGCCCGCCGAGCACCACGCCGACCATCGCGTAGAACATCAGGTCGCCGAAGCCGTGGCCGTCGACGCCGGGCAGCCGCCCTGCGCGGATGCGGCGATTGCCGAGCCACCATGCAACGGCGAACCCGAGCAGGTACATCAGGCCGTACCAGTGGATCTTCAGCGGGCCGAGCGCGAGTGCGATCGGGTCGATCTGGTGCAGGTACGTCAAATCGTGCAAGGCGTTGTCCAGGCGATGGCGCGTGGCGGCATTGTGCCCCAGCGTCGCGCGTCAGAGGAGGCGCGGGCGGTTCGGCAATTCGTCGCGGTCCGGGGTGCCCGCGACCAGCGGCGCGTGCTCGGCGAGCAGGTCGGAAATCGCCGCCACGCCTTCGACGATCGCCGCTTCCGGCTCCCCGGCGCGCAGGCGCGCCTGCATCGCATCGGACACTGCGCGCCAGCGCGCGGGATCCACGTTGCGCAGGCCGCGGTCGGCCACGATTTCGAGGCGATGGTCGGCGAGCAACAGGTACACCAGCACGCCCGTGTTGCCTTCGGTGTCCCACACGCGCAGCCGCGCGAACGCGTCCTCGGCACGGGTGCGCGCGTCGACGCCGCGCAGCACGTCGAGCCAGTGCAGCGCAGGCTCCACCGCGAAACAGATCTCGCCGCTGTGGCGCAGTTCGCTGGCGTCGATCGCGGCCGTGATGCGGTCCATCGCGTCCTCGGGGAACCAGGCGCGGGCAGGACGTGCGAGCAGGTGTCGGAACAGGCGCATGGTCGCGATCCTCACCAACTGCCGGAGGCGCCACCGCCCCCGCTCATGCCGCCGCCGCCCGACCAGCCGCCACCGCCGCCGCCGAACCCGCCGCCGCCCCCGAATCCGCCACCGCCGAACCCGCCCCAGCCGCCATGGCGCGCGGCGCGCCCGGTGGGCGCCGCCGACAGCCCGACGAACAGGCCGACCAGTGCGCCGAGCCCGCCGACCAGCACGAGCGACGACACCAACCACGCCACGAATCCGGCTGCGCCCGCCCCCACCACGCCGCGCAGGGCGGCCGGCAGCCAGCGGAACATCCCGCGCACGAACGTGGCGATGATGAAAGACAGGAACAACGCGAAGACCCACTGCCCGCCATCGCGCCCGCCGCTGCTGCCCTTGTTGTCGGCCATCGGCGGCGGCAGTTCCTCGCCGTCGATCAGCTTGGCCAGCGCCGCCGTGCCGTCGGTCAGCCCGCCCGCGTAATCGCCCGCGCGGAACTTCGGCACCAGGTATTCCTGGATCACGCGGTTGGCGATCGCATCGGGGATCGCGCCTTCCAGGCCATAGCCCGGTTCGATGCGCACGCGCCGGTCGTTCTTGGCCACGACCACCAGCACGCCATCGTCCACGCCCTTGCGCCCGAGCTTGTACTGCTCGAACGCGCGCACGGTGTATTGCTCGATGGTTTCCGGCTGCGTGGTGGGCACCATCAGCACCTGCAGCTGGCTGCCCTTGCGCTGCTGCAGCGCGCGCGCCTGTTGTTCCAGCGACGCGATGGCTGCCGCATCGAGCGTGCCGGTGGTGTCGATCACCGGGCGATCGAGTTTCGGGATCGGCGCGTTGGCCTGCGCGAACGCCGACGCGCTGGCGATCACCAGCGCGAAGGCGAAGCAGACCGTGCGCGCGAAACGCGGCAGCGCGTTGTGCATCAGCGCGTCAGTACGCCGGGGCGCGCGCGGCGGTGGTCGCCGGCGCCGTCGTCGGCGGGTTGAATTCCACGGTCGGCGCGTTGGAGATCTGCGCTTCGTTCTCCACGGAGAAGTTCGGCTTTTCCTTGTGGCCGAACATCTTCGCGGTGAAGTTCTGCGGGAACTGGCGGATGTAGGTGTTGTAGTCCTGCACGGTCGTGATGTAACGGCCGCGCGCGACGGTGATCCGGTTCTCCGTGCCTTCCAGTTGCGCCTGCAGGTCGCGGAAGGACTGGTCGGACTTGAGGTTCGGATAGTTCTCGGTCACCACCATCAGGCGGGACAACGCCTGCGAGAGGTCGCCCTGCGCTTTCTGGAACTGCGCCAGCGAAGCCGCGTCTTCCGCGTTGACCTGGATCTGCCCGACCTTGGCGCGCGCCTCGGTCACGCGGATCAGCACGTCGCGTTCCTGCGCGGCGTAGCCCTTCACGGTGTTGACGAGGTTGGGGATGAGGTCGGCGCGGCGCTTGTACTGGTTGAGCACTTCCGACCATGCGCCCTTGACGGCCTGGTCCTTCGCCTGGATCTGGTTGTAGCCGCAGCCGGACAGCAGCGCGATGGCGAGCCCGAGGAGCAGCGCGCGCAGGAAGGTGTTCGGACGCATGGGGTTGGCTCCGCGGTGGGGGACGCGCGGCATTCCAGCATCGAAGGGGGTAGGACGCAATGAAGGCGCGTCCCGGGCCCCGCGGGGCGCTACTGCGCGAGCTGTCGCGCGCTGGCCTTGCGCCGCGCCCAGAGGTTCAGGCACTCCACCGCGGCGGAGAAGCCCATCGCGCCGTAGAGGTAGCCCTTCGGGATGTGCAGTTCGAAGCCATCCAGGAGCAGGTACACGCCCACCAGCACGATGAAGGCCAGGGCCAGCATCTTGATGGTCGGGTTGCGCTCGATGAAATGGCCCAGGGGCGTGGCGGCCAGCAGCATCACGCCCACCGCCAGCAGGATCGCGCCGACCATGATCGTCACGTGGTTGGCCATGCCGACCGCGGCGATCACCGAATCCAGCGAGAACACGATGTCGATGATCGCGATCTGCGCGATCACCATGCCGAAGGAGACCAGCGGCTTGGTGTGGATGTCCTCGGCTTCGTCCTCGCCCATCAGCAGGTCGCGGATCTCCATGATCCCCTTCACCACCAGGAACACGCCGCCCAGGATCAGCACCAGGTCGCGCACCGAGATGCCCTGGCCGAACAGGCGGAACAGGTCCTGGGTGAGGCCGGCGAGCCACGCCAGCGTGAGCAGCAACCCGATGCGCGTGATGCACGCCACCGCGATGCCGAACTTGCGCGCGCGCTCCCGCTTCTCCTGCGGCAGCTTGCTGACCGCGATCGCGATGAACACCAGGTTGTCGATGCCCAGCACGATCTCGATCGCACTGAGGGTCACCAGGGTGAGCCAGGCCTGGGGATCGGCCAACCAATCCAGCATCGCGCGGGAATCCTAAGGGGTCAGAAGAAATGCGGGACCAAGATGCAGCCCCACACCAGCAATACGTTGAGCATCGTCAGGAACACCGCGGCTGAACCCATGTCCTTGGCGCGCCCGGCCAATTCGTGGAATTCGGGGCCGTAGCGCTCGATCACCGCTTCGATCGCGGAATTGAGCAGCTCGACCGCCATTACCAGCAGGCAACTGCCCACCAGCAACGCGCGCTCCACCCCCGTCGCCCCGAGCCACAGCCCCAGCGGGCAGAACACGAGGAACAGGTACACCTCGAGCCGGAACGAGGACTCGTGCAACCACGCCGCACGCAGCCCCTGCATCGACCACACGGTCGCCTTGAGGATTCGGCCGGGGTGGCGGGGCAGGTGTCCGAACTGGTCAGCCATGGGCGCCGCCGCGATCGGTGCGCAGGTGCTTGGACGGCATGGCTTGGACGAGGACCGGCTCCCGAGGAGCGGCGATTCTGCCACACCGCGGCGCCCGACCCATGTGCATGAGGACACGCCGCGCGGTCACCGGCGCATAACGAATCCCGGCGCAACGTCCCGCTTTCCGGCTCCCCCCGCCCCCGCGAGCGTCCCGCCATGGCCGTCAGCCCCGTCCCCGAGGGTTACCACACCGTCACCGCCTACCTCATCGTCGAGGACGCCGCCCGCGCCATCGATTTCTACACCCGGGCGTTCGGCGCGAAGGAACAGTTCCGCCTGCCGGTCCCCGGCCCCGACGGACGCGAGCGCGTCGGCCACGCCGAGGTCCGCATCGGCGACACCCAGCTGATGCTCTCGGACGAGTGGCCCGACATGGGCGCGCTGGGCCCGCTCAAGCGCGGCGGCGGCACCGTGAGCTTCGTGATCTACGGGCCCGACTGCGACGCGGCGCTGGCGCGCGCCGTCCAGGCCGGCGCCACCATCACCAAGCCGGTCGCCGACCAGTTCTGGGGCGACCGCATGGGCACGGTGACCGATCCCTTCGGCCACAAGTGGACGCTGGGCACGCACATCGAGGACGTGGCGCCCGAAGCGCTCACCGAACGGATGGCGCAATGGGCGAAGGGCCAGGCCTCGCAGGCCGAGGTGCCCTGAGCGCCGCGACGGGTTACTTCGCTTCGTCGCGATAGATCGCCGTGCCGCGCGCACCGTCGGGCTTCAGCCAAGCGCGATACATGCCCGAGGTGTTGAACGGCATCGCGATGTTGCCGTCCTTGTCCAGCGCGATCGCGCCGCCGTCGCCGCCCATCCCGGGCACGATCTTGTCGACCACCTCTTCCGCGGCGACCGCGAGCGCATCGCCGCGATACGCCACGCGCGCACAGATGTCGTGCGCCACCGCGTTGCGGATGTAGAACTCGCCCCAGCCGGTGCCCGACACGCCGCAGCGTTCGTCGGCCCACGTGCCGGCGCCGATGATCGGCGAATCGCCGACGCGCCCGTAGCGCTTGTTGGTCATGCCGCCGGTGCTGGTGGCCGCGGCGATGTGGCCGTCGGCGTCGAGCGCCACCGCGCCGACGGTGCCGAAATACGTGCCGGGCAGGTCGAGGCCGGCATTCGCCTTCTCCTTCGCCTGCGCGTCTTCAAGCTGCTTGCGCCGACGATCGGTGTCGAACCAGCTGTTGGGCACGCGTTCGATGTCCGGCAGCGAGTCGGCGAATTTCTCCGCGCCCTGCCCCGCCAGCATCACGTGCTTGGACCGCTCCATCACCGCGCGCGCCAGCAGGATCGGGCTGCGCACCGTCATCACGCCGGTCACCGCGCCCGCGCGATGCGTGTGGCCTTCCATGATCGACGCATCGAGTTCGTGCTTGCCGTCGGCGTTGAACACCGCGCCCTTGCCGGCGTTGAAGCGCGGTGATTCCTCCAGCACGCGGATCGCGTCGACGACGGCATCCAGTGCGGTGCCGTGCTTGGCGAGGATGGCGTTGCCCGCGTCGAGCGCCTGGTCGAGGTCGGCGCGCACCAGTTTTTCTTCCTCCGGCGTCATCGACCCGCGCTCGATCACGCCCGCGCCGCCATGGATGACGAGCGCGGTCTTCGGCCTGGGCGGATCAGCCGCGAAGGCCGGCATGGCGATCGCGCAACACAACAGGGCGGCAAGCAATCGATGCGGGCGCATGGCGGTCTCCGGCGGACATGCCGCGCAGGATACCGCCGCCCGCCTATTGCTGGCGCAACGCTTCGATCGGATCCAGCAAGGACGCCTTGCGCGCCGGGTAATACCCGAAGAACAGGCCCGTGGCGATCGAGAACGCCGCGGCCAGGCCGACGACGTTGGCGTTCACCTGCACCGGCAATTCGCTGAACTTGCCGACCAGCAACGCGCCCACGATCCCGATCGCGATCCCGATGACGCCGCCGATCATCGAGATCAGCATCGCTTCGGCGAGGAACTGACGGCGCACGTCGCGCGGCCCCGCACCCACCGCCATGCGCAAGCCGATTTCGCGGATGCGCTCGGTCACCGACACCAGCATGATGTTCATGATGCCGATGCCGCCGATGATCAGGCAGATCGTCGCCACCGCGCCGAGCAACTTGGACATCAGGTTGGTCGTGGCCGTGCGCGTGCTGATGATCTCGGCGATGTTGCGCACGTTGAAATCGTCTTCCGCGCCGGGCTGGATCTTGTGGCGCTGGCGCAGCAACGCTTCCACTTCGCCCTGCACGTAGTCGAGGTCGTCGGCGTTGGCCACGCCCAACGCGATCTGCATCACCGCGCCCGGCGGCAGGCCCATCGCGCCCATCAGGCGGCGGCGCGCGGTTTCCAGCGGCACCACCACGATGTCGTCCTGGTCCTGCCCGAACCCGCCCTGGCCCTTCGGCTTCAACGTGCCCACCACCGTGAACGGCACGCGCCCGATGCGCACGACCTGGCCGAGCGGATCGTCGTCGCCGAACAATTCGCGCCGCACCGTTTCGCCGAGGATCACGGACTTCGACGCACCGCCGTAATCGCGCGCGTCGAATCCCGCGCCGCTGGCGAGCGTCCAGCCGTTGATGTCGAACCAGTCGGCCTGCACGCCCTGCCAGTTGCTCGACCAATTGTTTTCCGCGTACACGAACTGGCTGCTGCCGCGCAGGCTGCCCGCGACGTACTGCACGTCGGGCAACTCGGTGCGGATGGCCGTGGCGTCGTCTTCGGTCAGCGTGAAGTTGTTCGCGCCGCCGACGCGGATGCCGCCGAAACCGCGGCCGGAACCGGGGCTGATGTCCAGGCGGTTGGAGCCCAGGCCCGAGACGAGCTTGTCGATCTCCGCCTGCGTGCCCTGCCCGACCGAAACCATCACGATCACCGCCGCGATGCCGATGATCACGCCCAGCGAGGTCAGCGCGCTGCGCATCCAGTTGCCGCGCAATGCGTAGATCGCCGTGCGCAGGACTTCCATCGGGTTCATGCGCGCGCCTCCTCGGTGAGTTCGCCGTCGCGCATGACGAAGATGCGGTCGCAGTGGTGGGCGACGTCGGGATCGTGCGTGATCAGCACGACGGTGTGGCCGTCGCGTTGCAACTGCTTGAACAGCGCCAGGATTTCCTCGCCCGTCCTGGAATCCAGCGCGCCCGTGGGTTCGTCGGCGAGCAGGATCGGCGGGCGGTTGATGAGTGCGCGCGCGATTGCCACGCGCTGCTGCTGGCCGCCGGACATTTCGCTGGGCTTGTGGCCTTCGCGATTGCCGAGGCCGACGGACGCGAGCGCCTCGTGCGCACGCTTGAGGCGCTCGCCGCGGTGCACGTTGGCGTAGCCCATCGGCATCGAGACGTTCTCGAGCGCCGACATGCGCGGCAACAGGTTGAACCCCTGGAACACGAAGCCGATCTTGTCCAGGCGCAGGCGCGCGCGTTCTTCCGCGTCCAGCGTGGCGACATCGACGCCGTCGCAGCGGTACACGCCGGCGCTGGGCGTATCCAGGCATCCGAGCAAATTCATCAGCGTCGACTTGCCCGAGCCCGACGGCCCCATGATCGCGACGAACTCGCCCTGCAGGATGCGCAGGTTCACGCCGCGCAACGCGACGACCTCCGCTTCCGTGCCCTGCGCGTAGACCTTGTCGAGCGCCTGCGTTTCGATCACCGCCTCGCGGGCGGCGACCTGGGCCTGTGCGACGGCGCTCATTGCGTGGCCTTGGCCGTCGCTGCGCGTTCGGCGCCCGTGATCACGAGGTCGCCCGCATGCACGTCGCCGGACACTTCGGTGCTGGTGCCGTCCGACACGCCGATGCGCACGACCGCCGGCTGCGGCTGGCCGTCGACCAGCTTGTAGATCGGCGCGCGACGCGCACTGACGAGCGCGGTGACACCCGCATCCCATTGCGTGCGCTGCGTGTCGTCGAGCGATGCGCGGAACGCGGCGAACTGCTGGTTGAAACGTTCCATCAATCGCTGGCGCATCGCACCGCTGGCGGCGCCGGTATTCGCGTTGCCGCCCGACGACGGACCACCCCCCGGCCCGCGCCCGAACAGCGCGCTGCCGCCCTGTCCCTGCTGCGCCGCCGCCGGCGCCGCGCGCGCGGCCATGCGTTCCTTCATCTGCGCAAGCGCGGTGTCGAAGGCGTCCTGCTGCGACGCGTTCAAGTGCAGCGACTGCGCCAGCTTCGGCAACTCCGACGCCATCCCGCCGCCACGCTGCTGCGGCTGCGCATTGGCGGTGCCGCCCGTCGCATCGTCGGCCGGCTTGAAGCGCAATGCCGCGTTCGGCACCTTCAACACGTTGTCGCGACGGCTCACTTCGATTTCCGCGTTGACGGTCATGCCGGGCAGCAGCACCTGGTCGCGGTTGTCGACGGTGACCACCACCGGATACGTGATCACGTTGTTGGTGTTCGTCGCCGACAGGCGCACCTGCTGCACCTTGCCGCGGAAGCTGCGCTCGGGGAACGCATCGACTGTGAAGTTGACCGACTGCCCCGCCTTGACCTGGCCGATGTCGGCCTCGTCGATGGCGAGCACGATCTTCATCTGCGACAGGTCTTCTGCGATCTGGAACAGCACCGGCGCCTGCAGGCTGGCCGCCACCGTCTGGCCCGGTTCGATCGTGCGCGTGAGCACCACGCCGTCGACGGGCGAGCGGATCACCGTGCGGTCGAGGTTGAGGCGCGTGGTCTGCGTGGAGGCCTGCTGCTGCGTGATCTGCGCCTGCGCGGCGTTGACCTGCGCGCGCGCCTGGTCGCGCGCGGCGCGGGCCAGGTCCACGTCGCTCTTCGCGATCAGCTGCTGGCCGGAGAGCGAGGCCTTGCGGTCGTAATCGATCTCCGCGTTGCGCAGCGTGGCCTGCGCGGTGGCGAGCGACGCGCGCGCGCTGGCGATCTGCGCCGCGCCCTGCGCGATCTGCGCCTGGTACGTGCTCGGATCGATGCGCGCGATCACCTGGTCCTTCCTGACGCGATCGTTGAAGTCCACCAGCACGTCGGTGACCTGGCCGGAAATCTGGCTGCCCACGTCCACCGTCGAGATCGCGCTGAGCGTGCCCGTGGCGGAGATCGACACGCGGATGTCGCCGCTTTCGACGGCGGCCGTGCGGAACCCGCTGTCGGCCGCTTTCGCTTCATGGTGCGTCCACCACCACGCCAGCCCCGCCAGGGCGACGACGGCAACGCCGATGGCGACAACACGCGGACGGGACGAACGAGCGGGGGCGGATCGGGTCTGGGCCATGAAGGGGAATGCCGGGAAAGATGGGTCGAGGATGCCGCAAACGCGCGCACCGTCGCCACGTTGACCGCGCAGCGCGGCCAACGTTCAGCACTTGAATGTCAGCGCACGAACTGGATCGTGGCGAGCGTGCCGCTGCCGGGCACGCTTTCGAGGACCACCGGCCAGCCGAAGCGTTCGCCGAGGCGGCGCACGACCGACAGGCCCAGGCCCATGCCGCCGGCGTCCTGGTCGGCGCGGTAGAACGGATCGAAGGCGCGCTGCAGCGTTTCGCGCGACATGCCGATGCCGGTGTCGCGGACGCTGACGCGGTCGTTCTCGATGCGCACTTCGATGTCGCCGCTGTCGGTGTACTGGCAGGCGTTGCTGAGCAGGTTGCCCACCATCACCGCCAGCACGCGCGAGGGCGCATGCAGTTCCGGCTCGGCGTGCTTCACCACGTGCAGGTGCACGGGCTTGCCGTCGAGCAGCGGCTGCACCTTGTCCACTTCCTCGTCCACGATGTCGGCGACGGAGAAATGTTCGCGCGGCGGTTCGATGTCGCCTTCGCGCGCGAGGATCAGGAACGCATCGATCACCGCTTCCATGTCGCGGCTCGCGCTCTGGATGCGCCGCAACGAACGCTCGCCGCGGCTGCTGAGGCCGTGTTCGGTTTCCAGCAGGTCGGCGGCGACGCGGATCACGGTGAGCGGCGTGCGCAGTTCATGGCTGGCGTCGCGCGTGAAGTTGCGCTCGCGCGTGACGAAGGCTTCCACGCGTTCGCCGAGGCGATGCAAGGCCTGCGCCAGTTGTCGCGCTTCGCCGCTGCCGATGTCCGGCGGCAAGCGATGCGGCGCCAATGCATCGATGTCGGGCGCGCGCGGGTCCCATCCTGCGACCTGCCGCGCCAGCCAGTTCACCGGCGTCACCAGCCGCTTCGACACGCGGTAACTCAACGCGGACACGGCCAGCACCGCGAGCAACCCCATCACGATCGGCAGCACCGCGAAGGCGAACATCAGCCGGTCGATGCGGTCCTGGTCGTAGGCCAGGTACAAGGTGCCCGACGGCCGCTTCTCCACGCGCACCTGCAGCGCGCGTTCGTCCATCGGGTGGAAGCCCGGCGACAGCGTGGCGATGTACGCCGGCACGCCCGTGGCGGCTTGCCCGGCCGGCACGAACCAGCCGTCGAAGTTGCGTCCGTGCGGCACGTCGTAGTCGGAATCCACCGCGCGACGGGCAAAGAAGTTCGAAGCCTCCGATTCCGAAAGCTTGCGGACGAATCCCATCTGGATCACGAGTGAGACGAGCCAGCCCGCGGCAATCACCGCGAGGCTGACCATCACCACCTGGAGCAGGAAGGCGACCCGGATCTTGCGTGGCAACCCCTGTGGCACGAAGGTCGGGTCTCAGGCCGGGGGCTGTTCGATGTCGGCGATCCTGTAGCCCGCGCTCTGCACGGTGTGCAGCAGGGGCTTTTCGAACGGCTTGTCGATGGTCTTGCGCAGGTTGTACAGGTGGCTGCGCAGCGTGTCGGAGTCCGGCAGGCCGTTGCCCCAGATCTCGCGCTCGATTTCCTGGCGGCTCACCACGCGCGGCGATTCGCGCATCAGGATGGTGAGCAGCTTCAGGCCGATCGGCGAGAGCTGCAGTTCGCTGCCGGCGCGCGTGGCGCGGAGCGAGGCGGGATCGAGCACCAGGTCGGCCACCTTCAGCACCTCGGCGCCCACCTGGCGGCGCTCGCGGCGGATCAGGGCGCGCAGGCGCGCTTCCAGTTCCTGGATCGCGAACGGCTTGGTGAGGTAGTCGTCGGCGCCGGCGCCCAGGCCGGTGAGCTTCTCGTCCAGCGTGTCGCGCGCGGTCAGCATCAGGACCGGCGTGGACTTGCGCGCTTCCTCGCGCAGCCGCTTGCACACTTCCAGGCCATCCAGGCGTGGGAGCATGAGGTCGAGCACGATCACGTCGTAGCTGTTCTCGGCGGCCAGGCGGTAACCGTCCAGGCCATCGGAGGCGTAGTCGACTTCGAACCCCCGGCCTTCGAGGTATTCGCCGACCATTTCGGAGATGTTGCGGTTGTCCTCCACGATGAGGACGAGGCCGGCGGGTTCTTCACTGCTACGCATGGAGTGGGCTCCTGTCTGGGCTTCAGGTTCGTGAAGGTGCCGACCGACCGGTGCAGGCTCCGTGAAGACGCCGAAAGCGTCAACAATGGCGTCAAATCACGCCCTTCTCCGCCCATCTCCCCCCAAGGACCAAACCCGGATGCCCATGGAACGCCTGCTCCCCATCCTCCTGCTGCTGGGTTCGAACATCTTCATGACCTTCGCCTGGTACGGGCACCTGAAGTACAAATCCGCGCCGCTGGCGCTGGCGATCTTCGCCAGCTGGGGCATCGCCCTGTTCGAGTACACGCTGATGGTGCCGGCCAACCGCTGGGGCAGCGCGGTCTATTCCGCGCCGCAGCTCAAGGGCCTGCAGGAAGTGATCACGCTGGTGGTCTTCGCGGGCTTTTCGATCTGGTACCTGGGCCAGCCGCTGCGCTGGAACCACTGGGCCGGCTTCGCGCTGATCGCGGTGGCGGCGTGGCTGATTTTCCTGGAGCCGTGATCGTCAGGCGACGGCGCAGGAGCGTAGCCATGCTGCCAACGCATCTTGCGTCATCGTTCCAGCCGCCACGGCTTCGACGGCGCGTACCGTGCTGATGGGGTCGACACGAACGCGGACGCCGTGATCGGCGAGGAAGATGCGCGCAAGCAACCATCCGGTGCGCTTGTTGCCATCGACGTAGCCATGGTTTCGCGCGATGCCCCAGCAGTACGCGGCCGCCAGGTCGAACACATCAGGCTCGCCGTAGTGCGCGAGTTGTTCGGGGCGCGCGAGTGCGGATTCGATGACACCGAGATCACGAATGCCTTCAGGACCGCCGTGTTCCGCGAGTTGGCGCTCGTGCACCACATGCGCGAGCTCTGCCGAAATCCATTTCCATTCCGTCATTTCGCGAGCGCCCGGAGGATCTCCTTGTCCTCGTGCATGATCTCTTCGGCGAGCGACATCTGGCGAACGAAATCGGGGTTGTATGCGCTGATGTGCGCACCCGTCGGCGTTTCGACCAGGTAGAGCGTGTCGCCTTTTTTCACGCGCAGGAGCGCCTGCGCCTCCTTCGTGAGGATGACGCCGGCGGACGAGCCGATCGTGGTGACCTTGAGCGAAACCATGGCAGGGACCTCAGCGGGTATATAACGAACGTTATATTGCACCCGCCCAGGCGCCCTACGCAACCGCCTTGGCCTTGCGCGTCCACTCGGCGAGCAACACCGCCGTGGCGGCCGCGACGTTGAGGCTTTCGACTTTCCCGCTGCCGGGGATCGAGACGCGCAGGTCGCACGCGGCGGCGAGTTCCTGCGACATGCCTTCGCCTTCCGCGCCGAGCACGTAAACCAACCGCTGCGGCAGTTGCGCATCGAACACGCTTGCACCGTCGCGCACGACGGTCGCCGCGAGCGCAAATCCCGCGCCGCGCAATTGGGCCAGCGAATTGTCTTCGCGGCCCAGCCGGATGAACGGCACCGCTTCCGCGCCGCCTTCGGCCACGCGCGCGGCGGCGCCGGACAGGCTCAGCGTCGAATGCTTCGGCAACAGGATCGCCGCGACGCCGAAATGCGCGGCCGAGCGCAGGACGGCGCCGAGGTTGTGCGGATTGCCCACGCCGTCGAGCCACAGCACGCACACCGGACCCTGCGGCACGTGCTGCAACCACGTCGTCAACGTCTGCGGCGTTTCGCGCTGGAAATCGGCGACCACGCCTTCGTGGTGCGTGCTCGACGCGAGGCGCTGCAGGTCGGCCTCATCCTCGACCACGCGATAACCGACGCGATGCGCGACGCACCAGCGCAGCATCGGTTGCAGTTGCGGGATGCGTTCGGAGACCAGGTACAACTTGCGCAGCGCATCGGGACGGCGATGGAACGCGGCGCGCACGGCGTTGACGCCGTACAGGCGCAACTCGAGCTCACGATGTTCGCGGACGTGCTGGTGCTCGGCCGTGGCGATGTCGCGCGGCGACGGCGCACGCGAAGGATGTTCGCGCTTCGGGCCGTCGGGGCGGCGCGGTCCATTCGCCTGCGGACCGCGCGAGGGCGGGCCTTTCGGCGGTCCTTTCGACTTCCACGGCGAATCGCTCACGCATGTTCTCCCAGGCGGTCGCCCGCCGGACGCACGGTGGCTTCGAGTTCCTTCAGTTCATGCGCCACCGCTTCGGGCGAACGCGTGTACGGCGCCAGCAACGCATAGAACGCAGGCACGACGAACAACGACAGCAACGTCGAGAAACCGACACCGAAGATCACGACCACACCGATCGTCGAACGACTCGCCGACCCCGGCCCGCCCGCGAGCACCAGCGGCACCGCGCCGACCATCGTGGCGATCGAGGTCATCAGGATCGGGCGCAGGCGCACGCCGGCCGATTCGACGATCGCCTCGCGCACGCTGCGCCCTTCGTCGCGCAGCTGGTTGGCGAACTCGACGATCAGGATGCCGTTCTTCGCCGCCAGGCCCACCAGCATGACGATGCCGATCTGGCTGAAGAGGTTCAGCGTTCCGCCCGTGACCCACAGGCCGAGCAGCGCACCGAGCACGCCCAGCGGCACCGTCAGCATGATCACGAAGGGATGGATGAAGCTTTCGAACTGCGCGGCGAGCACGAGGTACACGACGAGCAACGCGAGCGCGAAGGTGAGCAGCACCGCGCCGCCCGCGCGCTGGTATTCGCGCGATTCGCCCTTCCAGTCGATCTGCGCGTGTTCCGGCAATTCCGCCTTCACCGCGTCCTGCAGCCACGTGATCGCATCGCCCATGCGATAGCCCGGCGAGAGGCCCGCGCTGATGGTGATCGAACGCAGGCGGTTGAAGCGGTTGAGGCTGCCGGCCTCGGCCACGTCGTGCAGCGTGACGAGGTTGGACAACGGGATCAGCGCGCCATCGCGTGCGCGCACCTGGATGGCTTCCAGGTCCGCGGGCGTCGCGCGGCCGGCCTTCGTGGATTGCACGACGACATCGTATTCCTCGCCGCCGCGCACGAACGTGGTCACGCGGCGCGAACCCATCATCGTCTCGAGCGCATGGCCGATGTCTTCCACGCTCACGCCCAGGTCCGACGCACGCTTGCGGTCGATCTGCACGCGCATCTGCGGACGCGTTTCCTTGTAGTCCGAATCCGCGCCGGTCAGGCCCGGGTTGGTCTCGATGCGCGCGAGCAGGCGATCGCGCCAGGCCGCAAGTTCCGTGTAGTCGGGGCCTTCGATGACGATCTGCACCGGCTGGCCGCGCGTGCGCACCAGGCCGCCGCCGACCTGCGTGGAGACGCGCATGCCGGGCAACGCATCCAGTTCGGACTTGAGCTGCTTGGCGACGTCCAGCGTGTTCTCGGAGCGCTTGTCCCAATCCTTCAGGAACACGCTGAAGCGCGCGGTGTGCATTTCTTCGCTGGCGCCGAAGCCGCCCGGAACGCGCGCGTTGGCGCGTTCGATCGGGCCCTTGCCCTGGATCTGCGGCGCGATCATCTTCTCGGCCTGCTGCACCTGCTGCACGGTGTAGTCGTAGCCGGCGCCTTCCGGGCCCGTCAGGCTCACCTGGAACGACCCGCGATCTTCCGGCGGCGCCAGTTCCGACGGCACGAGCTTGAACAGCACGGCGCTCGCGCCGAGCGCGACGAGCATGAGCGCACCGAACCACAGCGGCCGCCCGACGTTGCCCTGCAGGAAGCGGCGATAGCGCGCGGTCACGCCATCCAGGCGCGCGTTGACCCAGCGGTTGACCGGATTGGATTTCTCTTCGCGATGCGGGCGCACGAGCTTGGACGACAGCATCGGCGTGAGCGTCAGCGCGACGAACGCCGACAACGCCACGGCGCCCGCCAACGCGACGGACAACTCGCGGAACAAGCGCCCCGTGTTGCCCTCCATGAAGCCGATCGGCAGGAACACGGCGACCAGCACCGCGGTGGTCGCGATCACCGCGAACGCCACCTGGCGCGTGCCGCGCGCGGCCGCCACGAGCTTGGGTTCGCCGAGGTCCGCGCGACGCTGGATGTTCTCCAGCACGACGATCGCATCGTCCACCACCAGCCCGATGCACAGCACCAGCGCGAGCAAGGTCAGCAGGTTGATCGAATAGCCGAACACGTACAGCGGCACGAAGGCCGCGATCAGGCACACGGGCACCGTCACCGCGGGAATCAGCGCCGCGCGCAGGCTGCCCAGGAACAGCCAGATCACGATCAGCACCAGCACGATCGCCTCGATGAGCGTGTGGTACACGCGTTCGACCGAGGCATCAATGAAGGTGGTGGTGTCGAAGGCGACGAAGATCTTCGTGCCGGCCGGCAGCGTCGGGCGGATGCGGTCGGCTTCGGCGCGCACGGCGTTGGCCACGTCCAGCGCGTTCGCCGTCGAGGTGCGCGCGACGCCCAGGCCGATGTTCGGTTCGCCGTTGCTGCGGTAGTACGAACGACGCTCGGCGGAGGCCAGCTCCACCTTCGCGACGTCGCCCAGCCGCACGACATACCCGTCCGGGCCCTTGCCCAGCGGGATCTGCGCGAAATCCTCGGGCTTTTCGTAACCGCGCGCGACGCGCAAGGTGAAGTCGCGCGATTCGGATTCGATGCGGCCAGCGGGGAGCTCGACGTTTTCGGCGCGCAGGGCGTTCTCGACATCGATCGCGGTGAGGCCGCGCGCGGCGAGCGCATCGCGATCCAGCCAGACGCGCATCGCGTAACGCTGCTGGCCGCCGATGCGCACCTGCGCAACGCCGTCGATGCTCGACAGGCGATCGACGATGTAACGCTCGGCGTAGTCGCTCAGCTCGAGCGTCGACATCTTCGTCGAGCTCATGTTGAGCCAGATGATCGGATCCGAATCGCTCTCGACCTTGCTGACCTGCGGCGGATCGGCTTCGTCCGGCAGGCGGTTCGACACGCGGCTCACGGCGCTGCGCACGTCGTTGGCGGCGCCTTCGATGTCGCGCGACAGACTGAATTCCAGGGTGATGCGCGACTGGCCGTTGACGCTGCTCGACTCGATCGTCTCCACGCCTTCGATGCCCGACAACGCGTCTTCGAGCACCTGCGTCACGCGGCTTTCGACCACCGACGCCGATGCGCCGGCATACGCGACTTCGACCGACACCACTGGGGGATCGATCGCGGGCAGCTCGCGCAGCGTGAGACGCGAATACGCCATCACGCCCAGTACGATCAGCAGCAGGCTCAGGACGGTCGCGAAGACCGGACGTTCGATCGAAAGGTCGGACAGGCGCATGTCAGCGCGTCGCCGTGCGCGCGTTTGCGGCGTCGGCGATCTTCGCGCCCGGGCGCAGCTTGCCCGTGCCGTCGACGATCACGCGGTCGCCGGCTTTCACGCCGTCGAGGATTTCCGCGCGGCCATCGCGGCGCGTGCCGACCTTGACGTCCACCTGCTGCACCGTGCCGTCGTTGCCGACGCGATACACGAACGTGCGCTCACCCACCTGCACTACCGATATCTCCGGCAGCAGCAGTGCATTGCGCTCGCCGTGGCGCAGGTCGACGTTGATCAGCATGCCGGGGCGCAGGCGGTGGTCCGGATTGGGGAAGTCGGCGCGCACGTTCACCGAACGCGTGGTCGGATCGATGCGCGTGTCGATGGTGCTGACGACGCCATCGAACGCCGTGCCCGGATACGCCGCCGCGCGCCCGTACACGCGCTGGCCCTGCGCGAGCTGCGCGAGTTCGCCTTCGGGCATCGGGAAGTCGACGTACACGCGCGACAGATCATCGAGCGTGGCGATCACGGTGCCCGGCGTCACCAGCGCGCCCGGGCTCACCTGGCGGATGCCGAGCACCCCACCGAACGGCGCGCGGATCGTGCGGTCGCTGATCTGCGCGCGCACTTGCGCGGCCTGGGCATTGGCCTGGTCGCGCGCGGCGCGCTGCGTGTCGAGCTGCGAGGTCGCGATCAACTGCTGCTTCGCCAGTGCGTCCTGGCGATCGAGCAACTGCTGCGCTTCCTTCGCCGCCGCTTCGGCCTGGCGCAACGCGGCCTGCTGCTGCTGGCCCGACAAGGTGACGAGCACCGCGCCCTTGCCGACTTCATCGCCGCTGTCGAAATGCACCTGCTGCACGATCTCGCTCACCTTCGCGGTGACGGTCACCGATTCGCGCGCGCGCGCCGTGCCGATGGCCGTGAGTGCGTCGGAGAAATCGCTGGCGCGCACGATGGTGGTCGTCACCGCAACGGGTGCATTGCCGCCGCCGCGCGCGTCGCGATTGTTGGCGGCCGCCGCCTGGTCGCGGCCGCAGGCCGACAAGGTGGCGCACAGCGCGCAGGCGAGGAGGAAGGTGGACTTGGTGAACTTGGAGCGTGGGAAAGGCGTCATTCGTGAATTCTAGGCCGGTTGGCGTGGCAGTACGGTCACGGCGCGGGGCCGGAAGGCCACGAAAGGGCATCAACGCCCCATCCGCGCACGCGTTGACCCGGCGGACCCATGACCAACGACAGTGGCGCGCGCGTCCTGCCCGCGTCCTGCACACTCCGCGGACTGCGTTGTTCCCCTCGTCCCCCCGGAGAACGCCCCATGCGCCACGACAGCATCCTCGACACCATCGGCCGCACGCCGGTCGTCCGCCTCAACCGCATCGCGCCATCGCACGTGACGATGTACGCGAAGGTCGAATCCTTCAATCCGGGCGGCTCGGTCAAGGATCGCCTCGCGATCGCGATCATCCTCGACGCGGAAGCGAAGGGCCTGCTCAAGCCGGGCGATACGGTGATCGAAGCCACGTCGGGCAACACTGGCGTTGCGCTGGCGATGGTGTGCGCGGCGCGGGGTTACAAGTTCGTCGCGACGATGGCCGATTCGTTCTCGATCGAACGCCGCAAGCTGATGCGCGCGTACGGCGCGAAAGTGATCCTGACGCCCGCCGCCGAACGCGGCAGCGGCATGGTGCGCCGCGCGGAAGAACTCGCGAAGCAGCATGGCTGGTTCCTCGCGCGCCAGTTCACCAATCCCGCCAATCCCGCGTACCACCGGCAGACGACCGCAGCGGAAATCCTGCGCGACTTCGCCGGCGATCGCCTCGATCATTTCGTCACCGGCTGGGGCACCGGCGGCACGCTCACCGGCGTGGCCGAAGTGCTGCGCGTCGCGCGCCCCGAAACGAAGATCACCACGTGCGAACCAGCGGGCGCGGCGTTGCTGTCGGGCGCGGAATTCGTGCCGCACAAGATCCAGGGCTGGACGCCGGACTTCGTGCCGGAAGTGCTCAATCGCGACGTCGCGGGCACGCTGCTCAAGATCGACGAGATGGTGGCGCGCGACACCGCGCGACGCCTTGCGCAGGAAGAAGGCCTGTTCGTCGGCATCTCCGCGGGCGGAACGGTGGCCGGCGCGCTGGAAGTGGCGAAGACCGCGAAGGAAGGCGACGTGATCCTGGCGATGCTGCCCGACACGGGCGAACGCTACTTCTCCACGATCCTGTTCGAAGGCGTCAACGAAGGCTCGGACGACGAGTGGCTCGCCGGCTTGTGAGGCAACGCGCCGGCACGCAGCCGGCGCCGTCAGGCGACGAAGGTGCCGTCTTCGTGGGCGTGCGGATCCAGCCGGCCGTGGCAGATCTGCATCACGCGGTTGTGCAGGCGGCGCGGATTGTCGAAGGACTGGATGGCCAGCGCCGCCATGCTGATGGTGACCGTGAGGTTGCCCAGCGTGGTCTCGCCGCTGGCGGCCAGCATGCTCGGCGCCAGCGCGGCGGCCACGGTGAGCGCGACCGACACGAAGATGTAGGACCGGATCTGCGACCAGGCGTTCTGGTCGAGCCCGCGCGCATGGAAGCCATGGCGCACCGGCAGGCCCATCACCTTCGAGAGGGAATCGGCCAGGCGGATCTCGTGCAGCGTGCCGGCGGCCTTGATGGCGAAGGCGAGCAGCGTGGCGCCCAGGCCCGCGATCGGCACCCAGGCGGGCAGCCCGGAGCGCGGCAGCGCGACGCACGTGCAGGCGAGCACGAACAGGATCAGGCCGAGGCGGTGCAGCCAGGTGGCGCGATCGACGGTCGACTGCAGGCGGTCGACGTTACCGAGGGTGATGCGGGGCTTCATGGAAAGACTGACGTATCTGGGGTGCGCGCGGTTGCACGTTGGCGGGACGCATGGTGCCTGCGAGCGCCGCGCGGAACGCGGCTGCGCGTCACAGGGTGGCCACGAAGGGTGCGCATTTCACCATGCTTTCACGCGCCCGCGGTGAATGCGCGCGCACCCGCGCGCAAGCGGCAGTAGGCTGGCACGCATGGAAATCGAAGTGATCGAAGGCGACATCACGCAGTTGCAGGTCGACGCGATCGTCAACGCCGCCAATCCCACGCTGCTGGGCGGCGGCGGCGTCGACGGCGCCATCCACCGCGCCGCCGGCCCCGGCCTGCTGCAGGAATGCCGGGACCTGCCGGAAACCGCCCCCGGCGTGCGCTGCCCGACCGGCGAGGCCCGCCTCACCGGCGGCCATGCCCTGCCCGCGCGCTGGGTGATCCACACCGTCGGGCCGGTCTGGCATGGCGGCCACCAGGGCGAACCCGGCCTGCTGGCCGCGTGCTATCGCAACGCGATGTCCCTGGCCGCGGTGCACGGTGTCGAATCGATCGCGTTCCCGGCGATCAGCTGCGGCGTGTTCGGGTATCCGGTCGAACTCGCGGTGCCCATCGCGGTGCGCACGGTGCGTGCCTCAAGCGGTGGACGGCCGGCGCGCGTCGTGTTCGCCTGCTTCGATGCGGCCATGGCGAATCGCTACCGGGTGATGCTCGCGCTATGACACCGTCGGCCCGCAACCTGCTGCTGTCGAACGCCGCGACGCTGGCGGCCGCGCTCGTCTTCCACTGGCCCGCGGGCTGGTTGTTGTGGACGTACTGGATCCAGAGCGTGGTGATCGGCTGGTATGCGCGCAAGCGGATGTTGAACCTGCGGCGCTTCAGCACGACGGGCTTCACGTCGAACGACCAGCCCGTGCCGGAGAACGAACAGGGCAAGCGCTCCACCGCGAATTTCTTCGCGCTGCATTACGGTTTCTTCCACCTGTGTTATTTCCTGTTCCTGTGCGCCGAGCATCGCGTGACCGCAGGCTGGGACCTGCTGGTGCTGGCTGCGTGCGGCGTGTCGTTCGTGTTGTCGCAACAGCAGACCTACGCCGCGCAACACGCCGCCGACCTGCGCGGCAAGCCCAATCTCGGCACGCTGATGTTCACGCCTTACCTCCGCATCATCCCGATGCACCTGGCGATCCTGGTCGGCGCGGGCCTGGATGGCGGCGCCGGCTTGCTGGTGTTGTTCACCGTGTTGAAGACGGCGAGTGACCTGGGGCTGGATGCGATCGACAGGAATATGGCGCTGAAGCACGCGGAAAAGTTTGCGAGTGAGGGCCAACCGGAACACTGAGTTGACGATCCGGTCAGTGACGAAAGTCGCCTCGAACCGGATCGACGCATGCAATGGGCTGCCTATGTCAGTTGCCACGGAAAGCGATACTCGCTGCAGCATTTCCACGGCCGCCGCCAGACCTACCGACTTCCGCCCACCGCCACGCGACCGCGTGCGCGCGATGTCACCGTCGGCGTCAAGTTCGGCCTGCACTGCTTTACGCGGCGCGCTGCGGCGAACGAATCCGCAGAACCTTGCGCGATCTATCACGCAAACCCCGAAGGCCGGATCTTCTGCGAGACCCGGCATGCCATGGGCGAGGAATTGCCACGCATCGTCGCCACGATGCTCGACCGCAATTGTTACCTCACCGACCGCCGCAACCACGTGTTGTTCAGCACGGTGCGTACCGAAGCCGGAGAGGACTACGCCGTGTTCTTCGCGTTGCGGCGCGCTTCGCCGAAGACAGGGCTCGACGCCAACCTGATGGTGCTGAGCGCGCATCCGCGCCGGGGCTTCCGGCCCGGCGGCAAGCCCGACAAGTTCAGGCACTTGCTGCGCGCACTGCTCTGAAAAAGCGAAACCCCCGCAAGCGGGGGTTTCGTGTTCCGGGAGACTCTTGGTTATCCCTACCGTGGGGTGGGGACCGCTTGCGCGGTGGCCGGGCGCTTGCACCCGTCGGCGCGACCTGGGAGCGGACTCTACGCCGCTCCCCGAACCGGATCAAACCTGAAACGTCCTGCCTCAGGCCACCTTCTTCCACTGCCCCAGCGCCGCCAGGCCGTTGTCGCGCGCACGCGCGAACACCGTCTGCTGCGCCTTGGCCACGTTGTTGACCAGGTCCTGCGACCAGATCTTCAGCGCGGCGGACTGCATCGCGCGGCCGTAGGAGAACGACAGCGGCCACGGGTGCGGGCCCATCTTGTTCATCGCGTCGAGGTGCGCGGTGGCGTCTTCGTCGCTCTGGCCGCCGGAGAGGAACACGATGCCCGGCAGGATCGCCGGCACGGCGGTCTTCAGGCACATCAGGGTGTTCTCGGCGACGTCGTCGACCGACACGCGCTCGCCGCTCTTGTTGCCCGGCACGATCATCGATGCCTTGAGGATGGTGCCCTCGAGCATGACGTTCTGGTTGAACAGCGCGTCGAACAGCGAACGCAGCACGACTTCGGTGACTTCGTAGCAGGTCTGGATGTCGTGCGAGCCATCCATCAGCACTTCCGGCTCCACCATCGGCACCAGGCCCTGTTCCTGGCACAGCGCCGCGTAGCGCGCGAGCGCGTGCGAGTTGGCCTCGATGCAGGTGCCCGACGGGATGTCGTCGCCGATGTTGATCACCGCGCGCCACTTCGCGAAGCGGGCGCCGAGCTTGTAGTACTCCTCCAGGCGCGCGCGCAGGCCGTCGAGGCCTTCGGTGACGACTTCGCCCTGGAAGCCGGCCAGCGGCTGCGGGCCCTTGTCGACCTTGATGCCCGGGATGATGCCGTTGTCGGACATGTACTTCGCGAACGGCACGCCGGACTTGGTGGACTGGCGCAGCGTTTCGTCGAACAGGATGGCGCCGGAGATGTAGTCGCCGAGCTTCGGCGTGGTCAGCAGCATCTCGCGGTAGGCGCGGCGGTTCTCTTCGGTGTTCTCGATGCCCACGCCCTGGAAGCGCTTGGCGATGGTCGTGGTGGACTCATCGATCGCGATGATGCCCTTGCCGGCGGCCACCATGGCCTGTGCGGTTTCTGCAAGCTGTTCGATGCTCATTGGCGTCCTGGGGGCGATGGGAAAGGGCGCGATTATACGCCCCTCCCCCGCTCGGCCCGCCCCTGCAACGCCCCCCGCCTCAGCGGATCGGCCGGCCCTGCGCCGCGCCGGGATCGTTGATCATCGCGCCCGACGAGACCCCCTGGCGCGCGGCCCGCTCCATGTCGCGGCGCGTGTGGTCGCGGTCGGTGGCGTCGTGCTTGGCGTTCTGGATCGCCGCGGCCAGGTCAGAGACCTGGCAGTGGGAACGCAGCGCGGCGATGTCCATCGCCTGCTTGCCCATGAAGTGCATCGTGGCCACGGTGACGGTGCGCTGCGGCTCGGTCACTTCCGGGCGCGGCTTGAACTTCCACTGCGCCAGCGCGCCGGCGCCGGCTTGCGCGAACGCGTCGAAATACCCCTTCGTCGTGCCGGCGTCCTCGGCGCTGCTCCATTCCTTCACCACGGCGAAGTCGGACGTCGTGCCGTCGGGCTTGATCGCATAGGCCACCGCGACGCAGACGTTGTCGCCGCGCTCCTTGTAGGCAGCCGGATAGCCCGGCGCGGCGAGCTTGATCCCGTCGGCCAGCATCCACTGGTCGCGGATCCCGCCCTCGTTGACGATCCGGGTGCGGTCGCCGGCCTGTGCGGCGACGACGACGGTGCACAACGACAGCGCGAGCAAGGCAACGCGGGTGCGGGTCATGGGGCGGCTCCTGGGCCTGGGTGCTTGGGGTGCGCGCCGATCCTAAGCGAACGGCCGCTTCCCGTGCATGTGCAAGCCGGTGAATGTCGGGCGCGGGGTGACGGCGCCTCAGCGCTGCATGCCGCCCGGGGCGTTGTCGCGCTGGTAGCCGCCGGCCGCCGGCGTCAGGTCCAGCGAGTCCAGCATCACGTTGCGACGCGCGCCGCTTTTCAGCTCCCGCAGGCGGGCCGCCAGGTCGGGCACGCTGCACCGCTGGCGCAGGTCGTTCCGCAGGCCGCGCATGCCGAACACGAACGTGCCGACGGTGTAGACCTTCGTCGGCGCCGTCACTTCGGGCCGCGGCTTGAAGCGCCATTGCTTCAATGCGTCGGCGGCGGCCTCGGCGAAGGCGCTCCAGTAGCCGGGCGCGGGTTCGCTGGTGGCGCCGGCGCTGCTCCACGCCTTGACCAACGCGTAATCGGACGTGGTGCCGTCCGGATTCACGAGGTACCCCACGGCCACGCACACCTCGTCGCCGCGGCGCACGAAGGCCTGGGGGTACGCGGGCGCGGCGAGCGTCACCCCGTCGGCCAGCATCCAGCGATCGCGGATGCCGCCTTCATTGGTCACGGGGATGCGGTTGGCCGCGCGCGCCGTGGTCGCGCACGCCAGGGCGCAGCAGAGAAGCAAGGGCAAGCGGCTGTCCACGGCGCCGGAATACACCCACGGCAGCACGACCGCAACGACCATTGGTCGGCGCCGCGCAGGCGCCAATCCGGCCGCAGTGCAGCAATCTCAGAGGTCGCCGAGGCCCTCGGCGCGCCCGCCGGCGCCGACCTGCAGCAGGCGCAGCGTGTTGGTCGCGCCGTGGTGTTCCATGTGGTCGCCGCTGGTGAACATCACGCGGTCGCCCACGTCGAGGAACCCGCGGTCGTACAGCAATTTCAACGCCTGCCGGGCGGCGTCGCGCGAGGCCATGCCGCGGCTGTCGAAATCCACCGGGAACACGTCGCGCATCATCGCCATCCGCCGGCGCGCACCGTCGTAGCGCGACAGGCCGTAGATCGGCACCGAGGAACGGAAGCGCGACAGGAAGCGCGCGGTGCCGCCGGATTCGGTCATCGCCACGATCGCGCGCACGCCGATGTGCTCGGACAGGAACATCGCCGACATCGCGATCGCCTGGTCCACGCGCTCCAGGTTGCGCGGCGCCTTCTCGAAATCGGTGTCCATCTCGAACTGGCGCTCGGCGCCCAGGCAGATGCGCGTCATCGCTTCCACCGCCTTCACCGGATAGCTGCCGGCGGCGGTTTCCTGCGACAGCATCACCGCATCGGTGCCGTCGATGACGGCGTTGGCGACGTCCAGCACTTCGGCGCGCGTGGGGATCGGGTTGTCGACCATCGACTGCAACATCTGCGTCGCCGTGATCACCACTTTGTTGCGCAGCAGCGACTCGCGGATGATCTTCTTCTGCAGGCCCGGCAGCTCGGCGTCGCCGATCTCCACGCCCAGGTCGCCGCGCGCGACCATCACCACGTCGCTGGCGTCCACGATCTCGGCCAGGTTTTCGATCGCTTCCGCGCGCTCGACCTTCGCCACCATCGCCGCTTCGCTGCCGGCGGCGCGCGCGATGGACCGCGCTTCTTCCATGTCGGCGGCGTTGCGGCAGAACGACACGGCGATGAAATCCGCATCGATCTGCGCGGCCACCTTGATGAGTTCGCGATCGCGATCGGTCAGCGCGCCGAGCGACAGGCCGCCGCCGAGGCGATTGAGGCCCTTGCGATCGGACAGCGCGCCATCGTTGAGCACGGTGGTGTGGATGCGTTCGCCGTCCACGTGCTCCACGCGCAGTTGCAGCAGGCCATCGTCGAGCAGCAGCGTGTCGCCGGGGCGCACGTCGTCGGGCAGGCCCAGATAGCTGATGCCCACTTCGCGCGCGGTGCCCGGCGCGGCGTCGGCGCGCGCGACCAGGTCGAAGGGATCGCCGGCCTTCAGGTACACCTTGCCTTCGGCGAAGCGCTCGATGCGCAGCTTCGGGCCGGGCAGGTCGGCGAGGATGCCTACCTCGACGTTGGCGCGCTGCGCGGCTTCGCGCACGGCCTGCGCGCGCGCCATCTGCCCGGCCGGATCGCCGTGCGAAAAGTTGAGGCGCACCACGTCCACGCCCGCCTGGATGAGCGCGTCGAGCACGCCGGGCGGATCGGTGGCGGGGCCGAGGGTGGCGACGATGCGGGTGCGGCGGCGTTGCGGCGTGGTCATGGCAATCTGTTGTCCCGGTCTCCACGAAACCTAACACAGGGCCCGCGCGCGCCCATGCCGCTGCATACGATTTCCGTCGACCAGGCCTTCGCCGCACTGCCGGGCTTCCCCGCGTTGCGCGGCGTGCGCACGCGCCTGCGCGCGCCGGTGGCGGAGGATGCCGCGGCCGTGTTCGCGCTGTATGCGGATCCGCGCGTGATGCGCTACTGGCCGCGCGCGCCGATGGTGGAGCTGCGCGAAGCGCAACGCTGGATCGACGAAGTCCTGGCCTCGTTCGACGACCGCACGCGCATCGAATGGATCGTCACCGCGCGCGACGACGACCGCGCGCTGGGAACGTGCACGTTGTTCAACTTCGTCGGCCGCGCGCATGCCGCGTGGGTGGGTTACGCGCTGCATCCCGATGCCTGGGGACGCGGGCTTGCGCGCGACGCGGTGTCGCGCGCGCTGGCGTGGGGCCACGACACGCTGGGATTGCAGCGCTTCGACGCGAACGCCGACCCGCGCAACGATGCCTCCCTGCGCCTGCTGCGCGACCTCGGCTTCAAGCCCGGGGATTCGCCGCAACACCACTGGCGCGAACTCCCGCGCCAGGATCGCTGATCAACCGCGCGCGTCGAGCGCAGCGACCGCCGGCAGCGTCTTGCCTTCGAGGAATTCGAGGAACGCGCCACCGCCCGTGGAGATGTAGCCCACGTCATCGGCGATGCCGTACTTGTCGACCGCGGCCAGCGTGTCGCCGCCGCCGGCGATCGAGAACGCCTTCGACGCCGCGATCGCATGCGCCAATGCCTCGGTGCCTTTCCCGAACGCATCGAACTCGAACACGCCGACGGGCCCGTTCCACACCACGGTGCCCGCCTTCGCGATCAGCGCCGAATAGGCCTTCGCCGTCTCCGGGCCGATGTCGAGGATCAGGTCGTCCGCGCCCACCGCATCGATGCGCTTCACGGTGGCAGGCGCATCGGCCGCGAACGCGGGCGCGACCACCACGTCGGTCGGCAACGGAATCTCGGCACCACGCGCCTTCGCGTCCGCCATGATCTTGCGCGCCGTGTCGACGAGGTCGGCTTCGTACAACGACTTGCCGACGTCGTGGCCCAGCGCCGCGATGAACGTGTTGGCGATGCCGCCGCCGACGATCAGCTGGTCCACCTTGCCCACCAGCGAGCCCAGCAGTTCCAGCTTGGTCGACACCTTGCTGCCCGCGACGATCGCCAGCAGCGGACGCGCCGGCGTTTCCAGCGCGAGCGCGAGCGCATCGAGTTCGGCCATCAGCAACGGACCGCCCGCGGCGACCTTCGCGAACTTGATGACGCCATGCGTGGAGGCCTGCGCGCGATGCGCGGTGCCGAACGCGTCCATGACGAACACGTCGCACAGGCCCGCGTACTTCTTCGCGAGCGCTTCGTCATCCTTGCCCTCGCCCATGTTCATGCGGCAGTTCTCGAGCAGCACGATCTGGCCGGGCTGCACGTCGAAATCGTCGCTGAGCCAGTCGCGCACCAGCGGCACGTCGCGGCCGAGGTGGTGCGCCAGGCGTTGCGCGACCGGCGCGAGCGAATCGGCCGCGCTCCACTGGCCTTCGGTCGGGCGGCCCAAGTGCGACATCACCATCACCGCGGCGCCCTGGTCCAGCGCGCGCACGAGCGTCGGCAGCGCGGCGAGGATGCGTTGCTCCGAGGTCACCTTGCCGTCCTTCACCGGCACGTTGAGATCCTCGCGGATCAGCACGCGCTTGCCGTGCAGGTCGAGGTCGGTCATGCGGAGGATGGCCATCGGGCGGGCGCCTGGATGAAAAAGGGGCCCGGATTCTAGCCCGGCAGGCGTTGGCCCCGCATGCGCGGGGCCGGGGTCAGGCGGCTTGCGCGGCCTGCTGCAACGCGTCGTTGATCATCTGCTCGATGCGTTCCAGGTCCGGCAGCAGCGCCTGGTCCTGGTTGAGCAGCACGCGCGCGTGCACGCCGGTCGGCAGCGTGTCGCCGTCGGCGACGGCGTCTTCGACGAGCGTGTCGTGCGCCACCGTCACCAGGCGCGGGAAGCCCTGGGTCAGCAGCGCGAAGTACGGGAACTTGGCGTCGCCGCCGAGCGCCTTGAGCACGATCACCTTGCTGCCGAGGCCACCGGCTTCTTCGGCGATGGCGGCGAGCTTGGAGAACGCGATCAGCGGCAACTGCCAACCGCGCCAGCGGATGCGGCCGAGCAGCCAGTCGGGCGTGCCTTCGACGGGTTCGGGATCGGCGTAGGACAGCACTTCGGCGATCGTCGCGTTCGGCAGCAGCAGGCGCGCGCCGGCGATCTGGATCAGCACGCCTCGGATGTCTTGATTGAGTTGGGGTGCGGACATCGTTGCGTTACTCAGGCGGGCCAGCGCAGCAGCAGGCGGTTGACGAGGTCGTGCGGGGTGGAGGCTTCGCCACCGCGCGCGGTAAGGGCCATCGGCGCCGCAGCGTCGTAGCAGCCGTCGGGCGACTGGCCGGCGACCAGCGCGCCCTTCGCCGCATGCGCGAGCGCAGGATCGACCAACGCAGGATCGGCGCCGCTGAGCAGCAGCACGGCGCTGTCGGCCGGGGGCAGCGCGGCGAGCAACGTCGCATTCGACGCGAAGCGCAGGCCGTTGACGGATTCCAGCCCGAGTTCGGGCGGCACGATGTACACGTGCCCGGGCTCGAGCACCGTCGCGGCTTCGGCGAGCGTCACCGGCAGCGAGGCGGCGCGCGCCATCTGCTGCACGAGGCGATCGTAGCGGCCGCCGTCGAGGCGCTGGCTGATGAGCACGGGGCGCGCGAAGCCGGTCGGCAACGCGGTGAGGATCTGGCGCACTGCATCGGGTCCGCCGATGCCGGCGAGGATCAGCACGGCGCCGCGCGACACCGCGGCTTCGTCGACCAGCGCGAGCGTGGCGATTTTTTCGTCGAGCGCATCCAGGTGCTGGCGGAACTGCGGCGCGGCGGCTTCGTCGATCGCCATCGGCGTGGCGACGTGCGGTTCGTCGGTGACGTCGGCGAGCGACAGCGACGAGAAGTCGAGCTTCGCCGGCCTGGCGGTGCTCGCCGCAGCGGCGGGCGCTTCGATCGGCGCGATGTCGAAGTCGAGGTTCGGCAGTTCCGCCGGCGCGGCGCGCACGGGCGCGACGGCTTCGAGCACGTCGGATTCGGTTTCGTTCGCGGCGTGCGCACCGAGGTCGCGCATCATCGCGTCGAAGTCGTGCGCCTCGCCTGCATCGTGGCGGAACGACGGGCGCGGCTGGTCCGACAGGCCTTCCTCGGCCTCGAAGTCCAGCGCGTTGACGTCGTCGGTGAACGCGATGCCGCCGAACGCCGGGGCGTCGGTGGGCGCGTGCTGCACGGTGTCGTGCACCGGCAATTCGGCGAAGGTCATGTCGCCGAAGGAGATTTCGTCGAGCGCGGTCTCGCCGAAGGCGGGCTCGCTGGCGGGCGTTGCATCGGAAGACGATTGCGCCACCGAGTCGTCGAACGCGATGTCGTCGAGCGACACCGATTCCATCGACACCGCTTCCATCGACATGTCGGCGGACTGCAGGTCGTCGAGCGACAGCTCGTCCAGCGCCAGGCCGTCGAGTTCGACGCCTTCCATCACGATCTCGCCGCCCAGGTCGGCGTCGAAGGCCGGCAGTTCGAGCGCCGCTTCGCCGATCACCGGCTCGCGCGGCACGTCGACGGCGACCGCATCGGCTTCCGCGGCGAACGTGGCGATATCGGCATCCGCGTGGCGCGCTTCCGGCGCTTCGGGACGCCCCGGCACCAGCAACGCATCGCTTTCGGGTTCGCGCCCCGGCGGCAGCACGTCGGCATGGCGATTCAACTTCGCGGACAGATGGCGCACCCAGCGCGCCGCATCCCAGCCTTCGCGGCGCGCGGCCAGTTCGGCCTCGTCGAAGATCACGGCCAGCGACGGATCGGACAGCACTTCGTCGAACTTTTCCAGCGCGTCTTCCACCGCCGGATCCAGCGCGATGAGGATCGTCTGCGCGCGCGCATCGGCGAGCGCGCTGGGTTCGATCATCGCGGGATCGGCTTCGAGCACGATTTCGCCGCCGGCTTCCTGCAACGCCGAACGCAGGCGTTCGCAGGCTTCACCGGGACGGGCCAGCAGCGCGACGCGACGGGACTCACCCATTCACGCGGACTCCGTCGGCCATCTTCTCGGCGATCAGTTCGAACACGTTGCGCAGCAATTCGTGCTCCTGGTACGGCTTGCCCAGGTAACGCTCCACGCCGATGTCGAACGCGCGCTGGCGATGCTTCTCGCCGGTACGCGAGGTGATCATCATGATCGGCACGTTGCGGAAGCGCGGGTCGGCCTTCATCGCGGTCGCGAGTTCGTAACCGTCCATGCGCGGCATTTCGATGTCGAGCAGCATCAGGTCGGGCACGCGCTCTTCCAGGCGTTCCAGGGCGTCCACGCCATCCTTCGCGGTGGTGACTTCGAAGTTGTGGCGCTCCAGCACGCGGCCGGTGACCTTGCGCATCGTGACCGAGTCGTCGACCACCATGACCAGCGGCACGTGGCGCTTTTCGGGCTGCGGCGCCGGCACGGTGTCACGCGGCAACGCGGCCTGGCGGCGCACGAGCGGAGCGACGTCGAGGATCACGACGACGGAGCCGTCGCCCATGATCGTCGCGCCGAAGATGCCCGGCACCGAACCCACCTGCGGACCCACCGGCTTCACCACGATTTCGCGATTGCCGAGCACCTGGTCGATGCTGACCGCCGCGCGCAGTTCACCGGCGCGGATCAGCAGCAGCGGCATCTGCAGCTGGCCTTCGGCCTTCGCGGCCGCGTGGCCGAGCAGCAGGCCGAGATCGTGCAGTGCGTACTCTTCGCCGCCGTACGCGTACGTGGCGTCGTTCTTCGCCAGCGCTTCGCGCGTCACGCGGCCCACGCCGCGCACCGAGGCGATCGGCACGGCATACGTGGTTTCGCCGATCTTGACGAACACCGCCTGCGTGACCGCGAGCGTCTGCGGCAGGCGCAGGGTGAACGTGGTGCCTTCGCCCTGCTTCGACTTGATGTCCAGCGCGCCGCCGAGCTGGCGGACTTCGCTGGCGACCACGTCCATGCCCACGCCGCGGCCGGCGAGGCGGCTGACGGTGTCGGCGGTGGAGAAGCCCGGCTCCATGATCAGCGCGTCGAGGTCGGCGTCGGCCAGCACCGCATCGCTGCGGATCAGGCCGCGCTCTTCGGCGCGTTTGCGGATGGCGTTGCGGTTGAGGCCCGCGCCGTCGTCGCCGACTTCCAGCACGACTTCCGACCCTTCGCGGCGCACCGCGATGCGGATCGTGCCTTCTTCGCTCTTCTTGTGCTTCCTGCGGTCGCCCGGCGATTCCAGGCCGTGCGCGACCGCGTTGCGCAGCATGTGTTCCAGCGGCGCGGTCATGCGCTCGAGCACGTTGCGATCGAGTTCGCCCTGCGCACCGTCCAGCTTCAGCTGCACGTTCTTGCCGGTGTCGGCCGCCGCCTGGCGGACGACGCGGCGCAGGCGCGGCACGAGCGCATCGAACGGCACCATGCGCGTGCGCATGAGGCCTTCCTGCAGTTCCGAGCTCACGCGCGACTGCTGGAGCAGCAGCGTTTCGTACTGGCGCGTCAGGTCTTCCAGCGACCCCTGCAGCGACGACATGTCCGCCGCGGACTCGGCCAGGCCTCGGCTGAGCTGCTGCAGCGTGGAGAAGCGGTCGAGTTCCAGCGGATCGAACGTCTGGTCCGCGGTGTCGTGCTCGCGCTGGTAGCGCGCGATGATCTGCGCTTCGGTTTCGATGTCCAGGCGGCGCAGCTGGTCGCGGAGGCGCTGGTTGGTCGCTTCCATTTCGCCCATGGCGCCGCGGAAGTTGCCGAGCTGCTGTTCCAGGCGCGACCGGTAGATCGCGACTTCGCCCGCGTAGTTGACGAGGCGGTCCAGCAGGTCGGCGCGGATGCGCACCTGTTCCTGCGGGGCGCGCACGCCGATGTCGTCGTCGTCGCCGGCGCCCGCGTCCATGATCGGCGCGGACAGCGGCTTGAGTTCCGCCTTCGGCGCGGCCCACGTCTGGCGCGTGTCGACTTCCGCCGCCGGCTCGTACGTGCGGCCCTTGGCGCGCGCGTCGAACTGGGCGATCAGCTGTTCCGGCATCGCGATCGCGCGGCGTTCGCCGACGCGGGTGACCATCGCGTGCAGGCGGTCGAAACCGCGCTCGAGCAGCGGAATGCCATCGCGTCCCAGCTCGCTGCGGTGTTCGACCACCGCTTCGAGCAGCGACTCCATCGCGTGGCCGAGTTCGCCCACGGCCATGATGCCGGCCATGCGCGCACCGCCCTTGAGCGTGTGCAGGTCGCGCTGCAGGCCGACCAGGTGTTCGCGTTCGCCCGGTGCGTTGCGCAGCTGCGCGAGCAGGCCGTCGGAATGGTCGAGCAGGTCGACGCCTTCCTCGACGAAGATGTCGACGAGTTCGGGGTCGAGGTCGGTGAGGTCGAGCGCTTCGTCCGGATCGTTGGCCGAGGCCACGGCGTCGGCCAGCATCTGGGCGACGGCGGGTTCGGCGTCTTCGGATTCGGCGACGGTGGCTTCGACGGCGGGTTCTTCGACGACGGGTTCTTCGACCGCAGGTGCTTCGGCTTCAGGCTGCGGCGCCGCGGCGTCCTCGGCGAGCTTCGCGGCCTCGGCGGCCGCGTGTTCGCGGGCCAGGCGCTCGGCTTCGTATTCCGCTTCCAGCGCGGCGTATTCGGCTTCCTCGGCGAGGCGGACGCGTTCGGCTTCGGCTTCGGCGGCGACGCGTTCGGATTCGACGCGTTCTGCTTCGGCGCGTTCGGCTTCGGCGCGTTCGGCTTCGGCGCGTTCGGCTTCGGCGCGCTGGGCCTCGAGGCGTTCGGCTTCGAGGCGTTCCGCTTCGACGCGTTCGGTCTCGGCGCGCTCGGCGTCGAGGCGTTCGGCTTCGATGCGCTCGGCTTCGAGGCGTTCGGCTTCCAGCAGCAAGGCTTCCACGCGCTGGGCTTCGGCGCGCTCGGACTCGGCGCGTTCGGCTTCCAGGCGCTCGGATTCGATGCGTTCGAATTCGGCACGTTCCGCTTCGAGGCGCTGCGCTTCGGCGTGTTCGGCTTCCGCACGCGCCGCTTCGGCGCGTTCGGCCTCCGCACGATCGGCTTGCGCACGCTCGGCGTCGAGGCGTTGCGTTTCCAGGCGCTCGGCTTCGACGCGCTCGGCTTCGAGCAACGACGCTTCCAGGCCCGCCTGCGCTTCGATCGCCGCGGCGTCGGCCGCATCGCCTTCGAGTTCGAACTCTTCCAGCGCCAGGCCGTCGCTGCCGACGTCGAACGACGCGGCATCCAGCGACGCGGTGTCCAGCGTGCCGTCGAGCACGATGTCTTCGACGACGACGTGGTCGGCGCCACCTTCGGCGGCTTCGTTGATCGGCAGCCCGGCATCGACCGGGATCGCATCGGACAGGTCGAGGAACGCCGACAGGTCTTCGCCCTGCAGCGTGACTTCCTCGACGGCGTGGTCCGACGTGTCCTGCAACGCAAGGCCGGTGTCGACCGGCGTGGCTTCGGCGAGGTCGGTGAATTCGCGCAGGTCGGCGACGCCGGCCAGTTCGAGGTTCGCGTGTTCCAGCGCGTCGAGGTCGGCTTCGACCGGTTCGGTCGGCAGCAGCGGCGTCTTCGCTTCCGGCAGTTCGTCGCGCAGCGCGACGACCTGGCGGGCCAGCGCTTCGAACACCGGCACGCGCGGCGCGTCGGTCTGCAACGCGGTGACGGTGCGGCGGATGGCTTCCGCCGTGGCGGCCAGCGCGGCCACGCCCTGCGCCGTCGGCAATGCATGCGCGGCGAGCAGACGCTTGATGTAGGTCTCGGCCGGACCGGTGACGTTGGTGATGGCCGGGACTTCGGTCATCGCGAACGCGCCGTTCATCGTGTGCATCGCGCGCAGCAGCGCGTCGTTGGCGGCGACCGGGCGCGCCTGCGCCTGGGCGAGCCACGCATCGATGGTGACCAGGTGGCCACCGACTTCCGTGCCCAGGATCTCGAGCAGCACGGGGTCGACGGTTGCCGGCACGGTGACTTCGTCGCTGTCGCCGGTGACGGCGGGCGCGAGCGAATCGGCGGCATCCATGGCGACGGTGGTCGCGACGGGCGCCACCACGGCAGCGACGGGCGCGGCCGCAACGTACGTGGCTTCTTCACCCGCGGCGACGCGATCGGCGATCGCTTCGATGCCGGCGAGGTCCGCGGACAACGCACCTTCGCCGCGCAACGCCGCGTGCAGCTGCGGCAGCGTGTAGAAGGCCTGTTCGACGAGCGCGATGACCGCCGGGCTGGCCGGACGCGAGCCATCGAGCACGCGGTTGAGCATGTTCTCGATCTTCCAGCTGAACTCGCCGAGCGTACGCGCGCCCACGAGCCGGCCGGAGCCCTTCAGCGTGTGGAAGACGCGACGGATCGGACGCAGCTTCTCGACGTCGTCGGGCGCGTTGCGCCACGCCGGCAGCATCTGTTCGAGGTGGCCGATCTCTTCCTCGAATTCCTCGAGGAACACTTCGCGGATTTCGTCGTCGATCTCGTCGCCGGTGGCTTCGAAACCGCCGGCGACGCCGGTGGCGACGGGCGCGGGCACGTAGGCCGGCGCGGGCGGCGGCACGGGGATCGCGGGCGTGGGCTCGACGGCGTGCGTCGGCGCCGACACCAGTTCGATCGTGTCGTCGGACAGGGCGACGGGCGCATCGACCAGGTCGAACGCGACGTCGTGTTCGGCGACCGGTGCGGCTTCCACCGGCGCTTCGACCGGCGCGACGTCCTGCGGCAACGGCCAGTAACGCAGCGTTTCCAGGCTCTGGCGCGCGATGTCGAGGATGCCGTCGCGGCTCGGGCGCTGTTCGCGCAGGGCTTCGAGGTAGTACTCGATGGAGGCGAGCGCATCGGCGAGCGTGTCGAGCTGCTGGCCGTTGGGCACGCGCTTGCGGCCGATCAGCTCGGCCTCGGTGTACTTGCGGATGCCGACGAGGTAGTCGGCGGGCTGCGCGAGGTCGAGGATGCGCAGCGCACCGCCGACTTCGTCGAGCAGGCGCGGCACGTTGTCGAGCTGCGCGTGGTCCCAGCTGGTTTCCACGAACGCGACGAACGCCTGGCGCGCGTCGGAGAAATTGGTGATCGCTTCGCGGACGAGGACTTCGAGCACCTTGCGCGATTCGCTCGCGATCGGGTCGGAGGCTTCGCCTTCGTTCGGGCGGCCCAGGCGATCGACCTGGTCGTCCAGCGAGGCGTCGACGTAGAGCAGTGCGCCGGCGATATCGAGCAGCGCGCCTTCGTCGGCCGGGCGGTTGCCCGCGACGATGTCGTGCATCGCATCGCGCTGCTGCAGCACGACGTTGCGCGCCACGCCCAGGCCCATCATGCCGAGCGTATCGGCGACGCGGCCCAGCGCTTCCACCTGCGGATGCAGGTCGGCAACGCCCGTCTGCTTGGTGCGCAGGTGCAGGTCGAGCGAATCCTTGACGCGCAGCAGGTCTTCCTTGATCGCGGCGGCCACGGTGTCGAGCAGCGCGCGGTTGCGGCCGCTCAAACTGCCGCGGGCGTGCGCGAGTTCGGATTCCGTCGGCAGGTGCGCGGACAGGTTGAACGTGTTGCGCAACGCATCCAGCGCCTGGTGTTTCCCGTCGCTGTGGGCGACGTGGTACAGCAGCTGGCGCGTCGGTTCGAAGGTGGGTTCGGGGCGCGGCGCATTGAAGCTGTCGCCCTCGAACACGTTGCGCGCTTCGCGCTCCACGCCGGCGAAGGCCTGGCGCATCGCACGCGTCGCGGTGATGGCGCCATCGCGCAGCGCGGCGGCCACGGACGAGGCCACCCACAACATGCGGCGCGTCGAATCGTGGTCGGCGCTTTCCAGCAATGCGTCGATCGCCTTCGCGATGCCGGCGGCATTCGCGGGCGCGCCGTCTTCCGGCCACGCCGCCAATGCGTCGCGCAGCGTCGACAGCTGCTGGCCCGCCATGAGCTGGCGGCTCTGGCGCGGCAGCGGCGTCGGCGCAGGCAGGTCGGCCGGCAGCGGACGGTCGAGGTCCGGCGCGAACAGCACGCTTTCGCTCAGCCCCGTTTCGCCGCGTGCGGCGCGCAGCTCGTTGAGCAGCGGCAGCAGGACGATCGGGATGTCCTTGTGGCCACCCTGCAGGCGCTCGAGGTAATCCGGGAGCAGGACCACGCCGCGCATCAGCGCGCCGCAGGCCTCGTCGCGGTCGGCGACGCCGCCGGCCGAGCCGGGCGGCACCGCCAGCGCGTGCGCGAGGCGTTCCATTTCCTCGGCGACCATGGCCGGGGCATACAGCTCCACCATGCGCAACGTGCCGTGCACCTGGTGGAGGAAGCCGGCGCAGAAGCGCATGCGGGCGGTATCGGCGGGATCTTCGGCGAAGGCTTCGATGTCCATGCGCGCCTGGCGCAGGGTTTCATCGAGCTCCGGCTTGATCCAGCCGAGCGTGGTGGTATCGATGGCGTCGCGCAGCGCGGTCATGCCTTAGGTTCCTGCTGTCGGCGCTTTACGCCGGCAGCTTGAAGTCCGCGACCGAACGGCGCAGGTCCGCGGCGAGCTGGGCCAGGTTGCCGATGGATTCGGCCGTCTGGCTCGCGCCCTGCGAGGTCTGCGAAGTGATCTGCTGGATGGTGTTCATCGTGGCGGTGATGTTCGTCGCGGCGCTGGACTGCTGTTGCGCTGCGGTCGAAATGCCCTGAATGAGGTTCGACAGGTCGGACGACACCTTTTCGATCTCGCCCAGTGCCGTACCCGCGTCTTCCGCGAGGCGTGCACCGGCGACCACTTCGGAGGTCGTCTGTTCCATCGAGCTCACCGCTTCGTTGGTGTCGGACTGAATCGTCTGGACCAGCGTTTCGATTCGCTTGGTGGCGTTCGAAGCGCGTTCTGCGAGTCGCTGCACTTCGTCCGCGACGACCGCGAAGCCGCGGCCCGCTTCACCGGCCGAGGCCGCCTGGATGGCCGCGTTGAGCGCCAGGATGTTCGTCTGCTCGGAGATGTCGTTGATCAGTTCAACGATCGAGCCGATTTCCTGCGAGCTTTCGCCGAGGCGCTTGATGCGCTTGGAGGTTTCCTGGATCTGGTCGCGGATCGAGTCCATGCCCGCGATCGTCTGGCGCACGACGCCGGCGCCCTTCGTCGCGATCTGCACCGAGCGCTGCGCCACGTCCGCCGATTCGGCCGAGTTGCGCGACACCTGGTTGATGCTTTCCGCGATTTCGCTGATGCGGTCGGAGGCGGAGCTGATTTCCTGCGCCTGGTGTTCGGCGGCTTCGGCGAGGTGCATGGCGGTCGCCTGCGTTTCCTGCGCGCTGGAGGCCACCTGCACCGAGGTGTCGTTGATCGTCGCCACGAGGCTGCGGAGCTGTTCGACCGCGAAGTTGATCGAGTCCGCGATCGCGCCGGTCATGTCTTCCGTGACCGTCGCCTTCACCGTCAAGTCGCCTTCTGCCAGCGAACCCATTTCGTCCAGCAGGCGCATGATCGCCTCCTGGTTGCGGTCGTTGAGTTCCTTGGTGGTGTCGAACCGGCGCTGCTGCGCGCGGTACAACGACCAGAGCAAACCGATGATCGACAGCAGCGCCAGCGCACCGGAGACGAAGCTCACGAGCGGGTGGCCGACGAGCGTGGTGCTCTTGACGGAGCCGAACGAAGACAGCGCGTCGAACAACCCGCGGCTGTCGTTGAGCAGGCCGTCGGAGCCGTTGGTGATCTGCGCGGCGGCCGACTGGGCGGCGAAGAGGTTCTGCGAGCTGGCCAGGATGGCGTCCAGGTCCTTGCGCATGTCGGTCCACAACACGCTGGCCTGGTTGAGCGAGGCCACCGCGGCGGGGTTGGCGAGCTTCTGCACGTTGGCCGAACCGCCGTCGCGCAGGCCCTTCAACACGTTTTCGAACACGTCGGTATCGCGCTTGAGCGCGTCGCCGGCGAGGCTGGCCGACGCGCCACCGGCGCGGATCTGCGTGACGCGCTGGGCCATCGTGGAGGCGAGCACCACCTGGCGCAGGGCGATGTAGACCTGCGAGGACGGCGCGCCGGACGCGGACATCGCGCGCACGACCTCGTCGAGCTGCGCCTGCAGCTGCGGGACGCGGGCGGTGAACTTGTCGGCGTGGCCGGCGAATTCGACCACCGTCTTCTCGGCGCCGACCACCTGGTCCGCGCTGCGGCCCAGCGGGGCCCACGTCGCGGAAACCTTGTCGATCGGGCCGGAGACCAGCGCCTTGTCGCCGTAGTTGCTCTTCAGGTCGGACACGTCCGACTCGATCGTCGCCTTGGTCGCCTTGAAGGCCGTGAACGCTTCGGGCTTGCCGCCGACCGCTTCACGGCCCTGGTTGGCGAGCTGCTGCGACAACACCTGCAGGTTCGCCGCCGAGGCGTTGGCGCCGGCCAGCTGGCTGCCGCGATACGTGGCGATGCCCGTGTTCGCACCGAAGATCAACACCGACAACCCCAGCAGGCCAAGCCACGCCGTGGTCCCCAGGTTGCGGCCCTTTTCCATCATCGTGCTCATGTTCGACCTCTGATCTGCGGTGCGGCTCAGGCCGCGGCTTGTCTGAATTCGGGGGTGCGCGCCAGCAACGACAGGCTGAAGACGCCCCAGGGGTGGTCGCCCAGGCGGTAGGCCCGGTCGATGAAATGCGAGTAGCGGCCTTCGGCCAGGCCGTCGGTTTCGATCTTCTGCGCTTCGACGAAGGAACGCTGTCCATAGAGTTCGTCGATGGTGACCGCGACATCGCCGCCAGCCTGGCGGACGATCAGCACGCGCTGGCCTTCATGGATGACCGTGCGCTCGCCTTCGAGGAACTGCTTGAGGTCCACGATGGGCAGCAGGCTGCCGCGGATGTTGGCCACGCCGAGCATCCACGGCTGCGCCCCCGGCACCGGGGTGACCGGCGGGAGCGGCAGGATTTCCACCACTTCGTCGAAGCCCGAGGCCAGGCGGTGCGCGCCGATGCGATAGCCGACGCCGCGCCACAGGCCCGGGGCTTCCATCTGCTCCGGCAGGCCGACGACGTGCGACAGGCTGCGACGCTCGTAGTCCGCGATGACCTCGTACGGCGTGGCGCGCGACCCGGCGGCGCGGGACGTCATCGTGTCCGTGTGCATGCCCATGAGGTCAGGCCCCCAGCAGTTCGTTGATCCGCGCGATGAGGCTGGCCTCATGCGGCGGCTTCACGATGTAGTCCTTGGCTCCCTGCCGAAGTCCCCACGCCTTGTCCGTTTCCATGCCCTTGGTGCTCACGATCAGCACCGGGATGGCGCTGGTCGCGGCGTCCTTGGACAGCGCGCGCGTGGCCTGGAACCCGTTCATGCCGGGCAGGATCACGTCCATCAGCACGAGGTCGGGCATTTCGCGTTTGCAGACGGCAATGCCGTCCTCGGCGCTGGGCGATGCCAGCACCTGGTGTCCGTTGCGTTCAAGCAACTGCGTAAGGACCGCCGTATCGGTCGGCGAGTCCTCGATCAGCAGGATTCTTGCCATGGTGTCGCCCTACCCCCCGGTCAGGCGTTGACGTGCTTGCGGATGGCGTCGAGCAGTTCTTCCCGAGTGAAAGGCTTGGTCAGGTACTGCTCGGAGCCGACGATTCGACCCCTCGCCTTGTCGAACAGGCCGTCCTTGGAGGACAGCATGATCACGGGCGTGGATTTGAACATCTGGTTGTTCTTGATCAATGCACACGTCTGATAGCCATCCAGGCGCGGCATCATGATGTCGACGAAGATGATCTGTGGCTGGTTGTCGGCGATTTTGGCGAGCGCCTCGAAGCCGTCGGTCGCCGTCACCACCTCGGCGCCTTCGCGCTTGAGCAATGTCTCGGCGGTACGTCGGATCGTCTTCGAGTCGTCGATGACCATCACCCTCAAGCCACTGAGGTTGGTCGGCCGACCGTCTTCCTGCATCACGTGATCCCCTTCGATTCGAACGGCGCTCATGACTCCCCCGGCGCCGTTGCGGACGTCTTATATCCCAGTCCGGACGAACGCTGTCAAGCGAGAATTGCAGAGTTATTCGGAGGCAACGCATTCACGCGTGCGAATTGCGTGCCAGCGTCCGCAGGTCGGGGCATGCGTGCCTGCTAACATCCCGCGCACCTTGCCCAGCGCGCACCCCCATGCTTGATGTCGTCGTGGTGATGGACCCGATCGGGTCGATCAAGATCGCCAAGGACTCCACCTTCGCGATGTTGCTCGAGGCGCAGCGCCGCGGGCACCGCCTGCTGTACGTGGTGCCCGGTGGTTTGTCGGTGCGCGGCGGCGTCGCCGGGGCGCGCGTGGCGCCGCTCGAAGTGCGCGACGAGGCCGGAAACCACTACAAACTGGGAACTGCGTCACAGATTGAGCTGGGTCCGCAGCATGTCGTGCTGATGCGGAAGGACCCGCCGGTCGACACCGATTTCCTCAACGACACCCAGGTGCTCACGCTGGCGCAGCGCGCCGGGGCCCTGGTCGTCAACGATCCGCAGGGCCTGCGCGACCTCAACGAGAAGCTGGGCTCGCTCGAATTCCCGCAGTGCTGCCCCGAGACCCTGGTGTCCCGCGACGCCACCGCCCTGAAGGCCTTCGTCGCCGAGCAGGGCCGCGCCGTGGTCAAGCCGCTGGACGGCATGGGCGGGCGCTCGATCTTCCGCGTGGACGCCGGCGAGGCCAACGTCAACGTGATCCTGGAAACCATCACCGCCGGCGGCCGCCACCTGGCCATCGCGCAGCGCTACGTCCCGGAGATCTCCGAAGGCGACAAGCGCATCCTGCTCGTGGACGGCGTGCCGGTGGACTATTGCCTGGCGCGCATCCCGCAGGGCGACGAATTCCGCGGCAACCTCGCGGCCGGCGGGCGCGGCGAAGGCCGCCCCCTGAGCGAACGCGACCGCTGGATCGCCCAGCAGGTGGGCCCGGAGATGCGCCGCCGCGGCATGGTGTTCGTGGGCCTGGACGTGATCGGCGACTACCTCACCGAGGTCAACGTCACCAGCCCCACCTGCATCCGCGAGCTCGACGCGCAGTTCGGGCTCAACATCGCCGGCCTGCTGTTCGATGCCATCGAAGCGCGCGTGGCCGCGCGCGACCAGGACATCGCCCGCGCCTGATGTCCGCCGTCGCCGCACCCCCGCCCGCGCCGCGCATCGGCGACAACGAACGCCTCAGCGCGACCGTCGTGTTTTCGCTCCTCCTGCACGGATTGCTCGTGCTCGGCGTGGGCTTCGCGCTGGACGACGCTGCGCCCGTGCTGCCCACGCTCGACGTGATTCTCACGCAGACACAGACGCCGCTCACGCCGAAGCAAGCCGATTTCCTGGCGCAGGCCAACAACCAGGGCGGCGGCGAACACGACAAGAGCGCGCGGCCCACCGATGCGCAGACCGGCATCGCGCCGCAGCCGGAACCCGGCGTCGCCGCGCAACCGTTGCGCCGCCAGTCGCCCGCGCCGCAGCCGCCGCCGGAAGCGCGCGTCATCACCGCGGTGCGCAGCGACACGCGCGCACCGCAAGCGCAGGAAACGCCGACGCCCACCGACATCCCGTATCCGCAGGGCCGGCAGAAAGTCGAACGCGACATGGAGATGGCGCGCCTGGCCGCGGAGATCCATTTGCGCAGCGAGCGTTACGCCAAGCGCCCGAAGCGCAAGTTCGTCTCGGCCAGCACCAAGGAATACGCGTACGCCGCGTACCTCCGCGGCTGGGTGGATCGCGTCGAGCGCGTGGGCAACCTCAACTATCCGGACGAGGCGCGTCGTCGCCGCATCGGCGGCTTGCTCGTGATCAGCGTGGCGGTGCGCCGCGACGGCAGCATCGAACGCGCCGACATCATCCAGTCCAGCCACACGCCGATGCTCGACGCGGCCGCGCTGCGCATCGTGAAATTGAGCGAACCGTTCGCGCCGCTGCCGAAGACGGAAGAAAACGTCGACATCCTGCACGTGGTGCGGACGTGGCAATTCACGCCGGGCGGCGAGCTGATCGACCGGTAAGCGCGATCAAGGCTGGCGCGCGGCGCGTGCAGCCTGTTGTTCGACGAGGGTGAGCGCGACGTTGTCGCGCAAATACGCAGGTTCCGCGCGCTCCGGCGCAACCGCTTCGCCGCGTTCGAACGCATGTACCGCGAGTCGCGCGACATCCGCCGCATGCGGCAACGCCGTCGCATCGAACGCCTGCAGGCGATCGCCGAGCGTGCGCGGCAACACACCATCGACCGCGCCGAAGCCCGTGCCGCTGCCGATCCACGTGCCGTCCGGCAACACCACGCCGTCCGGTTTCGCGACGCGTTCGTGATCCACCAGGCGCGCATCGCCGCCCTCGCAACGGAACGCACCGACATACACCTCGCCCATCCGCGCATCGATCGCGGCGAGCACGTCACGCGCGTTCGCCCGCAATGCCAGCGCGGCGAGCGTGGACACGGGCACGATCGGACGATCCAGCGCCAGCGCGATGCCCTGCGCGATCGCGATCGCCAGGCGCACGCCGGTGAAGGCACCCGGGCCGCGGCCCACGGCGATCGCATCGAGCTGCGACTTCGCGATGCCGGCATCCGCCAGTACCGCTTCCGCCCACGGCAATGCGAGTTCGGCGTGGCGGCGCGGCGCGATCTCGAAGCGCTCGCGCACGTCGCCGTCGACCCACAGCGCCACCGAACACGCTTCGGTCGCAAGCTCGAACGCCAGCAGTTTCATGCGCCGTCTTCGGGCGCCGGTTCCCACAACTCGACGAGCCCGCCTTCCGGATCGAGCACGTAACCGAACTTGCCCTGCTCGCTCGCGTCGTAACGGTCGAGCACGTTGCAGCCTTCGGCGCGCAGCGCGGCGAGCGTGGCGTCGAGGTCGTCGACGCGCAGGTTCACCATGTAGGGCTTGTCGCTGGGCTGGAAATACTCGGTGCTCGCCTTGAACGGCGACCACACGGTCTGGGCCGGCGCGCCGGTGTCGTCGCGCTTCCACCTGAAGATGTGGCCGCCCCAGCCTTCGCCGCCGACGTCGAGGTGCTTCGCGTACCAGGCGGACAAGGCGTCGGGATCGTCGGCCTTGAAGAACACGCCGCCAATGCCGTGCACGCGGCGGGGACGATCAGTCATGGACAGGCTCCTCGACGGGGATGTGCGTGGATTCTGCCGCAAAGAACGCGGCCACGTCCGCCACGTCCCGCGTCCGCGCGAATGGCGGCAGGGATTCGAAGAACGTGCGGCCGTAGCTCTTGCCGACCAGGCGCGGGTCGCACAGCACCAGCACGCCGCGGTCGGTCTCGCTGCGGATGAGCCGGCCGACGCCCTGCTTCAGCGCGATCACGGCCTGCGGCAACTGTTCGTCGCGGAAGGGATTGCCGCCGGCGCGGCGGATCGAATCCAGCCGCGCTTCGAAGACCGGATCGTCCGGTGCGGCGAACGGCAGCTTGTCGATCACCACCACGCTCAGCGCATCGCCCGCGACATCCACGCCTTCGCGGAAACTCGCCGCGCCCAGCAACACGCCGTTGCCGGATTCGCGGAAGCGCTGCAGCAGCACGTGCCGCGGCGCTTCGCCCTGCACGAACAACGGCCAGGGACCATCGCGCATCGCTTCGGCCGCTTCGCGCAAGGCGCGGTGCGAGGCGAACAACACGAATGCGCGGCCGGCGGACGCTTCCAGTACCGGCGTCAGCGCATCGACCACGGCGCGGCCGTAGTCCCGCGACATCGGTTCCGGCATGTGCGGCGGGAGATAGCACAGGGCCTGCTTCGGCCAGTCGAAGGGACTGGGTTCGAGCAGCATCTCGGGGTTTTCGAGGCCGAGGCGTTCGCGCACGTGGTCGAACGCGCCCGCCACCGACAGCGTCGCCGACGTGAACACCCACGCCGCATGCGAACGCTCGCGATGCTCGCGCAGCGGACCCGACACATCGAGCGGCGTGCGCTGGAAGCGGAAACCGCGCGGCGAGAGTTCGTACCAACACACGTCGCCATCGTGCTGCGGCGCGAGGTCTTCGTCGCCTTCCACGGCCTCGGCGAAATCGCGCGCTTCCGGTCCTTCGATCCAGCGCCGCAGCCGCGCCCCGAATTCCACCGCGCGCGCATGGCAACTCTCGAAGCCCGGCGATGCTTCGCGCAGCGGGACGAGCGTTTCGACGAAATCCTGCACGGCGTCGAGCAACTGTTCGCACGCATCGCGCACCGGGATTTCGTGCAGCGCACGCCCGCGCGTGCCGCGCGTCGGCAACACGTCCATCGCGGCGCGCAACACGCGCGTGGCGTGTTCCACCTGCATCGCCGGACCCTGCACGGCGCCCAGCGCACTGCCGACGTCCTTGCATTCGCCGATCGCGTCGCGCGCCAGTTCCACCAGCGGGCGTGCGCCCAGGCCTTCGCCGAAGAATTGCGCGGCGAGATCCGGCAACTGGTGCGCTTCGTCGACCACGAACGCCTGCGCGCCCGGCAGGATTTCGCCGAAGCCTTCCTGCTTGAGCGCCAGGTCCGCGAGCAGCAGGTGATGGTTGACGACCACGACATCCGCCGACTGCGCGCGCGAGCGCGCCTGCACGACGAAACACTCCGACCAGAACGGGCATTCACTGCCGAGGCAGTTCTCCGCCGTGCTCGTCACCATCGGCAGCAGCGGCGAATCCTCGGGTAGCGCCTCGATCTCCGCCATGTCGCCGAAGCGCGTGCGCCCGCTCCACGCGACGATGCGCTGGAACTGCGCGATCTGTTCGCGATTGGCGAAACGCGGCTCGCCCTTCGCGCGTTCGAGGCGGTGCTTGCACAGGTAATTGGCGCGACCCTTCAGCAACGCCGTCGTGATGCCGATGCCCAGCGCATCGCGCACGCGCGGCAGGTCGCGCAGGTACAGCTGGTCCTGCAGCGCGCGCGTGCCGGTGGAGACGATCGTCTTCAGCCCCGACAACAACGCGGGCACGAGGTACGCGAAAGTCTTGCCGGTGCCCGTGCCGGCTTCGGCGAGCAACGTGCTGCGCTTGTCGAACGCGTCGGCCACCGCCATCGCGAGGCGCTGCTGCGCGTCGCGCGGCGTGAAGCCGGGAATGGCATCGGCGAGCGCGCCGCCTTCGGCCAGCGCATCGCGCGCGGAGGCGACCAGGTCCGACATCGTCAGTAGCGCGGCGGCGCGGTGACCTTGCAGGCGGCGAAGCCCTGTTCGGCGATGGTGGTGCCGGCCGCGTCGTCGTGCAGCTTGCGCACGGCGAGGATCGTGGCCCAGTGGCGGCGGCACAGCGGGCCGACCTGCGCGCCGACGGCGTAGGCGCGTTCGGCGAATTTTTCGGCGCCGTCGAAATCGCGCACGAGGAGTGCTGCTTCCGCGCGATCCTGCAGCAACGACGGATCGTCATCGACGGCGACCAGCGCGCGATCGAGCGCGGCCACGGCATCGGCGTAGCGATGTTCGGTTTCGGCGGTGCGGGCCTGCGCGCGTTCGCTTTCGACGACCGGATCGCGCAGGGGCTGGATCGCCAGTTCCTCGCGCGGTTCCGGCGCGCCGGCGGCGAAGCGGATCTGCGCGACCATCGCTTCCACGTTCACCGGCGGCGCGGCCGGCGGTTGCGGCGGCGCAGGCGTGGCACATGCTGACAGCACGGCCAGCACGCACGCGATCGCGAAGCCACGCACTGCCACTGTCATTGCCCGTTGTCCTGCGGCGGCGCCTGCTGCTGTTGCGGCTGCGGCGGCGGTTGCGGTTGTTGCTGGTCGTTGTCCTTGCCGAACCCGAACCAGTCGCGCCAGCCACCACTTTCTTCCTGCGGCGGCGCCTGGATCTGGCACGGCGCATACGGCGGCTGGAAGCCGGCGACGAATGCGAAGCGGCGCGCGCCCGGGCAATCCGGATCGGTCGCGTTGCCGCCGATCACCCACGTCCAGTTCAGGCCCTTGTCGCCGATCTCGAGCGGCTTGCTCGGCAGGCGCGAGAAGATGCCGGACCAAACGCGCATCGCGCCCGTCGCGCCGTACAGGCCTGTCGGCTGGTTCTGGTCGTTGCCCACCCACACCACCGCCAGGTAGTCGCCCGTGTAACCGGCGAACCAGCTGTCGCGGCTGTCGTTGCTGGTGCCCGTCTTGCCCGCGGCCTGCAGGCGGCCGAGGCCGTCGCCGACCAATTGATGCGCGGTGCCCGAGGTGACGGTGTGCTGCATCGCCGTGCCGATCAGGCGCGCGGCGATCGCGTCGCCTTCCTGCGCCGGCGGCGGGATGGTGTCGTAGCGGTTGAGCGCCTTGCCCTTCGCATCGAGCACGCCGCGCACCGCGTGCAACGGCTGGATCTGTCCGCCCGAGGCGAGGAACTGGTACAGCTGCGCCATCGCATACGGGCTCTGGTCCACCGAGCCCAGGATCAGCGCGGGATTGGGATCGGCCTCGATGCCCGCGAGCGTCTTGATCAACGCACCGAGGCGACGCGGATCCACCTGCATGCCGATGCGCACGGTGGCCTGGTTGTACGACTGCGCGAGCGCATCGATCAGGCGCACCGAGCCATGGCTGCGGCCATCGCTGTTGCCGGGCGTCCAGCGCTTGCCCTGCCCCAGCGACACCGTGACCGGGCCGTCGTCGACGTACGTGGCCAGCGAATACTTGGCGGGCTGCGCGAGCGCGAGCAGGTACACGAACGGCTTGAGCAACGACCCCACCGGGCGCTGCGCTTCCACCGCGCGGTTGAAGCCGTGTTCCTGGAAGCTGCGGCTGCCGACCACCGCGGCGACGTCGCCGTTGTGCACGTCGGTGACCACCAGGCCTGCCTGCAGCGGCGGGCGGCGCTTGCTTTCCACCGACTTCAGCGTGCGCGTCACCGCGCCTTCGGCGTAGGCCTGCGCCGACGGCGACATCGCGCTGAGCACGATCAGGCCCGCGCCCTGCAGCGCATCGGCGGGATAGTCGCGCGCGAGCTGGCGGCGCACGAGGTCCACGTAGGACGGGAAACGATTGGCGATGTTGAGCGGCGTGGCGCTCACGCCCAGCGGTGCGCCCATCGCGCGCGCGTATTCCTGGTCGTTGATCAGGCCGGACTCGTGCATCTTGCCGAGCGCGAAGTTGCGACGCTGCAGCGCACGTTCCGGATGGCGGCGCGGGTCGTAGTACGACGGGCCGCGCACGATGCCGATCATCAGGGCGATCTGTTCGGTGCTGAGGTCGCGCAGGTCGCGGCCGAACCAGAACTCCGACGCCGCGGCCACGCCGTGGATCGCCTGCGAGCCCTGCTGGCCGAGGTACACCTGGTTGAAGTATGCCTCCAGGATCGTGCGCTTGTCGTAGCGCGCTTCGATCAGCAACGCATACAGCATTTCCTTGAACTTGCGCCGCAGGGTCTGTTCCTTGCCGATCCCGAGCAAGCCGCTGCGCGCGAGCTGCTGCGTGAGCGTGCTCGCGCCCTGCTTGGCTTCGCCCGAACGCATGTTCACCCACGCCGCGCGCAGGATGCCGCTGAGGTCCAGGCCGTGGTGGCTGTTGAAGTCGCGGTCCTCGACGGCCTGCAGGCCGGTGACCAGCAACTCGGGGACTTCCTCGATGCGCACCAGGCGGCGTTCTTCCTGCTGCTGCCCGTACAGCGTGGCGATGCGCGCCGGATCCAGGCGCGCCTGCTTCAGGCCCTGCTTGCGCGCCGGATCGCGCACGGTGGCCACGCGCGAACCGGACAGCACCACTTCGATGCGCCGCGGCGCGACTTGCCCGTCGACGTCGAAATACCCGCGGCTGGCGATCAGCCAGCGGCCGCCCTTGCGGGCGTAGGTGCCGGGGCGCACGCCGGCGCCGTCGTCGCGGTAGGAAGCCGCGTCGAGTTCGGTCTTGAGCGTCTGCGCATCCATCGCCGCGCCGGGGCGCAGCACCAGCGGGCGCGCGTACACCCGCGTGGGCAACTGCCATTGCAACTGGCCGAAGCGCTCGCCGACCTGGTGGTTGAGATACAGGGTGTACGGGACCAGGAAGCCGAGCCCGAGGGCCACGGCCGCCAGGCCCCACGTGATGACGCGTCGTCGCCACCCCGGCGGGGCGGCGTCATCGCGGTCGTCGTCTTCGTCGTACTCGATCCGCGGGGGCTGCTTGGGCATGATCCGGAGGGTTCTCGGCCGCGCGCCGCGAAGGGTTCGGGGCACTGCGATGCGACAATGGAGGCGCGAGTCTAGCGCAGCGTCCCCGGCAGGCAGGACGCCACGCAGGGCGCGCGCATCCCCACCAGTCAGCCGGAGTTCCGTTCGCATGTCGATGCCCCTGGCCGATGCGCGCTTCCTGTTCCATCGCGCGACCGGCCTGCTCCGCCGCGGCTGGGCGAGCCTGCGTGCCCGCGGCTGGCGCGCCACGTGGGCCCGCGTCCGCGACGTCTTCGAACGCAGCACCGCCGCGCCGCGCACGCCGCCGTGGCGCCCGGCCGACGCGCCCTTCACGCCCTTCGCGCTGCCGGCCACGCTGGCCGCCGACGCGCCGCGCGCCAGCATCGTGATTCCCGTGTACGGGCAGTTCGCGCGCACCCTGGCGTGCCTGCGCGCGCTGGCGGCGCATCCGCCGGCGGCGCTGGCGGAGGTGATCGTGGTCGACGATGGTTCGTCGGACGAGACGCCGGAGGCCCTGCCCCGCGTGGCCGGCCTGCGGTTCCACCGCCGCGCGGCGAACGGCGGGTTCATCGCCGCGTGCAACGACGGCGCATCGCTGTCGCGCGGCGAGGTCGTCGTGTTCCTCAACAACGACACCATCCCGCAGCCGGGCTGGCTCGATGCATTGCTGCGCACATTCGACACGGAGCCGAACGTCGGCCTCGTCGGCGCGCAACTGCGTTACCCGGACGATCGCCTGCAGGAAGCCGGCGGCGTGGTCTTCTCCGACGGCAGCGCGTGGAATTACGGGCGTTTCGCCGCGCCGGAGGATTGTCGCTACGCCTACCTGCGCGATTGCGACTACGTGAGCGGCGCGGCGATCGCGCTGCCGCGCGCCTTGTTCGCCGACCTCGGCGGGTTCTCTGCCACGTATGCGCCCGCGTATTACGAAGACACCGACCTCGCGTTCGCGGTGCGCGCGCGGGGCTTGCGCGTGGTGTACCAGCCGGATTCGGTGGTCGTGCACGACGAAGGCGGCACGGCCGGCACCGATCTCAACGCGGGCCCGAAGGCCGCGCAGGTGCGCAACCAGGGGCGTTTCCTCGAACGCTGGCGCGAGACATTGGCGACGCACCCGGCGCCGGGCACGGTGCCCTCGCCCGCCGTCGTGCATGCGCGGCAACGGCAGGTGCTGATCGTCGATGCGCTCACGCCGCATCCGGACCACGACTCCGGCTCGCTGCGCCTCGTGAACCTGATGCGCCTGCTGCGCGAAGAAGGCGCGCACGTGGTCTTCCTGCCGGCCAACCGCCGCGACGACGGGGCCGCAACGCACGCGCTGCAAGCGATGGGCGTGGAGTGCTGGCATGCGCCGTTCGCGGCACGCGCGCCGGCGTGGTTCCGCGAACACGGGGCGCGCTTCGACACGATCGTGCTGTGCCGGCACTACGTCGCGTCCGAATTCCTGCCGCTGGCGCGCCAGCACGCGCCGCAGGCGCGCGTCGTGTTCGACACGGTGGACCTGCACTACCTGCGCGAACGCCGCGGCGCGGAAGTCGCGGGCGACCAGGTCGCGTTGCGCGCCGCCGATCGCACGCGCACGCGCGAACTGGACCTGATCGCGCGCAGCGACGCCACGCTCGTCGTCAGTGACGTCGAACGCACGCTGCTGGCCACCGATGCCCCGGGGGCGCGCGTCGACATCCTCTCGAACCTGCACCAGCTCGCCGGCCCCGGCCTGCCGTTCGCGCAACGCCACGACCTCGTGTTCGTCGGCGGCTTCCGCCATCCGCCGAACGTGGACGCGGTGCGCTGGTTCGTCGAATCCGTGTTTCCCCGCGTGCGTGCGCGCCTGCCCGATGTGCGGTTCCACTGCATCGGCGGCCACGTGCCGGACGAGATCCGCGTGCTCGACGCGATCGACGGCGTGCACGTGCACGGCCACCTGCCGGACATCGATCCGTACATGGACGGCGCGCGCATCGCGCTCGCGCCGCTGCGTTATGGCGCGGGCGTGAAGGGCAAGGTCAACCTGAGCATGGCGCACGGGCAACCGGTGGTGGCCACGTCGTGCGCGGTCGAAGGCATGCACCTGCGCGATGGCGACGACGTGCTGGTGGCCGATGCACCCGAGGCGTTCGCCGAGGCGATCGTGCGCCTGCATGAAGACGAAGCCTTGTGGGAGCGCTTGCGCGATGCCGGCCTGCGCAACGTGGCCGCGCACTTCTCGCTCGATGCGGGGCGCGACGTCGTGCGCCGCGTGCTGCTGCGCCAGGACGCCTAGCGGCGCGCGCCCGCCGCGCGCGTGCGGGCGGCGAAATCCGCCAGGCCTTCCACGTCGGGATCGAGCGTGCGCGCGGCATCGACCGCGCGTTGCGCGGATTCGACTTCACCGGCGCCGAGGCGTTCTTCGCCGACCGCGATCCAGCGCGCCGCGAGTCGCGTGCGCGCCTGCGCGAGCGGCGTCGCCTTGTCCCCCAATTGTTCGCGCGCATCCAGGCACGCCTGCGCGCGGGCGAGGCGATTGGCGCGCAGCGCATCGTCGAAGCAGCGTTGCGCGGCGGGCAACAGGCGCGCGAGTGCGCGCTGCACGTTGGCATCGTTCGGCGCCAGGGCACGCGCATGGCGCAGGTGGTCGTACGCGCTGTCGCCGGGGGGTGCGAGCAGGTCGCCGCGGGTTTCCGCCGCGGCGGCTTCCGCGATCAGGCGCTTCACTTCCGCCGCGCGACGCGGCGTGACCTTCGCGACCGGCAGCCGCTTCTGCAACGTGCGGCTCTGCGCGAGGTGGCGTTCGGCGTTGGCGATCGCAGGGCTGTCGGGTGCGAGCGTGCGCGCCCGCGCGAGGCTGTGTTCGGCGTCGTCGAAGCGGAAATCGGAGGCCTGGTGTTCGCTGCGCGCCGCCCACGCCAGCGCGACGTCCTGCAAGCCGTCGCGCGCGGCGGTGTCCTGCGGATCCAGCGCGAGGGCATTCGCATACGCGGCCTGCGCGGCATCGAGCTGGTGCGCGCGCAGCGATCGCGCACCGGTTGCGCGTGCGCGCTCACCGGCTTGCGAGAGCGCGGCCTGCGCATCGGGCAGGCCCACGTGGCCGGCGTCGTAACCGCGCACGCGTTCGACGATCGCCGCGGCTTCGGCCAGCTTGCCGGCCGACAACTGCGCCTGCGCCTGCACGAGCAAGTCCGACAATGCGTCTTCGCGACCCTCGAGCGCAGCATTGAGATCGGGCTGCAACTGCAGGATGCGCTGGTAGAGCGGCAAGGCCGCATCGGGCGCACCGTCGAGGTGCCCGGCTTCGCGCGCAGCATTCGCCTGCTCGAGCAGCGTGTCGATGCCCGTGACATCGGCTTCGCGTGCACGCAGGCGTTCGGCGATGGCGTCGACTTCCGCGGCGGGCATCGACAACTCGCGCGCCAGTTGCAACGCGGCGTGCGCTTCTTCGAACCGTTTCGCGTCCGTGGCGGTGCGCGCACGTCCGATCGCGGCGCTGCCCACCTTGCGCAGGCCGACGCGCGCTTCGTCGCGATCCGGATCCAGCGCCAATGCGGCCGCATACAGTTCGCGGGCACCGGTGCCATCGGGCGACGTCAACCGGCCCTGGCGCAGCGCGCGTTCGGCGTCGTCGCGCAACTGCTGCGCGCGTGCTTCGGGATACACGCGGTCGGCGATCGGATTGCGCAACGCGATCGCCACCGCGATGAGCGCGAACACCACGACCACCACCCAGGCCGCACGCCGCCGGAGCGCAGGCGGCCAGCGCCGCATCCATTCGACGATCCGCAAATTGCCGAACATGCGGGCCACGAGGCCGCCGCGAGGCTCAGGTCGCACGCCGCGCATCCTCCACGCCCGGCACCGCGGCGAGCTTGCCCAGCAGCGACGACAACTGGCCGTAGTCCTCCACCCGCAGGCGCAGGCCCAGGCGCACGCGGCCGGTGCCGCGTTCCGGGTCGCTGTGGATGCCGGAGACGTGCGCGTTTTCCTGCGCGATCAGGTTGGTGACGTCCTTGAGCAGCCACTTGCGATCCAGCGCGAGCAGTTGCACGTCGACATCGTGCCCGCCGTGCGCCCCGCCCCACTCCACCGGTATCGCGCGCTGCGGTTGCGCGGCGGCCAGGCGCGTGTACGTCGCGCATCCGGCGCGATGCACCGACACGCCCTTGCCGCGCGTGAGGTAACCGACGATGGGTTCGCCCGGCAACGGCTGGCAGCAGCGCGCCGGTTGCGCGAGCAGGTTGCCGACGCCCTGGATGGTGAAGTCGGACCGCTGCTTCTTCGACGGTGCGCGCGAGACCACCGGCGAGGCGATCGGTTCGGGTTCGGACTGCGCGCGCTCGTATTCCAGCAGCGCGCGACCGACCTGGTGCGGCCCGACGTCGCCCAACGCCACCAGCACGACGAGGTCGTCCTCGGTGCTGACGTTGAACTTCGCGAACACCGGCGACAGGTCGGCCTTCGCAAGGCCGAGGCGCTTGAGTTCGCGTTCCAGCAGGTCGCGGCCGGCGGTGAGGTTGCGCGCGCGGTCGAGCTTGTGGAACCAGCTGCGCACCTTTTCGCGCGAGCGCGGGCTGGCCAGGAACTTGTTGGACGCGACCAGCCAGTCGCGCCGCGGTTCGCCGACTTTCGCCGTGAGGATCTCGATGCGATCGCCGCTGCGCAGCACGTGGTCGAGCGGCACGATGCGCCCGTCGATCTTCGCGCCGCGGCACCGATGCCCGACTTCGGTGTGCACGTGGTAGGCGAAATCGAGCGGCGTGGCACCCTGCGGCAAGTCGATGACTTCACCGCGCGGCGTGAGCACGTAGATGCGGTCTTCGGCCAGCTCGCTGTCGAGCTCGCGCAGCATCCCGCCTTCTTCGCTCTCCAGCAGCTGGCGCATCCACGCGATGCGTTTTTCCATCGCCGCGTCCGCCGTCTTGCTGGCGTGGCCGCGGCCTTCCTTGTACTTCCAGTGCGCGGCGACGCCGAGCTCGGCCTGCGCATGCATCTCGTGCGTGCGGATCTGCACTTCGAGCGTCTTGCCTTCCGGCCCGATCACCGCGGTGTGCAGCGAGCGGTAGTCATTGCGCTTGGGGCGTGCGATGTAGTCGTCGAACTCCGCGGGCACCGGCAGCCACAACGCGTGCACGACGCCGAGCACCGCGTAGCAGGCCGGCACGTCGTCGACCAGCACGCGCACCGCGCGCAGGTCGTACAGCTCGCCGATCGGCACGTTCTTCTTCTGCATCTTCTTCCAGATGCTGTAGATGTGCTTCGGGCGCCCGGCCACGTCGCCGCGGATGCCCTGCGCAGCCAGCGCGTCGCGCAACTGCGTCTTCACGTCTTCGACGAAACGCTCGCGCCCGCTGCGCTTGTCGTCGAGCAGGCGCGCGATCTGCTGGTACGTCGCAGGTTCGAGGTAACGGAACGCGAGGTCTTCCAATTCCCACTTCAACTGCCAGATGCCGAGGCGGTTGGCGAGCGGCGCGTGGATGTCGCGCGTGAGTTGCGCGAGCGCGCGGCGCTGGTCTTCGGGCAGCGCGGACGCCAGGCGCAACCGCGCGAGGTGCCGCGACAGCAACACCAGCACCACGCGCAGGTCGCGCACGATCGCGAGCAGCAAACGACGCAGGCCTTCACTGTTGCCGATGCCGCGTTGTTCGGCGTGCAGCGCCCACACTTGCGCGGCGGCACGCTGGCCTTCCAGCAGCGCGGCGATGTTCGGATATTCTCGATCGATCGTCGCGCGCAAGGGCGCCTGCACCGCGGGCAACGCATGCAGGATCGCCGCGGCGGTCACTTCGCCATCCGCGCCGAGGCGCGCGAGCGAGGCCAGCGTGTCGATCAGCACCGCGGGCGCATCCGGCGCGCCGACGAAGGGATCGCCCGGCGTGCGCAGCATCGCGTCGCGCAACGCCGGCGCGATCGCGTTCGCGGGCGCCTGCGAAAGCAGCGCCGGGAAGTCGAAGGCGGGGGCGAGGGGCGAGGGGGCGTTCAAGCAGCAGGTCCGGTGGTGAGGTCACACTAGCGCGAAAGAGGTAAAGGCCGGGACCAGGGACCGGGGACCAGGGACCGGGAAGATCAAGAGCGTTGGCTCTTCCTGGTCCCCGGTCCCCGGTCCCCGGTCCCGAGATCTCGCAAGCGCTGCGCCAGCCGCTTCGGCGACACCCCCGCCCGCGCGCCCAGTTCCTGCGCGAACAGCGACACGCGCAGTTCCTCCAGGTCCCAGCGCAACGCCTGCCAGTCCGGTTCGCCCAGCAGGTCATTGGCGGCCGCCGACGCCACCGCATCGGCGAAGGGCTTGAGCTCCAGCATCCGGGCCTGGTCCTTGCCCGGGTCGCGCAGGGCGCGTTCGCTGCGCAGCACCAGTGCGCGCAGGTAACGCGGGTAATCGGCGAGCGCGGTGGCGGGCACGTCGCGCAGGAAGCCCGGCGGCACCAACTGCGCGAGCTGCGCCCGCATGTCGTCCAGGTTGCCCGAGGCCCAGCCGACCAGCTTCGGGTCCAGGCCCGCGCGCACGTCGGCCACCAGCCCGAGGATCGCCTGCGCCTGCTGCAGGCGCGCCATCGCTTCGGGGAACAGGCCCTTGGCAATCGCATCGCGGCGGTGCGCGAAGGCGTCCGCGTCGCGGATGTCCTCCAGCCCCTGCGCGGACAGGGCGGCGAATGCCCCATCGACCAGGTCCGCGCGCAGGCGGTCGCTGTCGTTGCCCGCCATCGTGCGCGGCGCGGCGGATTCGATGGCCGCATACAACAACGCGGTCTTCGGCTGGACGGGCAACTGCTTGCGCGCCTGCTTCAAGCGATCGGCGAGCGCGAGGTGCAGCAAGCGCCGCACGCCTTCGGGATGGCGCCGCGCGGCTTCCTCGCGATTGGCGTGCACGTGCAGCGCAACGCTGTCGCCGCGATCCTCGAGCGCGGGATACGCAGGCACGCCGCCCGCGCCCGGCACGGAGACGGGAATCGCGCGCTCGGGAAACACGACCAGCCCCTGCGCCGCCATGCCTTCGGAGGCACGCGCCGCAAACGCCGCTTCTGCGCGCGCACTGAATCGTTCGCGCAATTCCGAAAGGTCGCGCGTCTCCGCAAGCACCCGCGCTTCACCCCCGGTCCCTGGTCCCCGGTCCCGGGTCCCCGCATCGAGCAGTCGCAGGTTCGCGTGGAAATGCGCCTCCACCGTTTCCGGTGCGAAATCGGTCGTCGCCACCGCCACGCCCGTCAGCTTGTGCAGGAAGCGCGCAAGCGCGCCTTCGATGCTGTCCGCCGTCGGTTCCGGGAACGCCTCCGCGAACGCGCGCGCGAAATCCGGCGCCGGCACGAAGTTGCGCCGCAATGCCTTCGGCAACGACTTGATGAGCGCCGCGGCCTTGTCGGCGATGAACCCGGGCGCCAGCCACGACAAGCGCGCCGGATCCAGCGCATTCAACAAATGCAGCGGCACCACGATCGTCATGCCGTCGTCCGGCGCGCCCGGTTCGAAGCGATACCGCACCGCCAGCCGCGCATCGCCCAGCGCAAGCCACGGCGGGAACCGCATCGCGTCGCTCTGGTCGCCGACCATCAGGTCGGCGAGCGACCAGTCGAGCGCGAGCTTCGCCTCCTTCGACAACCGCCCGTACCAAGCATCCAGCGCCTGCGCGTTGTGCACGTGCGGCGGCAGGCGATCGAGGTACCACTGCGCCTGCCACTCCTCGTCGACCACCAGACCTGCGCGGCGCTGCTTGGCTTCTTCTTCCTTCGCCTTCGCCAGCGTGGCCAGGTTGCGCGGCAGGAACGCACTGCGCGTGTTGATCTCGCCCGTCAGCAACGCATCGCGCACGAAGATCTGCCGCGCTTCTTCCGGGAACAGCGCGCCGTAATGGATCGGGCGCTTGGGCGCGAGCACCAGGCCAAACAGGGAAATCTGTTCGCTGCCGACCACGCGCCCCTGCGAACGCGCCCAGCGCGGATCGTGCTGGCGCCGGGCAAGCAGGTGCGGCAGCGCGTCGATCGCCCATTCGGGTTCGATCGCGGCGTTGGTGAGCGACCACACGCGCTCGGTATCGAGGAGCGTTGCGGACAACACCCACGGCGGTGGCTTCTTCGCCAGCGGCGAGCCCGGGAACAACTGGAACTTGCGCCCGCGCGGCCCGTCGTACAGCCCGCGATCGCCGCGGTTGCCGAGTTGCGTCGGCAAGCCCGTCATCAACGCGCGGTGCAAATCCGCGTAATGCGCGTCCGTGTCGTTCTGCTGCCAGCCCAGTTCGTCGCACAGCAGTTTCAGCTGGCGATGCAGTTCGCGCCATTCGCGCAGGCGCAGGAAGCCGAGGAAGTGTTTCTCGGCCCACGCGCGCAGCTTCGACTGCGTGAGGTCTTCGTGCGCGACGCGGTAGGCGTCCCACAGCTTGAGGATGCCGACGAATTCCGACTTCGGATCGGCGAACAGCGCATGCGCCGTGTCGGCCGCGCCGCGCTGGTCCGACGGACGCTCGCGCGGATCCTGGATGCCGAGGAACGCGGCGATGACGAGCATCTCGCGCAGGCAGCCGATGTCCTTCGCCGCCACCAGCATGCGCGCCAGCTTCACGTCCACCGGCATCCGCGCCATCGTGCGGCCGATCGCGGTGAGCTTGCGCGCCTGGCGTGCTTCGTTGGAGCCGCCCTCTTCCACCGCACCAAGTTCATGCAGCTGCTGCCAGCCATCCGCCACCGCGCGCGGATCGGGCGGTTCGAGGAACGGGAAGTCTTCGATGCCGCCCAGGCCCAGCGACAGCATCCGCAGGATCACGCCCGCGAGCGCGGCGCGGCGGATTTCCGGATCGGTGAAGCGCGCGCGCGATTCGAAATCCGGTTCCGAATACAGGCGATAGCACGTGCCCGGCGCGATGCGCCCGCACCGCCCCTTGCGCTGGTCGGCACTGGCCTGGCTGATCGGTTCGATGTGCAGGCGATCGAGTTTCTGCCGCGGGCTGTAGCGCTTCACGCGCGCCAGGCCCGGATCGACCACCGCGTGGATGCGCGGCACGGTCAACGAGGTTTCCGCCACGTTGGTCGCGAGCACGATGCGCCGCTGCGGGCCGGGATTGAACACGCGGTCCTGGTCGCGCGCGGACAGGCGCGCATACAGCGGCAGGATTTCGGTGTGGCGATACTTGCGGCGTTCCAGCGCCTGGTGCGCGTCGCGGATTTCACGCTCGCCCGGCAGGAAGATCAGCGTGTCGCCCATCGGGCGTTCGCGCGCGATTTCGTCGAAGGCCGCGACGATGCCGTCGAGCGTGGTGCGATCGCCTGCCTCGTCGCCTTCGCCTTCCAGCGGGCGATAGCGCACTTCCACCGGATACCCGCGCCCTTCCACGCTCACCACCGGCGCATCGTTGAAGTGCGCCGCGAAGCGCGCGGTGTCGATGGTCGCCGAGGTCACGATGACCTTGAGATCGCGCCGGCGTTCGAGCAGCTGCTTCAGGTACCCCAGCAGGAAATCGATGTTGAGGCTGCGCTCGTGCGCTTCGTCCACGATGATCGTGTCGTACGCCGACAGCCAGCGATCGGACTGGATTTCCGCCAGCAGGATGCCGTCGGTCATGAACTTGATCGCGGTCTGCTCCGACACGTGGTCGGTGAAGCGCACCTGGAACCCCACGGCCCCGCCCACCGGCACCTGCAATTCCTCGGCGACGCGTCGCGCCACCGCGCGCGCGGCGATGCGGCGCGGCTGCGTGCAGCCGATCATCCCGGCGGCGCCGCGGCCCGCGGCCAGGCACAGCTTCGGGATCTGCGTGGTCTTGCCCGAGCCGGTTTCGCCCGCGATCACCACCACCGGGTGCTTGCGGATCAGTTCGACGATGCGTTCGGCTTCCGCCGCGATCGGCAGGTCCGGTGCCACCCCGGCCTTCGGCAAGGCGGCCGCGCGGGCCTCGCGCACGGTGACCGAGCGCTGCAGCGCCTGGGCGAAGGCATCGCGCAAAGCCTCGTCTTCCGGCTTCGCGTTCCAGCGCTGCCAGAGGCCGAGCAGGCGGCCGCGGTCCTTCGAGAGCGCGCCCTCGATGGCGTTGCGGGCCCGCCCTGACGCGGTCTTTGCACTCGATTCCATACACTGCCTGTTGATAGCCGCCATCAATCACTGCGGCAGCGACAATCGATTTCCCGAGTCGCCGCCGCCCCACTATTGTGATCGCAACCCCCCACCTGGAGCGCATGCGCATGGGCAAGTCCGAGAAATCCCTGTCCGAGGATCCGAACCTGGGTGCCAACGCCCCCGACATCGACATCGGCATCAACGCCGACGATCGCAAGGCCATTTCCGAATCCCTGATGCAGGTGCTGGCCGACGCCTTCACGCTGTACCTGAAGACGCACAACTTCCACTGGAACATCACCGGCAAGATGTTCAACAGCCTGCACCTGATGTTCGAGACCCAGTACAACGAGCAGTGGATCGCGCTGGACGAGATCGCCGAGCGCATCCGCGCGCTGGGCTACAACGTGCCGGCCTCGTACAAGGATTTCCAGCGCCTGAGCACCATCAAGGACGACACCACGGTGGAACACACCGACTGGCGCGAAATGGTCCGCCAGCTCACGCTGGGCAACGAAGCCGTCAGCCGCACCGCGCGCAAGAGCCTGGAAATCGCCGACAAGGCCGGCGACGACCCGACGGTGGACATGCTGACCTCGCGCCTGAAGGTGCACGAGAAGAATGCGTGGATGCTGCGCTCGCTGCTGCAATGATCCGCTGATTTGCCGGCGTCGTTCCGCCCGGGACGGCGCCGGTCTCGCGTAACCTGTGCGGCATGCAGGCCGCACTCGACACCCTCCGCCACGTTTTCGGTTACGACGCCTTCCGCGGCGCGCAGGGCGAGATCGTCGCGCACGTCGCCGGTGGCGGCGACGCGCTCGTCCTCATGCCCACCGGCGGCGGCAAGTCGCTGTGCTACCAGCTGCCGGCGCTGCTGCGCGAAGGCACCGCGATCGTGGTGTCGCCCCTGATCGCGCTGATGCAGGACCAGGTGGAGGCGCTGCGCCAGCTCGGCGTGCGCGCGGCGTTCCTCAATTCCTCGCTCGATGCCGGCGCCGCGCTCGCGGTGGAGCGTGCGTTCTCGGCCGGCGAACTCGACCTGCTGTACGTCGCGCCGGAGCGCCTGCTGACGCCGCGCTTCCTGTCGCTGATGGACCAGGCGCGCCTGGCGCTGTTCGCCATCGACGAAGCGCATTGCGTCTCGCAGTGGGGCCACGACTTCCGCCCGGAATATCGCCAGCTCACGCTGCTGCACGAGCGCTGGCCGGACGTGCCGCGCATCGCGCTCACCGCCACGGCCGATGCGCCCACGCGGCGCGAGATCGTCGAGCGGCTGAAGCTGGAGGAAGCGCAGGAATTCGTCAGTTCCTTCGACCGGCGCAACATCACCTATACCGTCGTCGCCAAGCAGGAGGCGCGGCGACAGCTGCTGGAGTTCCTGTCCTCCCGGCGCGGCCAGTCCGGCATCGTGTATTGCCTGTCGCGACGCAAGGTGGAACAGACGGCGGAGGCGTTGTCAGAGAAAGGTATCGTTGCCTTGCCGTATCACGCGGGGCTCGATTCGCAGGTGCGCGCCGAACACCAGCGCCGGTTCCTGCGCGAAGACGGCATCGTGATGTGCGCCACCATCGCCTTCGGCATGGGCATCGACAAGCCGGACGTGCGCTTCGTCGCGCACCTGGACCTGCCCAAGTCCATGGAAGGCTATTACCAGGAGACCGGCCGCGCGGGGCGCGACGGCGATCCGGCCGATGCGTGGATGTCGTACGGGCTCGGCGATGCGGTGCTGCTGCAACGCATGATCGAAGAGGGCGACTCGGGCGAGGATCGCAAGCGCCTGGAACGTCGCAAGCTCGACGCGTTGATCGGCTTCTGCGAATCCACCAGCTGCCGGCGCCAGTCGCTGCTGGGCTACTTCGGGGAATCGCATCCCGGCGCGTGCGGACGCTGCGACAACTGCATCTCACCGCCGCAAAGCTGGGACGGCACGGTGGCGGCGCAGAAGGCCTTGTCGTGCGTGTATCGCACGGGGCAGCGGTTCGGCGCCGCGCACGTGATCGATGTGCTGCGCGGCGCGGAGACACAGAAGATCCAGCAGTTCGGGCACGAACGCCTGAGCACCTACGGCGTCGGCAAGGACCTCGATGCGAAGCAATGGCGCAGCGTGATGCGGCAACTCGTCGCGGGCGGCTGGCTGCAGGTGGATGTCGAAGGGCATGGCGCATTGCGGCTCACGTCGGAAAGCGCGGCGCTGTTGAAAGGCGAACGCACCCTCACCCTGCGCGCCGAAGCCGAGCGCCTGCCGAAGGCGCGCCGCGAAGCGCGCGCGTCGCAGGGCACGGCGGCGATGGATGACGAAGCGACGGTGCGGTTCGATGCGCTGCGTGCGTGGCGCGCGAGCGTGGCGCGCGAACAGAATGTCCCGGCCTACGTGATCTTCCACGACGCCACGTTGCGCCAGATCGCGTTGGCGGAACCGACCGACCTCGATGCGCTCGCCACCATCAGCGGCGTCGGCGCCACCAAGCTCGAACGTTACGGCTCGGCGGTGCTGGAAGCACTGTCGTCGGCCGAGGCCTGACGCAACGAAGCCGGAAAAGCGTGGGCTTTTCCGGCTTCGCACCTGATCAAGGGTGGTGTTGCTTAGCGGTGGCTGCTGTCGTCGCGCGGCGGGGCGGACGTGCCGGGCTTCTTGTCCTGGCTACGATCGTCCTGCTTGTTCTGGGTCTGCTGCGTGGTCTTGCCCGAGTCCTTGCCCTGGCCTTCCTGGCGCTGGCCGGAGCCCTGGCCCATGTTGCTGCCCATGTTGCCGCGGTCGTTCTGGTTGTTGCCCATCGTGTGCTTACTCCTCTCTTGCGATTGGTTGGTGCCGATGTCCGACTTGCGTCGGTGGTGACACTCTGCAAGAGCACGCATGAGAAATACGTGAGATGCGCGCGCATTCATGCGATGCATTGGTTCGCTTCAGAGATGTGCAGGTGTGTCGACGAATTCGAATGCGCATGTTTGCGGATTCAGCAACGTGCAAGCGGGCGTTCAACCCACCGACGACAAACGCGGCAGCAAGGCTTCCGGCAACACTTCCGACAAGCGTTCGCGCACGCGCGCGCCGTAACTGGCCGTCGTCGTGGCACACAAATGCGCGAGTCCCTCCAGCAAGCGTTCGACCAGCAACGCTTCGTCGCCGGTGGACTGGATCGCAAGGCGCAGGTCGGCCGCTTCGGTGCTGCGTTGCAGTTGCAGCATGTCGATGAGGTACATCTTCGCGGCCACCAGCGAACGACGTCGCGCGGCAGGTGCCTGCGTGGCGACGGGCCCCACGCGCGGTGCGATTTCCATCGCCACCGGCGCACGCGTCGAAGGCGACAGGTATCCCTCGCGCACCAGCCGATCGACGGCCGGCCGGATGTCCTCGCCCAGCATCGCGATCACATCCTCCAGCGTGCGGCGTCCGTCCGCGAGGATCAGGATGCGCCGCTCGCGCATGTCCACGCCACCGCGCGTTCCGCCCGCGAGCACGTCGCGCGCCTTGTCCGTCTTCCCCAGTTGCATGTCGGTTCCCTCCCCTGGGCGCGCAAGGCTATCGGGCGCAGATGGACGATCGATGACACGCCGGTGGCCACGCCGTCACCGCGTTGTCGCGTGCGTGTCATCGCCGTGTCGCGCAGCGGCGCGAGCCTGCGCGCATCGCCAATGCCGGAGTCCGCATGCGCCATCGCGCCGCGTTCGTCTCGGATTGCCATCTCGGCGCGACCCATTGCCACGCCGCCGAACTCGCGACCTTCCTCGAACAGCTGCAATGCGAACGCCTGTACCTCGTCGGCGACATCGTGGACCTGTGGTGGATGGCGTGCCGCCGCGCGCAGTGGGGCGCGGCGCAGAACCGCGTGGTCGAAGCGCTGCATGCCCTGCGCCGCGCGGGCACCGAACTGATCTACATCCCCGGCAACCACGATCGCCCTGCGCGGCGGTTCTGCGGGCTCGCTTTGCCGGCGATGCGCGTGCGGCGCCGCGCGATCCACGTCACCGCTGATGGGCGCCGGTTGCTGGTGGTGCACGGCGACGAGTTCGATGCGCAGACGCAGTTCGGCGGGATGCAGGAGCGCGTGGGTGACTGGTTGTACGACCGGATCCTGTCCGGGAACGCGCTGCTCAACCGCGCGCGCCGGCGCTTCGGGATGCGCTACTGGTCGCTCGCCGAATTCCTCAAGCGTCGCAGCGACGCGGCCGAACGCTACATCGCGCGCTATCGCCAGGCCGGGCTCGACGAAGTGCGGCGGCGCGGCCTCGACGGCATCGTGTGCGGCCATATCCATCGCGCGGCGCTGGAGATGCGCCGCGGCCTGATCTATGCCAACGATGGCGACTGGGTCGAATCGCTGACCGCGCTGGTCGAGGATCCCGACGGCACGCTGCGCCTGCTGTCCCACACCCACGCCACCCTCGCCCGCCTCGCGCCGCGGCCGGCCTTCGACCTGCAGCGGCCGCTCGCCGCCTGACGCAGGCGGCTGTCTCAAAACAGTCACACGCGCGCCATACCGTGCGCGCATGGACCTGCTCATGGTGTCGGACGTCTATTTCCCGCGGGTCAACGGCGTGTCGACGTCGATCCGCACGTTCGTCCGCGCGCTGGTCGCGCTGGGCCACCGGGTGACGCTGGTTGCGCCGGACTACGGCGCGTCGGACGAACAGACCGCGCGCGACACGGAGTTCGGTCCCGCCTTCGACGTGATCCGCGTGCCGGCGCGCGTGTTGTTCTTCGATCCGGAAGACCGCTTGATGACCGCGCGTGCGTTGCGTGCCGTCGAAGCCCGCCTCGCGTCGCGCCGCTTCGACGCCGTGCACGTGCACACGCCCTTCCGCGCGCATGGCGTCGGCGTGCGCCTCGCCCGCGCCTCCGGCGCGCCGGTGGTGGAGACCTACCACACGTATTTCGAGGAATACATCGCGCACTACCTGCCGTGGTGTCCCTCGCCGTTGCTGCGGCTGGTCGCACGGCGCCTGTCGCGCAAGCTGTGCCACGAGGTCGACCACCTCATCGTACCGACCACCGAGATGGAGGCCGTGCTGCGCACCTACGGCGTGCGCACGCCTGCCACGGTGCTGCCCACCGGCATCGACCTCGACGAATTCCAGGGCGGCGACGGCCAACGCTTCCGCGCCGCGCAGGGCCTCGCGCCCGGTGCGCCAGTGGTCGCGACGGTCAGTCGCCTCGCGATCGAAAAGAACATCCCGTTCCTGCTGGACGTCGTCGCGCGGGTCGTGCGCGACGCGCCCGCACTCCGCTTCGTCATCGCCGGCGAAGGCCCCGATGAGAAACGCTTGCGCACGCGCGTGCGCACGCTGGGCCTGGACGCCAACGTGGTCTTCGTCGGCAACCTCGATCGCCGCACCACGCTGCTCGACTGCTATCGCGCGGCGGATGCGTTCCTGTTCGCCTCGCCCACCGAAACGCAGGGCCTGGTGCTGATCGAAGCCATGGCGCTCGGCATCCCGATCGTATCGACCGCGGTGATGGGCACCGCCACCGTCTTGCGGAAGGCGCGCAGCGCGGTGGTGAGCGGCGAGCACGTGGAAGAATTCGCGCGCCACGTGTTGCGCGTGCTGCGCGACGACACCTTGCGCATCGCCTTGTCCGCCGCGGGTCCGCGCGATGCCGCGGCGTGGGACAACGCACGCCTGATCCAGCGCGCGCTGGAGGTCTACGCCACGGCGCGGCCCGACGCGGCCGCCCTCTCGATTCCCCTGGAAGAACGCGCATGAAGCGACGCACCCTGGCCTTGGTCCTCGCCTGCTTCGTCACCGGCGCGATCGCCGCGACGACGTGGGTAGACCTCGAACATCGCTTCACGAAGGAACAGCTGCACGCCACCGGCCTGGACACGCTGACCGCCGCGCAGCTCGCCGAACTCAACCGTTTGCTGCGCGACGACGCCGAGGCTGCGCCTGCGCCCGTCGCCGCCTCCGCGCCGCACGCCGAGCGCGAACCCGAACGCTCCCGCTTCATCGGCTTCAACGACGAGCCGATCGAAAGCACGCTGGTCGGCACCTTGAACGGTTGGGAACCCGGCACCGAGTTCGCACTCGCCAACGGCCAGCGCTGGAAGGTCCTCAAGGGCCACTACACGCTGTCGAAACCGCTGCAGGCGCCGAAGGTGAAAGTGGTGCCCGGCGCGGCGGGCCGCTGGTTCTTCCGCCTCGACGACGACACCCCCGGCGCGCGCGTGTACCGCGTCGACTGAGCCGCGCCCCCCTGAATCCGCACCGCCCTCCGCCGCGTAAAGGCGGACATGCACCCGCACCCGGTCCGGCGTCCCGTCCCCACGTTCCCCCTTCACGGCACGTGGCTTAAGGTTCGCCGGACACCGCGGCGCCCTGCCGCACCCCGATTCGCAGGACGCGCGCGCCCCATGACCGACCTCGTGTTGCCCGAACGCAACGCCGACGCCATCGACGCGCTGCTCGCGCGCGTGGCCGGCGGCGACCGGGCCGCGTTCGAAGCTCTGTATCGCGATGCCGCGCCGCTGCTGCTCGGCATCTGCCTGCGCGTGCTGCCCGATCGCGCGGAAGCCGAGGACGTGCTGCAGGACGTGTTCGTCACGGTGTGGCGCAAGGCCGCGCAATTCGACGGCGCCCGCGCGCGTGCGCTGACGTGGATGGGCGCGATCGCACGCAACCGGTCGATCGACCGCCTGCGCGCAATGCCGAATGCCCCGCGCGCGCCGATGGAACTCGCCGAGGAAGCGCCCGACCCCGCGCCCTCGCCCGCCATGCAGGCCGAGGCCAGCGCTGACAAGGCGCGCCTGGACGACTGCGTCGAGCAACTCGAACCGCGCCGCAGGCAACTCATCCGCACCGCGTTCTTCGAGAACGTCACGTATGAAGAACTCGCGGCGCGCACCGGGTCGCCGATCGGTTCGATCAAGAGCTGGATCCGGCGCGGCCTGCAGCAACTCAAAGCGTGCCTGGAACGATGAACGTCGCCGCCGACCGCCTCGAACCCGACGTGCCGCGCGACGACGACCTGTTCGCCGCCGAATACGCGCTGGGCGTGCTCGACGCGAACGAGCGCATCGAAGCGCAGGCACGCATCGCGCGCGATCCGGCGTTCGCGGCCCTGGTCGCGGCCTGGGACGCGCGCTTCGCTGCCTGGTTGCTGCGTGCACAACCGCAGGCGCCCAGCGCGCACGTCTGGCCGCGCGTGCGTACGTCGCTCGGATGGGCGTCGGTCGGCGACGACACGCGCCCGGGCCGCTGGAACGATGTGCGTACGTGGCGCCTTGCCACCGCGCTCGCCGCAGCCGCCGCCATCGCCGCGATCAGCTTCGCGTTGCTGCAGCGTCCCGCGCCGCCCGCACCGCCGCAGGTCGTCGTGGCGCCGCCCGCGCCTGCACCGACGACGCCCGCGCGCCCCGTCACCGTGCTCGAACGCGACGACGGCAGCACGGGCTGGATCGCCTCCATCGACCCGGGCGCCGCGCAGGTCCACCTGGCGCCCGTGCCCGTGCCGGCCGATGCGCAGGGTCGCGTGAACGAGCTGTGGGTCATTCCCGCGGGCAAGGCACCGATCTCGCTGGGCCTGGTCTCGACCGACAAGGCGCAGACCATCGACGTGCCGGCCGCCGTGCGCGATGCGTTGCGCGTCGGCGCGACGCTCGCCGTCACGCTCGAACCGCTGGCCGGCATCCCGCATGCGGCCCCGTCCGGACCGGTCGTGGCGAAGGGCGGCATCGCGCAGATCTGACCTGGCAGGTGCATCCACCGGGGCGTCCCGTCCGTAACACGGACAGGACCGCGCTCCAGGAGGGATGCCATGGCCGTTGCCCAGACCGTCGCCGCGACGATGCGGCGCTGGTTCGACACCACGACGCAGGTGCCCGGCGAACGCGAAGGTCGCATCGACTGGTTGCGGGCTTCGCCGTTCGTCGCGATGCACCTGGCGTGCCTGTGGGTGTTCTCGGTCGGCGTGTCGGCGACCGCGCTGTGGGTCGCGGCGATCGCC